>CAIXED010000021.1 GCA_903918375.1 uncultured Pseudomonadota bacterium | reverse complement strand
GCGGATAGATTCATCAGGGTCCGAAGGTCAATTAAGCACCTTCATCAAGAGACCGAATATATGGCTGCAATCTTGATCTCTGTTAAAAGCATTAATTTTGATAATACTTGGCTTGCAATTGGAGAGGAGTCCATATATGCGGTAAACAACGTGCACCGCATCGTTCGCGATTGGTGCGGTTCGTAAACTCACCACACCCTACGTTTGCTTTTGGCTCTTTAAGTTGATCACTACAATAGCCCCCTAAAGTTAAAGTGTTAGCTTCAACGTCAACTTGGCTTCGTCATTCCCTCCTTCCCGAGAATGACGACTATATCGATGGATAACTGTCAGTCAGGTGTAACATCAGTAAGTAAGTTTTAGTTTTTTAATCATTTTTTATACCAAATTTAAGACTACCCCTAAAAATGCTACTCGATTTTTCCCTTAATCAAGCCTTACTGATAGGCCTATTGTTTATTTGGGCTGGCTTTGTGCGGACCGGGCTGGGCTTTGGTGGCGCGGCATTGGGTTTGCCGTTGATGCTGTTCATCCATAATGATCCCCGCTTATGGCTGCCTATTATCAGTACCCATCTACTGTTTTTTTCCGGTTTAACCCTGCGAACCCGTTTGCATAATGTTGATTGGCGCTATCTTCGCCAGTCGTCAATTTACATTATCCCGCCAGCGATCTTGGGCGTATTTGGCTTGGTGAATTTGCCGATACTGTGGCTGAATTTGTTTATCTATGGCGTGACTTTGTTTTATGGCTTGGTGTGGTTGTTCAATAAAGCCATTGAAAGCCGACAAGATTGGGTTGATAAATTTCTGCTGATTTTAGGCGGTTATGTCGCTGGTACATCGTTGACTGGTGCGCCATTGATGGTGGCTGTTTATATGCGTCATGTCAGCAAAGAGCGATTGCGCGATACGCTGTTTGTTTTATGGTTTGTGTTAGTCAGTATCAAAATGACAACCTTTGTGGTGCTATCGGTTGATTTACATTTTATTCAAGCACTGATGTTGTTGCCGATTGCCGCGATTGGTCATGTGATGGGCTTAAAAGCCCATCAGGCCATTACTCGCAATGAGCTATTGTTTAAACGCTGGGTTGGCGGTGGATTGGTGGTTGTATCGGCTTTGGGCTTGTGGAGTTTGCTGGTTTAACAGATTCTTGCATTAAATAGGTTGGTTACTATGTCCACTTAGAGCCTGTAAGGATGATTTAGCAAAGTCTATTCCGATAAGGTCAAAACCATCCCCACAGATACATATCTCCAATTCCGTCGTATCAAGGTTTTTTAATATAAAACCTAAGTATTTAAAATATCCCTCAAGCGCTGATAAATCCCACCAAAACTGCCGTTACTCATCAACAACACATGGCAAACGCCACCCGCCTCGGCTTTAATCTGCTCAATAATCGCTTCTAAGCTGTTACAAATCTGAATATTGTCAGCGTATTGCTGCAATTGGCTTAAATCCCAACCGAGATTATCGGGTTGATAAACAATCGCGGTGTCGGCTTGGGCGAGTGATTCGGCTAAGGATTGGGTGTGGACACCTAAGCGCATGGTGTTGGAGCGAGGTTCAACAATCGCCAAGATTTTTTGATCACCAACTTGTTTGCGTAAACCGTCCAGCGTGGTTTTGATTGCGGTGGGATGATGGGCGAAGTCGTCGTAAACGGTGATACCGCCACGACTGACAATCACTTCCATCCGCCGTTTAACATTTTGGAATTGTTGTAGCGCTTCTATAGCGGCACTGGCTTGAATGCCAATGTGTCGAGCGGCGGCGATGGCGGATAAGGCATTAAAGACATTGTGGCGTCCGGTTAACGACCAATCGACTATGCCTTGTGACTGACCTTCAAATTGCACTGCAAACTGGCTGCCATCAGCTTTTAATAACTGCGCTTGCCAATCAGCATCGGCATCAATCGCGGTTTTCACCACCGGTGTCCAGCAGCCCATCTCTAAAACTTCGCTGACATGCTGTTCACAGTCTGGGGCAATGATTAAGCCTTGGCTGGGCACGGTGCGCACTAAATGATGAAATTGTTTTTTGATGGCGTCGAGGTTTTCAAAAATATCAGCGTGGTCGTATTCGAGATTATTTAAAATCGCGGTGCGTGGGCGGTAATGGACAAATTTCGAGCGTTTATCAAAGAAAGCGCAGTCGTATTCGTCAGCTTCGATGACAAAAAAATCCGACTCGCCTAAGCGTGCGGAAATCCCAAAATTAAGCGGAATCCCGCCGATTAAAAAGCCCGGCTTAAAACCGTTAAATTCCAAAATCCAGCTCAACATGCTGGTGGTAGTCGTTTTGCCGTGTGTTCCAGCAACCGCTAACACCCAGCGCTTTTGTAAGACATGTTCCGACAACCATTGTGGACCAGAGATATAAGGCAAACCGCTATTTAAAACCGCTTCGACTTCAGGATTGCCGCGCGACATGGCGTTGCCAATCACCACCAAATCCGGCTTACAATCGAGATTTTCGGCCTTGTAGCCGTTCATCAAACGAATGCCCTGCTCTTCTAGCTGGGTGCTCATCGGCGGATAGACGTTTTGATCCGAGCCGCTAACGGTGTAGCCGAGTTCACGAGCAATCAAGGCTAAGCCGCCCATGAACGTGCCGCAGATGCCAAGAATATGGATGTGTAAAGGTTTGTGTTGTGTCATGATTTTTTGTCTGTTTTTAAGCGGCTAAGCCCAGAAAACAAAGGCTTAACGGGATTGCTTGCGTTTGGGTATCAGTTAGGTTGAAATAACCACCATATCGAATTACATCATCTATCAATGAGCGAAAAAAACAAAGTTTTAGTTGAAGCAAAACCGCATTATATCGAGGCGCAATCATCGCCCGAGCAGAATCGCTATGTATTTGCTTACACGATTACCATTACTAATGTTGGCGCCACGGCAGCCAAGCTATTAACTCGCCACTGGTTGATTACTGATGCCAATGGCAAAGTCCAAGAAGTCAACGGTGATGGCGTAGTTGGCGAGCATCCTTACCTTAACCCTGGCGATATGTTCCGTTATACCAGCGCGGCGATCATTGAAACCCCAGTTGGCATCATGCAAGGCAAGTACCAAATGCAATCGGAAAATGGCGAAGATTTTAAAGCCCCGATTCCGCAATTCACCCTCTCGATTCCCCGCACCTTGCACTAATGACCACTTACGCGATTGGCGACATTCAAGGCTGCTACGACGAATTTCGTCGGCTGCTCGACGTCATAAAGTTTGATCCAGCTAAGGATACGGTTTGGATTGCCGGTGATTTGGTTAATCGCGGGCCAAAGTCATTAGAGACTTTGCGTTTTATTAAAGGCTTAGGTTCCTCAGCAATCAGCGTACTCGGCAACCACGATATGCATTTAATCGCTACCGTGGTTTCATTGGGCAAAGCCGGAAAAAAAGACACCTTAGCACCGATTCTACGCGCCAGCGATTGTGACGAACTGATCGACTGGTTGCGGCATCAGCCTTTGTTTTACAGCGATCAAGACTTTTGTATGCTCCATGCTGGCTTACCGCCACAATGGGATTTCGCTCAGACGGTTCACATGGCACGCCTAGCCGAACAAGCCATGCAAAGCTCAGACCACAAACGCTTTTTCCGCACCATGTACGGCAACAAGCCTAATCTGTGGAGCGACGATTTACCGAAAATGGAGCAACTACGGTTTGCAGTTAACTGCTTCACCCGTTTGCGCTATTGCACCGTTGACGGGGTTTTGGATTTCGCCCAAAAAGGCGCACCGGGCAGCCAACCGACACATTTAATCCCTTGGTATCAAGTACCTGACCGCAAGAGCGCCGATATGCGGATTATTTTTGGTCACTGGTCTACCTTGGGCTTTTACCAAGGCGACAACTGTTTTTCGATTGATACCGGCTGTCTGTGGGGTGGAAAATTGACCGCGATTACCTTAGAAGCCAAGCCCAAACGCATAGACATTGATTGTCCATGCCAACAAAAACCGTAAATTTTTAATCTCAAGGAAGTTAATCATGCACAGCAAAATTTTATTATTAATCAGCGCGTTACTATTACCGATGACTAGCTATGCGGCTAGCGACAATAATTACGAAACCCCAGCCAATCACAAGCTTGACCATTTGAGCAAAGAACTAGGCTTATCTGCCGATCAAAAAGCCAAAGTCGATGCGATTTTTAAAGCCCAGCACGAAAAATTTGCCGCTATTCATCGCGAATCACACGATAAAGTCACCGAACTTTTAAATCCAGAACAAGCGGCAAAATGGGAAGAAATGCGCCGTCAACATCAAGCACAAATGCCAAAACCACAATGAGTAGCGCAAACCAATTACGCTGGGGAATCCTTGGCGCGGCACGCATCAATGAGCGCTTAATGCCTGCGATTCTGGAAGCCAATAACGCCGCGTTAGTGGCAATCGCCAGTCGTCGTGCCGGTGCTTCTGCGGAAACTTTAGCCAAATACGCACCGTGTTACCCCAACATCAAAGCCTATGATGATTTGGAGGCTTTGCTGGCGAATCGCGATATTCAAGCCGTGTATTTGCCAATGGCGAACCATGAACATGCAGAATGGGCTTTACGGGCGATTGCCAGCGGCAAGCATGTGTTATGCGAAAAACCAATGGCATTAAATGTTGCCGATATTGACGCTATCGAAACCGCCGCCCAGCAACAGCAAGTCAGAGTGATGGAAGGTTTTATGTACCGATTCCATCCGCAACATGCGCGAGTGATGGAAATTTTAGACTCCGGTTTGATTGGCGAAATTCGCTCAGTACGCGCCAGCTATTCTTTCATGATGCGCCCTGCGCGGTTGTATCGTTTAGCGGAAAGCATTGATAACGGCGGTGGTGCGATGTGGGACATCGGCTGTTATGCAATTCATTCGCTGCGAATGTTTTTTAAACAATTACCCAAAGCGGTTACGGCTTTATCGCACTATGCCGAAAGCGGTGCTGATATAGCCAGCAGCGGGGTATTGGATTTTGGCGAAGGTCGTTTCGCACAATTTGATTTCAGCTTTGACCGAGCCAGACGTTGTGAATACGAAATTATCGGCACCAAAGGCGGCATCAAATGCCATATCGTTTGGCAATTGCCAGGTGATGTACCGGTGATTTCTTGGTGGACAGAAGACGGTCAGCAAAGTGAACAACGCTTGCCAGCGCTTAATCATTTCAAAGCCGAAATTGAACATTTCAGCGATTGCGTTCTCAATGACAAAGCGCCAGCATTGTCGTTAGCGGATGCAAGGGATAACTGTCGGGTTATCGTTGCAGCGTTAGCCTCGGCGAAACAAGGTAAAACCATTCAAATCTAAAACTAAGCTGTTCGCTGAGCGGAGTCGAAGCGAACAGCCAACCGATTACTGACTATCCCCCACCGGCGCAGCAAAGCCATCTGCCACCAGCTTATCGACATTACTACCGGTTAAGCTTTGCAAAAAAGCCACCAAATCGGCGATTTCGCTGTCCGACAAACCCAGCGGTTTAATCTGCGGCGACAGATTTTCATTCGCCACCCCGCCTTGATTATAAAACCGCACCACATCCTCCAAACTGGCCAAACTGCCGTTGTGCATATACGGCGCACTTAAAGCCACGTTGCGTAGACTAGGGGTTTTGTAAGCCCAACGATCTGCGGGATTTTGGCTGATTTCATAAAAACCCAAATCATTGGCTTTATTTTCAGCGACCGATTTAAGCGCTTGGCTATCGACATTAATCGCAACGCCAGGGGCAACTTGCAATAACTGTTGAGCGGGTGTTTTTGCCATTGATTGTTGATAACCAATGCCGGTGTTATGGCGTTTTTGGTCGGTAAACAAAGCCGATTTTTGTTCAATACTGTGACACGCCAGACAACCGGCTTTGCCGCTAAACAAAGCAAATCCGCGTTGCGCTTGCTGACTCATCGCCTTGGCTTGTTTGCCAAAATACCAACGGTCAAAAGCCGAATCCGCAGAATTCAAACTGCGCTGATAACTGGCTAACGCTTGGCCGACGTTCAACATAGTCGGCGCTTGATGAAAGACTTTTTCAAACCAGCCCTGATAATCGGCATTGGCTTTGATTTTATTGATGACATAAGCAATCGACGGATTAGCCATTTCATTCTGTGCCAACAACGGCCCCCAAGCTTGCTGCTCTAAACTGTCTTCGCGACCATCATGGAACAATAAACGCGCATAGCCGACGTTATACAAAGATGGACTATTACGCCTGACGGTGCGCCCTTCAACACCCACCGCCGTTGCCATTTCATTATTGCTAAAACCTTGTTCGGGAATATGGCACATGGCGCAGGAAAAGGTATTGTTCAAGGACAAACGGCGGTCATAAAACAGCTTACGACCCAAGGCAATTTTGGCGGCAGTGATAGGGTTATCGGCAGGCGTGGTTAATTTCGGCAAACCCAACGGCGGCTTTTGCGCGTAGTTGAGTAAATTGGCGGCTTGGCCTTGGCGCTGGCTTAAGGCTATCGAGCGAGTTTGATAATCGGCTTGTTGGTAAGTTTGTTTGTAATCGCCAGCGCGGTACATGATTTCGGGATTACTGGCTAATTTAACAGTCGGTAAATCACCGGCCAATAAGGTTTTAATATCGCTGATTAACGTCTGTGGATTTAAAAAATCGACGCTGTAAATATTACGAATTTGCTTATTGGTATCAATCAAATACACCCTCAACAAATGCGAAAAAGTGCCGGTAAATTGGCCTTTTTCATCGTAAATTTTCTGCACATTTTGCTGATAAGCCTCCAAAATCGGCTGCAATTGTTGCTCTGAAGCAGTGGTTAAAAACTGCCAATCCAAATTGGCATGATTTAAACCTTGTCCATATAACTGCATTTTTTCCGGCGTATCGTGACTAGGATTAAAACTTAAGGTCAGTAAACGTAATTTGCTGGCAATCGCCGGTTGTTTTTGTAGTTCACGACTGATTTTATGCAGCACCTGTGTCGCTAATGGGCAGCCATTGACATCGCTGCAAGTGGCGTAGATAAAACTCAATAGAACGATTTTATCGCCCATTAAATCGTAAAGCGGCTTGGATTGATTAGCGCTATTGAGAACTTCACCATTGCCGGCTTTGCTAATAATTGGCAGGCTGTAGGCGGGTGGTTCGGCTGAAATGCCAGCAGAGAAAATGCTTAACACTATGATAATTAAGCAATAAAGGCTTTTACTCATTATTTGGCTCTCCATTACCTTACAAATATGTCTAACTGATAAATACCAACTTTCTCAACCA
Organism: uncultured Pseudomonadota bacterium; assembly: GCA_903918375.1. Taxonomy (GTDB): domain Bacteria; phylum Pseudomonadota; class Gammaproteobacteria; order Methylococcales; family Methylomonadaceae; genus Methylomonas. Next base: position 86,601 of record CAIXED010000021.1, on the reverse strand, counting down.
TCATCTGTAGCACGCCAATGCCCCGACTTGCCCCCCATTTTCTCCAACAACTGCACGCCACCAATCACCATCCCTCTATCCACGGCCTTGCACATATCATAAATCGTCAACAAGGCAATTTGCGTGGCAGTCAGTCCTTCCATTTCCACACCGGTTTGGCCATTGGTTTTCACCGTGGTTAAGCAGTGGACTCGATTATGTTCAGTATCAGTAGTTAGTTGAATATCCACATGGGTCAATGGCAGCGGATGACAAAGCGGAATTAAATCGGCAGTACGTTTGCTGGCCATAATCCCCGCGACACGGGCAATACCTAACACATCCCCTTTTTTATGATTTCCGGCCATAATCAACGCTAAAGTCGAAGCCTGCATTTCAATATAGCCTTCGCAAATCGCGGTGCGTTGAGTGACAGCTTTATCGCCGACATCGACCATATGCGCCTCACCGGCGGCATTAAAATGATTGAGCGTGTTGCTAGGCATGGGATAATCCGATCATTATTAACAGCCGGGCATTGTATTACCCGATAAAACATCATGTCGATTAAAGTCCGTTATTTTGCCAGTTTGAAAGAGCGCGTCGGCCATGCTGATGCGGAATTGCTATTACCCGAGCCTTTATCGGCCAGCCAGATTTGGCAGCGGTTAAATCCTGATTTAGCGATGCCTGAGGGGGTATTGGTGGCGGTGAATATGGAATATGCTGGTTTAGATACACTGGTTAAAGACAACGACGAGTTAGCTTTTTTTCCACCCGTGACTGGCGGTTAATATGAGCATCAGCCTTACTTCTCAAGCATTCGATCCTTGGCAAAGCCTTGCCGAATATCAAGCCCAACAACTAGCAGGCAAATACGGTGCGACCGCGGTTTTTGTCGGCACTATGCGAGATTTCAATCAAGGTGATGGGGTGGTCGGCATGACGCTGGAACATTACCCGGGCATGACTGAAAAACAATTGGCTTCGATTGTCGAACAAGCCAATCAGCAATGGGCTTTGCTAGATATTTTGTTAATTCACCGTATCGGTGATGTGGTGCCGGATGATAGTTTGGTATTAGTGGCGGCTTGGTCGGCGCATCGTGGCGATGCCTTTGATGCTTGTCGTTTCATCATGGAAGCCTTAAAAAAACAGGCGCCGTTTTGGAAAAAAGAACGCTTGGCTTCTGGCGAAGTGCGTTGGGTGGAGAGTAATAGCAATGGTTATCAACAATAAATCGAAGCGCCGTTCGTGATTGGATCAACACGAACGGCAAAGTGATTAACCAGCCACTCGATCAATAATCCCTTCCGCTTGTTTAACAAAGGCTTTTAAATCGCCTTTTTTAACGGTTTCGCGCGGGATTACAATCGCCGCATCAATCGCTACATAAATATAAACATAGTCTTTATGACGCTCGACGCGCAACATCTCTGCCCAAGGGGTTTTGTGTTTACCGCCCGGTGAACGCTCTTGTAAAAATTCTGGTTCAATCGTTAAGCTATGAATCCCAAACATCGCTGCTTTTTCGGCTTTGGTGTATTGGTTAAAAAACTGGCGACGCATGTCGATTTTCATCACAAACGGTGAGGCAATCCCCCAGCCCAAAGCTAACAAGGTAATGTAGGCGGTAGTCCACATATCTTGATAATAGACATAGTAAAACAAGCCAAACACCAGCATCACGCCTGGCACCAATAAACGGTTTTGGCGGATTTTCTTTTGCATTTCAGGGTTTTGGGAAAGTCTTAATTCATTAAAATGAACAAGATCTTGTTCGCGGAATTCATATTCAAGTTCTAACATTTATATAGCTCAATAGATTGATGGATTAATGCATTTTAATTTTAGCGTGGGTACTGCGACGAAATAAATTCGATAAGGTTAACATTGCTGTGCGGAAATAGCCGTGAATCGCGACTTGGTGCATTTTGTACAACGACAAATAAACGATGTAGGCAATAAAGCCACCGACACTCACCGTTCCCATTAAGCTGCCCATCAGGCTACCCACGGTGGTGAATTTGCCCAGCGATACCAAGGAACCGTAATCGTGATAAACGAACTTAACCGCCGGTTTATTTTTTAGACGATTAACAATGGTTTTTGCTACGGTGGAGGCTTGTTGATGTGCGGCTTGAGCGCGCGGCGGCACATTGCCACCATGACCTTCCCAAACACAAGCGGCACAATCACCAATCGCAAAAATGTCGTCATCACTGGTTTTTAAAGTTTGATCAACGACCAGCTGATTGATGTGATTAGTTTCTAAACCGTCAAGATTTTTCATCCAATCCGGCGCTTTAATTCCCGCTGCCCAGACTTTTAAATCAGCGTCAAACACTTCGCCATCGTGAGTATGTACCGCCGTTTCGGTGACTTCCGTCACGCGACGCCCCAGTTTTAACTGAATATCCAGCTTGACCAATTGTTGTTGCGTGGCGGTGGATAAACGCGGTGGCAAGGCTGGTAATAATTGAGTGGCGGCTTCAATAATAGTGATTTTGACTTTGTCAGAATCTTCCAAGCCATATGTCGCCAACAACTTGGTGACTTCATGTAATTCTGCCGACAGCTCAACCCCAGTCGCACCAGCACCGACAATCACAATCGACAAAGGCTTGTCTTTTAAGCTGTTTTGGCCAGCGTAGGATTTAATGTAATAGGTTTCGACCAGTTGTTTTTGGAAGCGATAGGCTTGAGTAGTGGTGTCGATAAACATGCAGTGTTGATCAACACCTTTAATGCCAAAAGTATTGGAAACGCTACCCACCGACAGCACCAAAGTGTCGTATTTGAAAACGCGGCGCGGGATTAATTCAACGCCCTTGTCGTTAAGCGTCGGGCTAACGATAACTTCTTTAGCCTCGCGATTTAGACCTTCCATGCGGCCTAAGCGAAAACGGAAATGATTGCGATGGGCTTGGGACAGGTATTCGATTTCCTCAGCTTCTGCCAAGGTGCCTGAGGCAACTTCGTGTAATAACGGCTTCCAGATATGGGTTGAAGTGGCGTCCAACAAAGTCACTTCTGCCAAACCTTTTTTGCCTAGCGCATGACCCAAATGTGTCGCCAGCTCTAAACCAGCTGCACCGCCGCCAATAATCAGGATTTTATGTATCTCGTCAGCCATTATCTTTCCCCTCAAGTCTGTTGCCGTTTGGCAAGCAAAGAAAGCGCTGTCCGTGCTTTGTTATAAATTCCCTAGTTTTTGCATTATAACTAAACAAACTGAGGGTGACTGATTTTGACGCTTTAGCTAAAGAAAACCATATGCAACATTTTCGATGACAACAGCATCAACATCACCGCAAACAGCTTCTTCAAAGTAGCGACCGGCAGTTTATGCGCCAGCTTCGCTCCCAATGGCGCGGTGAAAATACTAATCGAGGCAATCGCCGCCACCGCGGGCAAATAGATATAACCAAAGCTAAATTCGGGCATATCGGCCACCTGCCAGCCGCTAATCAAATAGCCCAAAGTACCGGACAAGGCAATCGGCAAACCAATCGCTGCCGAGGTACCAATCGCGTTTTGCACTTTGACATTACACCAAGTCATAAACGGCACGCTCAACGAACCGCCACCAATCGCCACCAAAGCCGACACCACGCCAATCACCACACCTACCAAAGACAATCCCAACGGTTTAGGCAATTGTCGAGTGGGTTTAGGTTTCATGTTGAGTAACATTTGCACCGACACATAAGCCATAAAAACAACGAAAAAAATCGCCAACGGTTTAGCTGGAATCAATCCGGCCAAAATCGCCCCGCCAAAAGTACCAGCAATAATCCCCGGCGCAATCGCCAACACCACCGACCAAATCACCGCCCCGTGTTTATGATGGGCGCGTAAGCTGGAAATTGAAGTGACGATAATAGCAGCCATTGAAGTAGCCAAGGCCAAATGGACAAGATGCTCACGCGGAAAGCCCTGCATCGCAAACATCGTCGTCAACACCGGCACCATAATCCCACCGCCACCAACACCGAGTAAGCCAGCAAAAAAACCAACGGCAGCGCCTAGGGTTAAATAGGCTAAAAGCCAGTGTGTTTCTATCATTTATGTTCCTGGGTAGTTGCTAACAGATTACGCATTGTCGTTTTCTCGAATCAGCTGTTGCAAGGTGGGACGTTTGGATTTTTGTTGCGTGATTAACTCTAAGCCTAAAGCATCACAAAGCGCTAAGATTTTGCGGATGCCGATTTCTGGCACGGTGCCATTTTCAATCGCGGATAAAGTGGCTCGGCTCATGCCAAGGCTGGCGCTTAATTGTGCTTGGGTAAGCTGATGAGTTTTTCGTGCCTTTCGTATGACTTGCCCTATTTCATCTAGCCGCATTTTTGCATCCTATAAAGTGCATTTTTGATAAAAACCCAAGTTTTGTACTAAATATAATGCATAAATATTCATGCAAGCAATCAATACAATGCGATTGAAAAGGCTAATTAGCTAACAATGCTGGCTTTTGGTTGTAAACTAGGATTTATTTTTTGAAAATTTTCATGTCCAGAATTCATTATTACTACCTTGGCTTACTCGGTTTTTTCGGCTTATTTTTTCTGTTGATGGCTTGGCATACTTTGTTATCGCCATCGACTCGCGTGCCAACCGCTTTGTTGCTAATCATTAGTATCGGGCCTTTACTGCTGCCATTCAGAGGCTTTCTTAATCGCAATCTGAAAAGTTGCACTTGGATGAGTTATCTAAGTTTGCCCTATTTTGCTCACGGTGCTGCTGAGGCTTATGTCAATGCGGCAGAGCGACCTTATGCTTTGCTGGAAGTGTTGTTTAGCTTGTTGCTGTGCTTTGGTGCTGGCTTATTTGTTTATAAAGCAGAAAAGGTTAAATAGGGTTTTATGCAAGTCCCTTTAGCATTTGAGTTTCAAGCCAATCAGACTTTTGCCAGTTATTTTGCTGGCAGTAATGCGGAAATTGTCATGCAATTACAGGCATTGGCTGATGACGGTCAGGAGCAGCAGATTTTTGTTTGGGGTGACGCCGGCTGCGGTAAAACTCATTTGCTACAAGCTTGTTGTCAGCAGGCAAAATTAAATAACAAGGAACCGTTCTATTTTAAATTTAATCAGCCATTACCTGATCCGGCCATGCTAGAAGGTTTGGAGGAGATGGATTTGGTGGTTTTTGATGATATTCAATATTTGGCGGGAAATAATGACTGGGAGTTGGCGTTGTTTGCTTTTTATAACAGCCATCGCCAAAACGGTCATAAATTACTGCTTGCCGCTGATGGTCCACCTAAATTTTTGCCGATTGTGTTGCCGGATTTAAAAACCCGTATGAGTTGGGGCTTGACCTTAAAAATTCAGCGCTTGAATGATGATGAAATTCTTGAAGCCTTACAGGTGAAAGCGCGTCATTTGGGATTTGATTTATCGCCATTGGTCGGGCGATTTTTGCTCAATCATTATGTTCACGATTTCCCTGCGCTATGGCAATTGCTGGAAAAAATTGATCAAGCGACATTAGCCGCCAAGCGCAAATTAACTATTCCTTTTTTAAAGCAAATCTTGGCTGACGAGTCAAAAACCAGCGAATCTGAAGTTTTTAAAGCAGATTGCTAAACATAACAGAATTGACATTCTGTTTTTTTTGATTTTTCGGGTAGAATGGTGGGATTTTTCATAGGCAGTGTCCTTGAAGAAGCCGCGGCAATGGTGCCAAGGGATACAAGTTTTCATCTCCAAAAAATAGAGTACAACCATGACTGATCTATCGTTATACAGAAATATCGGCATTTTCGCGCACGTCGATGCCGGTAAAACCACCACTACCGAGCGGATTCTGAAGCTGACCGGAAAAATCCACAAAATCGGCGAAGTACATGATGGTGCAGCGACCACAGACTTCATGGAACAAGAACAAGAACGTGGTATCACCATTCAATCAGCGGCGACTTCATGCTTTTGGAACGGTCACCGTTTCAACATCATCGACACCCCGGGTCACGTTGACTTTACTATCGAAGTTTATCGTTCATTAAAAGTATTAGACGGCGGTATCGGCGTATTCTGTGGTTCAGGCGGTGTTGAGCCTCAATCAGAAACCAACTGGCGTTATGCTAACGAATCAGAAGTTGCTCGTGTTATCTACATCAACAAACTGGATCGTTTAGGTGCTAACTACTATCGCGTTGTTAAGCAAGTTGAAGACGTATTGGGCGCTCGTCCTTTAGTGATGACCTTGCCTATCGGCGAAGAAGAAAACTTTGTTGGTGTTATCGATTTGTTAACCCGCAAAGCATGGATCTGGGATGACTCTGGAGATCCATTGAAATATGTCATCGAAGACGTACCAGCAGACATGGCTGATTTGGTTGAAGAATGGCGTGAAAAATTGATTGAAACTGCCGTTGAGCAAGACGACGACGCAATGGAAAAATACTTAGAAGGTATTGAGCCAGATTTCGAAACCGTTCAACGTTGCATCCGTAAAGGTACAATCAACCTTGATTTCTTCCCAACTTTCTGCGGTTCATCTTTCAAAAACAAAGGTGTTCAGTTGGTATTGAATGGCGTTGTTGATTATTTGCCAAGCCCAACTGAAGTTAAACCACAACCTGAAGTGGATTTGGAAGGTAACGCAACTGGCGAATTCGCGATTGTTGATGTCAACAAACCATTACGCGCCTTGGCGTTCAAAATCATGGACGACCGTTTCGGTGCATTGACCTTTATCCGTGTTTACTCAGGTAGATTGGAAAAAGGTACTACCGTTCTGAATACTTTCACTGGCAAAACCGAGCGTATCGGTCGTATCGTCGAAATGCACGCTAACTCTCGTGAAGAGTTGGATTCTGCACAAGCGGGCGACATCGTTGCGGTTATCGGTATGAAAAACGTTCAAACCGGTCACACCTTATGCGATCCAGACAAACCAGCGACTTTAGAGCCTATGGTTTTCCCTGATCCAGTTATCTCGATTGCTATTTCGCCTAAAGACAAAGGCAGCAACGAAAAAATGGGTATCGCGATTGGTAAAATGGTTGCTGAAGATCCATCTTTCCGCGTTGAAACTGACCAAGAAAGCGGCGAAACCATCATTAAAGGTATGGGCGAGTTACACTTGGATATTAAAGTTGACATCTTGCGTCGTACCCACGGTGTTGAAGTTAACGTTGGTAAACCACAAGTTGCTTACCGCGAAACAATCACCCAACGTATCGAAGACAGCTACACCCACAAAAAACAATCAGGTGGTTCTGGTCAGTACGCGAAAATCGATTACATCATCGAGCCAGGTGAGCCAGGTAGCGGTTTCGTATTCGAATCACAAGTTACCGGTGGTAACGTACCAAGAGAATACTGGCCAGCAGTTGAAAAAGGCTTCAAAGCCAGTATCGACAAAGGTGTATTGGCAGGTTTCCCTTGCTTAGACTTCAAAGTTATCTTGACCGATGGTGGCTTCCACGCAGTTGACTCATCATCAATCGCTTTCGAAATTGCTGCCCGTGCTGCGTACCGTCAATCGGTGCCAAAAGCAGGTCCACAATTGCTTGAGCCTATCATGAAAGTTGACGTTTACACTCCAGACGCTCACGTAGGTGACGTTATCGGTGACTTAAACCGTCGTCGTGGCATGATCAAATCTCAAGATCCAGGTGTAACTGGCGTCCGTATTAAAGCTGACGTTCCACTAAGCGACATGTTCGGCTACATCGGCGACTTACGTACAATGACTTCTGGTCGTGGTCAGTTCTCTATGGAGTTCTCACACTACATCGCTTGCCCACGCAACGTAGCTGACGAAGTTATTAAAGAAGTTAAAGAGCGTAACAAGGATAAATAAGCAATTTTGATGCTTGCCAGTTCGCTGGCAAGTCTTGTTGTTTATGCGAATCAAGCGCCAATTGGCGCTTGATTCAACTCAAACGTGCCGTTGTGACGACGGCTACAGTATATTTACCTAACTTTTGGATTAACAATATGGCTTTTGTAGTCACCGAAAACTGTATCAAATGCAAATTTACCGACTGTGTTGACGTTTGCCCTGTCGATTGCTTTCATGAAGGCCCAAACTTTTTGGTAATCGATCCTGATGAGTGCATCGATTGCACACTTTGCGAACCAGAATGCCCAGCTAACGCGATCCACGCTGAAGACGAGCTGCCAGAAGGTCAAGAACACTTCGCAGAATTGAATGCTGAGTTGGCAAAACAATGGCCAGCTATTACAGAAGTAAAAGACGCATTGCCAGATGCTGAAGAGTGGAATGGCAAGGCTGACAAGTTGGCTTTATTGGAAAGATAAAGAAACATTGAGTCAGCAAGACTCAATGTGAACCGCTAAAACCCGCAAGTCGCAAGGCTTAGCGGGTTTTTTATATTCTGCATACAATTCGATTAAAAATTAGACCAGAGCGTCTAAATCAACCCATGCTCTGCAAATGAATACGGCAGTCCATCACCCACAATAAAATGATCCAACACGCGAATATCAAATAAACCCAAAGCTTGACGGAGTTTGTCGGTGATATGGCGGTCGGCTTGGCTGGGTTCGTTGATGCCTGATGGATGATTGTGAGCAAAAATCACCGCTGCTGATTGATGAAACAAGGCGCGTTTTGCCACTTCTCGAGGATACACACTGGCACTATCGATGGTGCCGCGAAATAGCTCTTCCCAAGCAATCACCCGATGTTGGTTGTCTAAAAATAAACAGGCGAAAACTTCGTAACTGTAGCCGCGTAATTGTGAACAAAGAAAAGCGCGGGTGATTTCTGGACTGGTGAGTGCATTGCCTCGCTTCAGAATTTCCGCGAAATGCCGACGTGCCATTTCCAAGATGGCTTGAACTTGAGTGTATTTAGCAACGCCAAGTCCGTGACTTTGACAGAATCGAGTTTGATCAGCCGCCAGCAAAGCTTGTAAAGAACCAAATTCGCCGATTAAATCGCGAGCCATATCCACCGCCGATTTACCCGCTACGCCAACCCGTAAAAAAATCGCTAACAGCTCAGCATCGGTTAAGGCACCAACGCCACGTTGCAAGAGTTTTTCTCGTGGGCGCTCGTCTTCTGGCCAGTCTTTAATGCTCATCATCACTCCAATTACGCAAAAAACAGCTCTAAGCGTAGAAGTGAAGGGGGGTTTTTGCCATAATTGCCACCTGCAATTTTCTGTCACGCTAGTTGAGCGTGATACCTTATCCCTCCAGTATTTGGATATAGCCATTAATAAGCGAATTTTATTAGCTGTCTGCGGCGGTATTGCTGCTTACAAATCAGCCGAATTAGTGCGATTGCTCCGCAAAAGCGGTGCTGAGGTTCGGGTGGTGATGACTGAAGCCGCTCAGCAATTTGTCACGCCATTAACCTTTCAAGCCTTGAGTGGCCATGCGGTGCATACTGCTTTGCTTGATCTGAGCCAAGAGCAAGCGATGGGGCATATCCATTTGGCACGTTGGGCTGATTGTTTAGTGATTGCCCCAGCTAGTGCCGATCTGTTGGCAAAACTCGCTCACGGTTTAGCGGACGATTTATTGTCTACTTTATATCTAGCTGCCGAATCGCCGGTTTTTGTCGCCCCCGCGATGAATCAAGCCATGTGGCATAAGCCTGTGACTCAAGAAAATGTCGCCAAATTAAAACAGCATGGCGTCAAATTCATCGGCCCCGAAAGCGGCGAGCAAGCTTGTGGTGAATTGGGTTTTGGTCGCATGAGTGAGCCAGCGGCGATTTGTCAGGCTTTGTTAAACGATTCCACCAGTGGCGAATTGCAAGGGGTTAATGTCTTGATTAGCGCTGGCCCCACCCGCGAACCGCTGGATCCTGTGCGCTTCATCAGTAATCGCAGCTCAGGCAAAATGGGTTACTCGCTGGCGCAAGCGGCGCTTGATGCAGGTGCGAATGTGACTTTGGTCAGCGGCCCGGTGCAATTAACCGCCCCCGCTCAAGCCAAATTGATCAAAGTTGAAACTGCTTTAGAAATGCACGATGCAGTGATGAAGCAAATTGCCAGCACTGATATTTATATTGGTGCCGCTGCGGTTGCCGATTACCGCGCTGCACAAGTTGAAGCTAAAAAAATCAAGAAACAGCAAGATGACAACTCGGTGATTCATTTACAGAAAAATCCCGATATTGTTGCCTGTGTCGCTAATTTAGCCAATAAACCGTTTACGGTGGGCTTCGCTGCCGAAACCGATGAGCTTGAAAACTACGCGCTCGGCAAATTGCGGAGTAAAAACCTAGATTTAATCGCCGCCAATTATGTCGGCCAAGCCGAAGGTGGCTTTGATAGTGATCGCAACGCTTTGTATGTCTATTGGGCTGATGGTCAGCGCCATTTAGCCATGACCGATAAGCAGCAATTAGCCACCCAATTAATGAGTTTAATTACCGAGAAATATCATGAAAAAAATCCAACTTAAACTGCTAGATCCTAGACTGGGCAACGAAATCGCTTTGCCAACTTATGCGACTGATGGCTCAGCGGGTTTAGATTTACGCGCTTGTTTAGAGGCTGCGGTAACGATTAATCCTGGCGAAACTTTGTTAATCCCGACCGGTTTAGCGATTTACATTGGCGACCCAGAGCTGGCGGCAATTTTGTTGCCACGTTCTGGTTTGGGTCATAAACACGGCATCGTACTGGGCAATCTAGTCGGTTTAATCGACTCGGATTATCAAGGCCAAGTGTTTGTGTCTTGCTGGAATCGCGGCAATAGCGCCTTTACCATTGAAATCGGCGAACGGATTGCTCAAATGGTGTTTGTGCCAGTGGTGCAAACCGAATTTGAATGCGTTGACGAATTCCACGAAAGCCAACGTGGCGAAGGTGGCTTTGGTCACAGTGGTCGTCATTAATTTTATTGTTTATTTACCTAAGTTTTAACCATGATGAAACAAAAAACTGCACACGAAATCGCTCACGTTTTAATTGAAGCCTTGCCTTATATCCAAAAATTCAAAGGCAAAACCGTAGTGATTAAATTTGGCGGCAACGCCATGATTGATGAAGAACTAAAAAGCAGCTTTGCGCGTGACATCGTAATGATGAAGCTGGTTGGTATCAATCCTATCGTGGTTCACGGTGGTGGCCCGCAAATTGGTAATTTGTTGACCAAACTCGGCAAAACTTCCGAATTTGTTGATGGAATGCGCGTCACCGACAGCGAAACCATGGATGTAGTGGAAATGGTGTTGGGTGGTTTGGTCAATAAAGAAATCGTTAACTTGATTAATGTCCACGGCGGTAAAGCGGTGGGTTTAACCGGTAAAGACGGCAACTTTATCCACGCTCGTAAAATTAATATTACTAAAGCCGGTGCTTCAATTGACGACGCACCAGAAATTATCGATTTAGGCCATGTTGGCGAAGTCAGCAGTATCGATCCGGCGGTAGTTGAAATGCTCGGTAATAGCGATTTTATCCCTGTAATTGCGCCAATTGGGGTTGGCAAAGACGGCCATTCTTACAACATCAATGCTGATTTAGTCGCTGGCAAAGTAGCGGAAGTTTTAAAAGCCGAAAAGCTGATGTTATTAACCAATATCCCTGGCATTATGGATAAACAAGGTGAGTTATTAACCGGCTTGAGTTTGACTGATATTGATAACCTGATTGCTGACGGCACCATTTCTGGCGGTATGATTCCAAAAACCCGTTGCGCGACTGACGCTTTAAAAGGCGGTGTGACTAGCGTGCATATTATTGATGGCCGAGTGCCTCATGCGGTGTTATTGGAGTTATTTACTGACCAAGGTGTTGGGACTTTGTTGCATCGCCGGTAGTTTTTGTAAAACTGGCATTAGAAGATGGATAACTAGCGTTAAAACATAGAAGGGGATAAATACTATTTATGGTTTCCCCTTCACTACTCTTAAGTTAACAGATTTGGCCATGGCTAACGGAGCCTAAGCCAGCGAGCTAAACTTAATAGACAGCGCTCAACACAGTGTTTCTGTTGGAAATCACTATCAAAACAAACCTAGCAATAGCTACAAAAAAGCACTTAACGTTACCGTCAAGTGCTTTTAGATATCCCTAGAAACGAAAAAACCCTCTAGCTTGTTAAGCTAGAGGGTTTGAATCTGGTAGCGGGGGCAGGATTTGAACCTACGACCTTCGGGTTATGAGCCCGACGAGCTACCAAGCTGCTCCACCCCGCGATTGATTTGGCTATTATCTTTTATTTTCCGATACTTAGCAAGCACTTTTTATGCCTATTTTAATTTAGCGAGTTTTAACGCCGCCGAAAATAGATCAAAACCAGCATTGCAACAAACAACCAAACGCTAACAAACGGGCCAACAACACCGTCATAACTGCTCACCAAATACAAAAATTCTGACTGGCTATTGAGGTTAAATAAATCTTTGCTGACTTTGATTTGCCAAACCCAGCCAGCATGACAGCCAATGCACAAACCCAAGCTATGTCTAACTCGACTGCGTATCACCGCCAAAAACAAACCGACAACCAACAACGCAGTAAAAGCGCTGATAATGTCAGGATTGAGCCAGTTAGCAAACGCTTCTATGACTAATTGCAAGCCGGACGTTGGTGTTAATTCGGCATAAGGAATCTGACTGCTGCTTCTTAAAAAATGTAAGGCCGCATAGTACAAAGCGCTAATAACTACAGCAGCAACTAAATGCATCTTACGCCGCAAGCTAGTGAGCAACATGCCACGAAATAACAATTCCTCACCTACCGCAATCAATAAGGCAAAAAATAACGCTACACCCACCTTACTAGCGATTTTCCCAATCGTCCAAATTCGGGTGTTATCCCAAACATGCACATCGAGTAAATACAAAACCACTAAAACCGGCAACAAGGTCGCCAAGGATAAAATCAAACCTTGATGTAATTGGCTAAAAAAGCGTTTAGCTGGCGCAAACCCTAAATCTTTCCAACTGAAATTCAGGTATTTTCTTAACGGAAAAATACTCAGAATCAACAAAACCAAAGTCGCTTTACTGATAATTTTATTGATAGGCAACACATCGCCGGTCACCAACAAAATCCCATAACTAATAAAACTGGCACCACAAGCCAATACCACCAACAAAAGCAAGGGCATCAGCGCATAACGAATCGCAGCAATCAACGAAAATCCCCCCACAAACTTTGCACTGCGCTTAAAGCCGCTAACACTGCTGTTTCAGTACGTAAAATTCGCGCGCCCATTCTGACCGGAATAAACCCCGCCGCCTTGGCAATTTCCCGTTCTTGATCGCTAAAACCACCTTCGGGGCCTGATAACAAGGTCAACTGCTGGTTCTCTGGCTGCAAATCGGCAAGACAATGTTCGGCGTAAGGATCGAGGAATACTTTCAAGCCCTGTTGCTGACTCACCCAGTCACTCAAAGCACTAATCTCGCCTAATGCTGGCGGACGGGTACGGCCTGATTGCTCGGCAGCGTGATCAATAATATGTTGCCAATGTTGCTGACGCTGCTGTTTTTTCTCGTCATTAAACTTAATCACACAGCGTTCGGTGGTTAATGGGGTTAAATGATTAACCCCTAATTCAACCGCTTTTTGCACCGCCCAATCCATGCGGTCGCCACGGGAAACCCCCATCCCTAACCTAACTGTTAACGGCGATTCCACATCTCTATCGATAAAAGCCTCAATCGCAACTCGCACCGATTTACGGCTAACTTCACTAAATCGACCTGAAAACTCGCCACCTTCGCCATTGAACAAGACAATTTGCTGATCCTGCTTTAAACGTAAAACGCTACGCACATAATGCGCGGCATCGTCATCCAAACTGATTTGGCTACCGACATTCAGCGCGGCAGTCACATATAAACGAGATACACGCATCAGTCTTGCACCGCATACTGTATGCCTTGCCAGGCGACTTCGGTCATGCGTTTAATCTCCGCTTCGGTGATGATATAGGGCGGCATAAAATAAATGACATTACCTAGTGGACGCAACAACACGCCCTGACTTAATGCATATTGATAGACTTTCAGCCCGCGCCGTTGCTGCCAAGGATAGGCTTCGCGAGTTTGCTTGTTTTTAACCAATTCAATCGCCAAAATCATCCCCGTCTGTCGCACTTCAGCCACATTAGGATGGTCGTGAAACTGAGCGGTGTATTTCGCCAACAATGCCGCCAACTGCCGATTGTGAGCCAACACATCGCTGCTTTGAAACAAATCTATCGTCGCCAACGCCGCCCGACAACCCAAGGCGTTACCGGTATAACTGTGGGAATGTAAAAACGCCGTCAGCTTTTGGTAATCATCATAAAACGCCTGATAGACCTGATTGCTGGTCAACACCGCCGACAATGGCAAATAGCCACCGGTCAGGCCTTTCGACAAACAGATAAAATCGGGACTAATCGCCGCTTGCTCACAAGCAAATAAAGTCCCCGTGCGGCCAAACCCCACCGCGATTTCATCAGCAATTAAATGCACCTGATATTGATCACACGCCTGCCGCAACAAACGCAGATAGCTAGGATGATACATCCGCATATTGCCAGCACATTGCACCAAAGGCTCGACAATCACCGCACAAACCGAATCGGCATGTTCGGCCAAGGTTCGCTCCATCTCGGCAAACTGTCGAATCGAATACGCTTCCCAACTTTCCTCAGCTTCACGATAAAAACAATCAGGACTGGCGACGCTAATTACATCCATCAACAGCGGCGCATAGGTTTCTTTATATAAAGCCACATTGCCAACTGCCAGCGCGCCTAAAGTTTCGCCGTGATAACTGTTTTCTAAAGTGATGAATTTGGTTTTTTGGCCTTGTCCCAGATTGCGCCAATAATGAAAACTCATTTTTAAAGCAATCTCGATAGCTGACGAACCGTTATCGGCATAAAAGCATTTGTCTAAATTTGGCGGGGTGATTTCGACCAGTTTTTCCGCGAGCTCAATCGCTGCTTGATGACTAAACCCGCCCAAAATCACATGCTCTAAGGTATCGAGCTGGGTTTTAATTGCTTGATTAATCGTAGGATTGGAATGACCAAACAAATTAACCCACCACGAACTAATCGCATCTAAATAACGATTGCCATCAAAATCCTCTAGCCAGACGCCTTGAGCCGATTTAATCGGAATCAACGGCAAACCGTCGGCAGCGTAATCTTTCATTTGGCTACAGGGATGCCAAAGCACATTAAGGTCGCGCTGCATCCAAGATTGATTGTTCATGATTGTTTTAAATAACAAAGGTAACGACTATTTATCACAAAATCACCGAAAGCAAATCATTTATGCACATTTTGTTTTCTCTAAAAAAGATAAAAAAATACTTGACACAATAACTTGTTGAAATAAAAAGACTTTAACTAAGTCATTGTTTTTAATCAATTAACCGCCTCTGCTTAACTTTTATACAATCCAAGCCAAGCCCAATAAAATCAAGTCTTAGCGTTGCTTCGCTACACATTATGCACAGAGTTATCCACAGCTTTTGTGAACAACTCCGGTTTTACTAAGGCAAATAGTCACTTAGCCGAGTTTCATCGAAACCGATTTAAACAATCGCGATAAGCTAAGCAATATTCAACAGCAAGGTTTGTTAAGATAGCGACTACCTGCCACACCTGCTGGCACTGTTTAATCACACTGGTTTGAAATGAACGATCAATTTTATTTAGAAGAAGACGAAGATGAGGACGAATCGGTCCTCTATGCGGTACGCCCTAACAAGACCCGCATCAAAAAAGAAATTGCTGACGTAATGGCTATGGCTGAGGAAATTTCTCAACTATCAGCTTCACACATCGCCGAATTCGAATTGCCAGAAAGCATCGAACAAGCTTTATTAGATGCGGGAAAAATGGGTCAAAACGCCGCCAGAAAGCGTTTATTAAAATACATCACCGCCCAACTTAGACTCATCGACACCCAAGCCGTCCAAGAAAAACTGGATCGGATGAAAAACCGCAGCGCCCACGGCGTCCGCGAACACCACCTTGCCGAACGCTGGCGCGACCAGCTTTTAAGCGAAGCCGGCAATCAGCAATTAACTCAATTCATCGGCGAATACCCCAACGCCGACATCCAGCACTTACGCCAATTACAACGTAATGCCCAAAAAGAAGCGAAAGAAGCCAAGCCGCCAAAATCAGCACGCTTGATCTACAAATACGTCAAAGAATTGATTTCCGGTGAAGCCGACGAATCGTAAACCTAAACACCCCTTGTTTAGCCCGCAAGATCGTTATTTTGTGAACTCACTCGGCTGGTGGTTTTACACGGTTGACCAGATTAGCGGGCCTTATAAAAATAAAGCCGACTGCGTGGATGCGTGTCGGCTTTATATTCAGGGGAGGGATGGGTTGTGAGATTAATATCTAAACCTAATTAATCGCCATGCTGCTGAAATCAACACAAAATCACAATGGCAACGACACAGATTTACATCATGCCCTTCTTGATTGAATTACCTAAAAGCACGGCAGGGTAAAGTCGGCTTAGGCGATTTCGGTGAATTATATGGACAGAAATAATGTAAATCATTCCCTACGAAAAAATGGCCGATGGTTATTTACAGCCATAACAGTCGGTTTTATCTTGTCCTTCAAAGTCTTTGCTTTTGAAAATGGTTATACCTATTTAAAAAAGCAGGAAAACCACACTGAAATTGATTGGGTGATAGACCCGAAAAAAGGCGACAGCCCCTGTTTTTCAAAAGCTGCCAACGAAGCACTCGCGCAAAAAATCGGTTTACGTTGTAAGCGGGTTATTGAACATTTTGATGCCGAAGCAGGTAAGCAAATTGAATCTACCTTTTTGATGGATTCGCAAAATCAATCACTTTATGCGCAAAATTTGACAACATCTGGGCTAGATAAGGTTGGAAAGATATTTGGCATTTATTTTTTCAGGCACCAGCGTGGCGCATATGAGCAGGTTTATTTATTAATCGACCAACACGGACGCTTTAGCGAAAGCTATGCTGCACACGGAATACTCAATTATTCCGGACTAGAACCCAACGCTACTCAAAAATCTTCACCCTATGCCGGTTGGTTAATTCCGACTAGCAACCAACTCAATCTCTCCGATTGTAGTCAGGCAATTATCAAAGCACTGGATCAGGAATATTTAAGCAATATCGATTACTACAACCACTCTGACTATAGAGCTAGCCTTATCGATGGCGAACTTGGCAATCAGCTATATATGCAAATAGATATGTTGACCGTACCTGAACGGCTTACCGATATTCGGCCAATCGAACGCAATACTGCGCTCAAAGCCTTGATTCAAGAACAAATGGAAATGGCAGTAGGAGATCGAGAAGGCGAAATGGAAGCAACACAAAGAGAGGCGCGCGTGAAATACCTCCTTTTTCTCACGGCCAGTGCCATTGATAACCGCATGTTAAATGAACTGGTCACACAGTATGCCGATGTATTGGGGGCGCGTATGATTAATATTTATCGATACACCTCAGAATGTCAGTAAGCAGGCTATGGCACAATACCGATTGCTTATTGCGCCCTACCGATTACACCTGCACAACCAAACTATCAGCCCAACAAACTCGCCAACTGATGCAGCGGTGGCAACACCATCATCTTCGCCAAATGCAGTAAAAACAAGGCCAACATGGGTGATAAATCCAAGCCGCCTAAATTCGGTATCACACTGCGGCAAATGCTTAGCAAAGGTTCGGTGATGCTGTACAAGATCGATGAAGCCGCACTGTAGCTGCCACCGGCAACCCAGCTGAGGATAATCGTCGCAAAAATCGAGTAGTAGTAAATATTCATCAACAATTGCACTAAATCCGCTACCGAGATTAATGCCAAGCCGACAAAGCTGGTGGTTAAGCCTTGAATTGCTAACATCGAATAAGTCGCGGTCATTTGCAATAACAAGGCAAACACTAAACAAGAGGTATCAATCCGACCAATTGAAGGCACTACTCGACGTAATAGTTTTAGTGGTGGATGAGTGATTTTGACCACGAATTGCGAAATCGGATTGTAAAAATCAGCGCGGGTCCATTGCAGTAAAAAGCGCAATAAAACCGTGAAAATGTAAACCGAGAACAGGGTGTCGATTACAAAAATCGCTGGATCTGAGATGTAATTGCCGCCCATTAGTCTGCTCCGAGTTGTTTGGACATTTCGATTGAACGGTCACGCGCGGCATGTAGCGCTTTGCCGACTAAGGCTTCAAAACCGTTTTGCTGGAAGGTTTCTATGGCTTTTTGGGTGGTGCCGCCCGGTGAGGTGACGCGTTCACGCAAAATGGTGGGTGATTCGGAAGATTCCAACGCAATTTTGGCTGCGCCTAAGGCAGTTTGTTGAATCAATAATCGCGCTGAGTGTTCGTCCAAGCCTAATTCTAAAGCCGCTTTTTCCATCGCTTCCATCATCAGGAAATAATAGGCTGGGCCGCTGCCTGAAACCGCAGTGACCGCGTCTAATTGTGCTTCCTCATTAACCCATAGCGCTAAACCCACAGCACGCAAAATATTTTCAGCTAAGTCTTTTTGTTGAGCGCTGACTTTGTCGTTGGCGTGTAAAGCGGTGGCGCCAGTTAAAACTAAGGCCGGCGTGTTGGGCATGCAGCGAACGATGGCTACATCGCCACCTAGCCAACGTGACAAGCTGGTTTGAGAGATACCGGCAGCGATTGAAACCACCAATACTTTGCGTTGCTGTACCAAGCTGGCAATCGATTGGGCAACTTCGCGGAGGATTTGTGGTTTCACCGCCAAAACCACCACATCGACTTCGGCAACCACCGCGTCATTATCGGTCGAGACGTTGACCAGTAATTGTTCGGCATGTTGGGTTAAGGTTGCTTGATTGGTGTCAGAAACCCAGATTTGTTGTGGCGCATGGCCGCTGGCAATCAAGCCTTTGATAAGACTGGTGGCCATATTGCCGCCACCGATAAAACCAATTTTTTTTGTATTCATAGTTAACCTGATTAAATTGCAAAAAATTCTCAGCTGGGATGTTGTCCAAGCTGACGAGGTCTAAAGCCTAATAATAACAACGCTACAGCATAAACTAACATCGCTAAGCCTATCATTAAGGCTAGTTGTAAACTGCGTTGCGATAAATTCCAAGTGAGCCATAAATCGGCTTCGGTAAAGAGGTATAAGAAAAAACCCATCGCTGCGTTAGCTAATATTACTCGTAATAAAAACCGCCACCATTGGCCGATGGGTTGATAAATCTGTTGTTTGATTAATAACAACAATAACCAAGCTGCATTCAAATAAGCCGCCAAGCTGGTCGCTAAAGCGGGGCCTGCATGAGCTAATGGGGCGATTAAGGCCAAATTCAAGACTAGGTTGCATAGCATCGAATAGATGCCCAGCCGAACCGGTGTCCGTGTATCGTGGCGCGAGGTAAACCCCGGCACCAAGACTTTAATCAAGATAAACGCCAATAAACCCAATGAAAAAGCCGCCAAACTTTTTGCCGCCATTTGCACATCGTTGGCGCCAAATTCGTTATATTGGAACAAAGTCGATAGCAACGGTTCGGCAAGTAGCGTTAAACCTAAAGTAGCCGGTAAACCGATTAACAGCACCCACTTTAAGCCCCAATCCAAGGCTTGCGAAAAAGCCTGTTGGTCGTCATCGGCATGATGTTTAGCCAAATGCGGCAAAATCACCGTTGATAAGGCCACGCCAAATATGCCAATTGGAAACTCTACCAAGCGATCTGAATAATACAACCATGACACGCTGCCAGACGGCAAAAACGAGGCGAACAAGGTATCGACTAATAAGTTGATCTGCACCACCGAAACGCCAAAAATCGCTGGCAACATCAAGCCCATCATCCGTCTGACGCCCGCATCTTTAAAGCCTAAGCGCGGTCTAGGCATTAAGCCTAAGCGGATTAAGGCGGGAATTTGAAACAACAATTGCACCACGCCAGCAATAAACACGCCCCACGCTAAAGCCATCACTGGCTCGGCCATTAAAGGCGCTAACCAGATGGCGGTGATTATCATGCAAATGTTTAAAAACACCGGAGTAAAGGCGGGAATCGCGAATTTGCCGTGAGTATTTAAAATTCCGCCAGCGAAGGCGGTTAGCGAGATAAACAGTAAATAGGGGAAGGTGATTTGTAATAACTGTACCGCGAGTTGGTATTGATTGCCTTCCCATAAAAAGCCGGGGGCGAACAGCATAATCAATACCGGCGCGGTGATAATGCCGATCAATGTCAGTAAGGTTAAAACCAGCGCCAAGCTGCCAGCGGTTCGGTCGATGAACAGCTTTAAGGCGGCATGACTGCCTTTGCTTTTGTAATCGGCCAACACTGGCACAAAAGCATGGGCAAAAGCACCTTCGGCAAATAGCCTGCGCAGGAAATTGGGAATTTTAAATGCCACAAAAAAAGCATCAGTGGCCGCATTAACGCCAAACAAATTGGCGAACAAAATATCCCGCGCAAAGCCCATCAGCCTTGAGATCATGGTCATGCAAGCGACCACAATCGTTGATTTAAAAAAACGCTGACTCAAAATAGTTTAAGATGTTGTTGAGTTATAGGTTGACAATCATAGCATCCAGACAGATAATTCAACGTTTCCAAATTAACCTAAGAAGACTGATAGACTATGGCTAATTCACCACAAGCTAAAAAAAGAGCACGTCAGGCCGAGAACAGCCGTATTCGCAATGCCGGACAGCGTAGCAACTTGCGTACTTTCGTCAAGAAAGTCATCGCTGCTGTAAGAGCAGGCGATAAAGAACAAGCTCAAGCAGCATTCAAAACTGCTGTTCCTGTTATTGACTCAGCGGTCAATAAAGGCATTATTCATAAAAATAAAGCCGCTCGTAGCAAAAGCAGACTGAACAACAGATTGCGCGCGATGGCTTAATTCGGTTATATCGAATTCTGAAAAAAGCCGCTGTAGTTTAAATCTACAGCGGCTTTTTTATTGCTTGTTGGTTTGTCTGCGGTGCTAAACACACCGCACCACTAACCATCAAGCCAACAAATTCACCAAAATCTGTTGATAAATCTGCGTCAAGGTTTCTAAATCATCTAAGCCAATATGTTCATTGACTTTATGAATACTGGCATTTAACGGTCCAAGCTCAATCACCTGTGCGCCGGTTGGGGCAATAAAGCGACCATCGGAAGTGCCACCGCCAGTATCGTCCAAAGTTTCAAAACCACAAACCGATTGAATCGCGGCATGAGTGGCATCAATCAACGCGCCTTGTGAGGTTAAAAACGGATTGCCGGATAAACGCCATTCGACAGCATATTTGAAACCATATTGGTCCAAAATCGCATGAGTACGGGCTTTAATGATTGCCTCATCCAATTCGGTTGAAAAGCGTAGATTAAACTGCACTTCAACTAGCCCAGGAATAATATTCTCCGCGCCAGTGCCGCCATTAATATTCGACACTTGTAAGCGTGTTGGTGGGAAAAACGCATTGCCGTGATCCCAAACTTCTTCGGTTAAGGCTTTTAAGGCTGGCGCAAGGGTATGAATCGGGTTTTCGGCTAATTCGGGATAAGCGACATGGCCTTGAATCCCGAATACGGTCAACTTGGCGCATAAAGAACCACGACGCCCAACCCGAATCACATCGCCAATTTTTTTATCGCTCGACGGCTCGCCAACTAAACACCAATCAATTTTTTCCTGACGCTGTTCCAACACTTCAACCACTTTTACCACGCCATGAGTGGCGATGCCTTCTTCATCGCTAGTCATCATCACTGCAATTGAGCCTTGATGATCAGGATGCTCAGCAACAAAGCGTTCAACCGCCGTAATAAAGGCGGCAATCCCGCCTTTCATATCCGCTGCACCGCGACCGTATAGCTGACCATCACGAATCGTCGGCTCGAACGGTGGCGAATCCCAAGCCGCTAATGGCCCAGTCGGTACCACGTCGGTATGTCCTAAAAAGACAAATAACGGGGTTTGTTGACCGCGACGCAGCCAAAGATTTTGAGTATCGGCAAAGTTTAAACGCTCATCGCTAAAGCCAATTTTGCTTAAACGCTGTGCCAATAAATCCTGACAGCCGCCATCAACAGGAGTCACCGATTCGCGACGAATCAGCTCTTCTAAAAGTGCAAGGGTTTCGCTCATACTAGGGTTTGGTATAAATCAGAACTAAAGCCAACCAGCCATTGTGTGCCGGTATTGAGAATCGGGCGCTTGATTAAAGTGGGTACATCCAACATTAATTGCCGCGCTGTTTCGGGTGTTAAATCGTGTTTTTGCTGATCGCTGAGTTGTCGCCAACTGGTGCTGCGTTGGTTTAACAGCGCGTCCACACCTACAGCGTCGATCATGGTTTGCAATAAAGCTGCATCCAAGCCATCGACGCGATAGTCATGAAAGCGATAGGCAATTTGCCCATGCTCTAAAAAGGCACGGGCTTTTTTAACGCTATCGCAGTTTTTAATGCCGTAAACAACCATCAAACTTATTCGTCACCAGCTAACAATTCTTCAATGGCTGGCAAGGTTGAATCATTTTTAGCGCGAGCTTTGTAAACATCAACAAATTCCATAAATGCTTGCTCAAGATCAGTTAATACATCTTGTTCATCATCGATTTCATCTTCTGGGATTTCGCCTGATTCCAAGTATTCATTTTGAATCGCGATTTCGCTATTCAATGACAATAAACCAAGAATAAGGGCGTTATTAGAAATGTTTTCTGACATGGGGGTTCTCGTAGGTTGAGGAAAGAAGGGGCTGTTTTGAAACAGCATAAAACACAGCGTACAGCTAACAATCGACCGGCATTGTAACGCAAGCCCATCATTATACGTAGGTCGGGTTAGCGATAGCCTAACCCGACACAATGACAATTTTGTGAAACTTTAACTCTCACCGAGTTGATTAATCGCGCAACAACTCGTTAATGCCGGTTTTGCTACGGGTTTTTTCATCAACTTGTTTGATGATTACCGCGCAATACAAGCTGTGGCTACCGTCTTTAGATGGCAAGTTACCAGAAACCACCACAGAACCAGAAGGAATGCGACCGTAAGATACTTCACCAGTCATGCGGTTAAAGATTTTGGTGCTTTGACCGATGTAAACACCCATTGAAACCACGCAGTTGTCTTCAACAATCACGCCTTCAACGATTTCAGAGCGAGCACCGATAAAGCAGTTGTCGCCAATAATGGTTGGGTTAGCTTGCAATGGCTCTAAAACACCGCCAATACCTACGCCGCCTGATAAATGCACGTTTTTACCGATTTGCGCGCAAGAACCGACCGTTACCCAAGTATCAACCATGGTGCCGCTATCAACATAAGCGCCGATGTTGACGTAAGAAGGCATCAAAATCGCGCCCGGTGCTACATAAGAACCGTAACGAGCAACGGCATTGGGTACCACGCGAACGCCCGCTTTGGCGAAATCTTCTTCGCTGTATTGGCCGTATTTAGTTGGCACTTTGTCGTAATAACGCACATCGCCGCTTTCGATCACTTTGTTTTCGTTAATGCGGAATGACAACAACACGGCTTTTTTCAACCATTGATTAGTCACCCAATCGCCGTCTTTTTTCTCAGCGACGCGCACTACGCCTTTGTCCAATTGCTCCAAAGCAGTGGCAACCGCTTCCCGAACTTCTGGCGATACAGTGCTTGGGCTGATTTCAGCGCGGTTTTCAAAGGCTTCGTTAATGATGTTTTCCAAGTTTGACATGAATGCTCTACGTTAAAGAGTTAATAAAAAGTTTAATCCGTTGCGCCGCTTCGACGCATTCCTGCAATGGTGCCACCAAAGCAATTCGCACATGATTAGCACCGGGATTAATCCCATTGCTGTCGCGTGATAAATAGCTGCCAGGTAACACGGTGATATTTTGTTGGGCAAATAATTGCTGGGCAAAATCGGTGTCGGCAATCGGGGTTTTTAGCCAGATGTAAAAACTGGCGGGTGGTTTACTGATTTCGCAAACCTCTTGCAAAATCTCGATAACCGCTGCGAATTTGTCGCGATACAACTGGCGATTTTTCCGCACATGGTTTTCATCTTGCCAAGCGACGATGCTGGCTTGTTGCGTCGGTACCGGCATTGGGCAGCCGTGATAAGTGCGGTATTTCAGGTAATCTTTCAACAATTCGCCATCGCCAGCGACAAAGCCAGAACGCAAGCCGGGCGCATTAGAACGCTTGGACAAGCTTTGAAAAATCACACAGCGTTTAAAGTCATGATTGCCAGCTTGCCAAGCGCTTTGTAACAAGCCTTGTGGCGGATTAGCTTCGTCGTCATACAACTCGGTGTAACACTCATCAGAAGCAATCACAAAATCATATTGTTCAGCCAAAGCCATCAGTTTTTGATGACTGGCAAAATCCGCCACCGTCCCAGTTGGATTACCCGGTGAACAAATAAACGCCAACTGACAACGCTGCCAAATTTCAGCGGGAACGCTGTCAAAATCTGGCAAATAAGCATTATCTTCGGTGGTGTTTAAATAATACGGTTCAGCGCCCGCCAATAAAGCCGCGCCTTCATAAATCTGATAAAACGGATTGGGCATCACTACCACCGGCTTATCACTGGGATCAATCACCGCCTGCACAAACGAAAACAAAGCCTCACGAGTGCCATTGACCGGTAATACATGCTGTTCAGCATCCAGCGCGGTAGCTGGAATTGCAAAACGGCGGCTCAGCCAGTCGGTCATTGCCTGACGTAATTCCGGCAAGCCTTTGGTGGTTGGGTATTGGGTCAAACCCGCCAAATTAGCTACCAAAGTCTCTTTAATAAACTGCGGTGTCGCGTGTTTAGGTTCGCCAATCGACAAAGCGATATGGGTTTTATCCGCAGGTGGGGTAATACCTTGTTTTAAAGTCGCCAGTTTTTCAAATGGATACGGGTGAAGCTGTTGTAAATGTGGATTCATTATTTGACGCAATGCGGTTGTTTGCCAGCGCTGTGGGCTTGTTGTTGCAACTGAACCGCTTGGTTCATGTGCTGATTCAAATTATCGATACGGTTGCCATGCGATGGATGGGTAGACATAAACTCAATCGGCTCGCCGCCTTGTGAAGCTTTATCCATTTTCAACCACAAATTGACGCTTTGCTTAGGATCGAAACCGGCTTTTGCCATCAAATCCAGACCGATGCTATCGGCTTCGCTTTCGTGGGTGCGGCTAAACGGCAAAATCACCGCGTATTGTGCGCCAACGCCGAGTAAACCCAAGGCGGTTTGTCCGGCAGCGGTTTGTGGCTGAGTGACAGCTTGGATGATAGATAAACCACCACTAACAGCGGTTTCCTGCGACATTCGTTCATTGCTGTGTCGCGCCAAAACGTGACCCACTTCATGGCCAATCACCGCGGCTAATTGATCTTGGTTATCGACTAATTTAATCAAGCCAGTATGGACACCGATTTTATTACCCGGCAAAGCAAAGGCATTCAAAGTGTCATCCTCAAACACCACCACTTCCCATTGGCCACCGGTCTCATGAGTAATCGCCTGTGCCACGCACTGTGCGAACTGGTTATAACCGCTATTTTTGCTAATTGGGTTTTTAGTTTTCATATCACTAAAAGACTGCAAACCCATTTGATCGACCTGATTGTCGTTCATGTAAATAAATTGGGTTCTGCCGGTAGGGCTGGTCGCACAAGCGTTTAAAGTCAACGCCGCAACCGATGAAAGCAGTATTTTTTTCAACACTTTAGATACCTACAAAGCCAATAAAACTGCCGCATTTTAACGTAACTGGGGCTAGGCTGCTATCAAGTTGCGTTGCTAGTGTCTGGTTTTGTGGATTTGCAACCGTATCAATTCCGAATCATCAGCCAAAGCCCGTATAATGCCGGAATTTTTTATTAAGACGAGAGCATCAATGAGACCAAGCGGCCGTAATCCCGATCAACTGCGTGAAATTCGCTTTACCTGCCATTACACCAAACACGCCGAAGGCTCGGTTTTAGTCGAATTTGGCGATACTCGGGTTTTATGTACCGCCAGCGTTGATAACAGCGTGCCACGTTTCTTGAAAGGCAAAGGCGAAGGCTGGGTGACCGCAGAATACGGCATGTTGCCACGTTCAACCCACAGCCGCATGGACAGAGAAGCCGGTCGCGGTAAACAAGGTGGCCGCACCTTGGAAATTCAACGCTTGATTGGTCGCTCACTCCGCGCTGCGATTGATTTAAAAGCCTTGGGCGAAAACACTATCACTATTGACTGTGACGTCATCCAAGCCGATGGCGGCACCCGCACCGCTTCAATCACTGGTGGTTTTGTCGCTTTAAGTTTGGCAGTTGAGCAATTGCTGAAAACCAAAAAAATCAAAACTAACCCACTGCACGGTCATGTTGGTTCGGTATCAGTGGGGATTTTTAATGGCGTGCCGGTGTTAGATTTAGATTATGCCGAAGACAGCCGCGCGGAAACCGATATGAACGTGGTGATGAACGAAGCCGGTGCCTTTATTGAAATCCAAGGCACCGCTGAAGGCCATGCCTTTAGAAAAGACGAGCTTAACGCTATGTTAGAGCTGGCTGAACACGGCATTAATCAGTTAATCGAAAAACAACAACAAGCCTTAATCGAAGCCAAACAAGCATTAGCATGAGTGAAATTGTTTTAGCCAGCGGCAATCTTGGCAAAATCCGCGAAATTCAAGCGATTTTGCAAAATGACAAAATCCTGCCGCAATCTCAATTCAATGTCGTCGAGCCGGAAGAAACCGGCTCCACCTTTGTCGAAAACGCCATTATCAAAGCCCGCAACGCTGCTTTACATTGTCAGCGTCCGGCCATTGCCGATGATTCCGGCTTAGTGGTTGATGCGCTAAATGGTGCGCCGGGAGTGATTTCGGCGCGTTATGCCGGTGTTGGCGCCAGCGACCAAGCGAATTTGCAAAAACTGTTAGTTGAATTACAAGGCGTGCCATTCGCACAACGCACTGCGCGGTTTATTTGCGTGATGGTGTATTTACGTCACGCCGATGACCCAACCCCAATCATTGCCCAAGGGATTTGGGAAGGTCTGATTCTTGATCATGCGGTTGGCGAAAATGGCTTTGGTTATGATCCGGTGTTTTGGGTGGCAGAACATCAATGCAGCTCGGCACAACTGACAGCAGAGCAGAAAAACGCTTTAAGTCATCGCGGCCAAGCCCTGCGTTTATTACAGCAACAACTCAGCGTCTAATGACAGCCGAATTACACGCAATTGCCGAGCAATTTGCCCAACAACAAACCATTCTCGGCATTGAGCCACTCGGCAATGGCTTAATCAATGACACCTTTCTGGTCAGCACCAGCGGTCAGTCGTTTGTGTTACAGCGCATCAATCAACAGGTTTTCCCAGCCCCAGAGCAAGTGATGGCAAACCTGCAACAACTTAGCCAACATCTGGCACAACAAGCTTCAAAACTGCAATTTCCCGCGGTCTTGTTGACCAATGCCCAGCAAGCTTTTTACCGCGACAGCCAACAACAAATCTGGCGCAGCCTAGAACTGATCAGCCCCGCTGAAAGCCGCGAACAACTCAGCAACGACGACGAAGCCGCGCAAGTTGGTTTTGCTTTAGCGCATTTCCATCGCTTATGCAGCAACTTAGCCACCGAGCGCCTACTCGACACCCTGCCCGGCTTCCACATTACCCCGCAATATTTTCAGCAATATCAAATCGCTATCAATCAAGCACTAAGCGTTGACGATGACCCAGAGTTTAGATTTTGTCGTGACTTTATCGCCAGCCAAGCCGACAAATTATCGATTTTAGAAGACGCCAAACAGCGTGGTGAATTAGTCGAACGCGTGATACACGGCGACCCGAAACTGAACAATTTTTTATTCCAACCCGACAGCCAAACCATCATCAGCTTAATTGACTTGGACACGGTAAAACCTGGCTTGGTGCATTACGACATTGGCGATTGCCTGCGCTCTTGCTGCCACTTAACCGACAGTAATCAATTTGATTTAGCCCGCTGCGAAATTATCTTGAACAGCTATTTACAAGAAGCCGGTGGTTTTTTCAGCGCTGCCGATTACGATTATTTATACGCGGCGATTTGGTTAATCCCGTTTGAACTGGGTTTGCGATTTTTCAGCGATTATTTACAAGGTAACCGCTATTTCAAAATCCAACACCCGCAACATAATTTACAACGCGCCAAGGCACAGTTTGAGTTGTGTGCGGATATTGAAAGACAAGAAGCAGTGATAAAGGCTTTGGTAGCGGAATTGCAGACTTTAAGCAATACCGAAAAGCCTTAAGTTTTTCTACCTTATCGAGGGTATAAATAATTTAGTTGTCGATTCACTCGAACGATGCGCCTCCTTACGTCGGCAGCATCCTATCAGCGCATCGTAACGAGGGTCAGCTATCCGAGTTAGCGCACGTTATCGCGTTATTCAATTTGAGGATCGGATGGTGAGCCATCCCGTTTACACAAAATCTAGGACACCCTCGTCCCTGATGATATACAGAAACGAAGGAGATTAAGTTTGAGGAAAGGCAGCATAACATGCGTTGATAGGCACGGTGCATATAATACTTTTTACTACCGCTACAGCGTATCTGGAATCCAGACTGAGCAGGAGGAGCATCGTCTCACAATCTTTGCATCATCTAATTACAGCGATTCTGAGTTCTTTGAATTAACAGCTAAACCAAAAGATGGCCAACTTAAAATAATAACGATAGTAAAAAACAATGACGCATTGTATGGGGCTAAAGGAATACCAGACTCAGCAATACCCGAGTTAGCCATGTTGTCAGGTAAAATCGTCCGTTCAAGCTCTCATAAATACCCAAGCGAGCAGAATGAATATAGAACGAATGATGCAACTAAGGTATGGCAAAGACTGGAAAACAACCAAAAAGCGACGTACGATCAGGCTACGGATGTATATACACTTACTGAAATCTCTAAATAATTACCCTTCTACCGATTATCCGCCAGAATTTCTATTAGCTAGTGTTCCTGTTCCCAGGTCAAGCCGACCATATTTTTTAATTAGAAATTTTTCACAATCTCTCGCTGCTTGCAAATCATCACCATGATCCTTTGCATTAATTGCTACATCTCGACCAACCGATCGTTCATTGGCAATGAATGCATCTAATATTAGATTATGCGATTTTGGGTTTCGATAACGATCGACAGATTCTTTTTTTCGTAACTTATAATAAACTTTTGCCCGATAACCTCGACCTCGACCGACATAAATAGGCTCAAGTTTACTACCAACCCACCTAGAAATTATGTATGTATAAAAAGGCCCTTTTATGTAGCCAAAAGGATTATTGTATTTTTTATTTCCCATAAAAACTATTAATAATTACAAAGACAGCCAACCTAATTGACAGCACGAACAGATAATCAACACCACGATACGATGCGCTAACTTGCACACCACATAGGATGCTGCCGACGCAAGGAGGCGCATCGTTCGTGTTACTCGAAACCTTGAATTTCATGCGATCTACCACCTGTTTTACATAACCATGTTTTACAGGATTCCAATGAATATAATCGATATGCCTATTTAAATCCTCTTGATCTTCAATTAAATGCGCCCAAAATCGTCGTTGCCAAATACCTCGTTCACGTCGTTTTTGACGACTGTTTGAGATACGTTCGCCTGTTGAATTTTTTCTGGAAAAAACATCCTTTTAATAAATTCCATCGAATTGAATAACCACCATCGTCTGGTGGTAATGTCCAAATACAATGCAAATGATCAGGCATAAAATGGTTTACGAGTTTTCACATAACGAAAGGCTTGGCCTAATAAGTCAATTTGTTCAATTAATAATCGATTGTTTTTGCGTTCTGCAAGATTAACCGTAAAAAACCATAAGGCTTTCGGTATGTAAAAACGTCTATATTCTGTCATGGTCTTTAGCTACTTGATTGATGCGCCTCCTTACGTCGGCAGCATCCTATAAGCGCTCCTGAATTAGCGCAGCGTATCGCGGTGAAAAACAATTGGCTTCGATTGTCGAACAAGCGAATCAGCAATGGGCTTTGCTGGATACTTTGTTAATTCACCGTATCGGTGATGTGGTGCCGGATGATAGCTTGGTATTAGTGGCGGCTTGGTCGGCGCATCGTGGAGATGCCTTTGATGCCTGTCGCTTTATCATGGAAGCCTTAAAAAAACAGGCGCCGTTTTGGAAAAAAGAACGCTTGGCTTCTAGCGAAGTGCGCTAGGTGGAGAGTAATAGCAATGGCTATCAAACCAGTTAGCGAAAATCGCTAGGCAGCCAACCCCGTTCGACACTATCCCTAAAACTCCATTGCGGCATAGTTTCGGTTTTGTAGCTCCAGAAAAACCAGCCTTGGTATTTTTCAAAACAGGCTAATTGCGCGGCGGCGTAGCCACGATAGGCGAGGTTTTGTTGAAACTGGTCCATGCTGGCGGCCGGATAATCCAAAGCTTGCTCGGCCCATAAATCGAGCATTTTCGGATGTAATCCTAAGCTCCATTCACCAACATAAGTTTTACGGCCTGAATCATGAATCAGTTGCTCGGCTTCTTGTCGCCAATCGTTGACCGCTTTGCTGATGTGTCCGTAAATGTCGGTATCAATATCGTCTTGCACAAAGCATTGGTAACGGTGAATATCGAAGATCACGTTGCTATCAGTCTGACTTTGTAATAAACCAGCGTATTCTCGATAGTCGCGAAAGCCGTCATGAAACACCACTGCTACTTCATCAGCTTGACAGTGCTTTCTAATCCGTTGATAGGCTTGTTCGGTGTAGGCGCTTAACACGTCGGTCGGCACATCCCATCTGGGTTCATTGAGCACCTCGATAGCGATTAAAGCGTGGCTGGTGCAATAGCGTTCGGCGAGGCGTTCGAGTACGGTAAGCGAGTGTTGAATATATTGATCGCGAGTATGCCATTCGCAAACGTCTTTTATCCCGCCATTATCAAAACCGTTTTGACAGCCGGGGGCGGCGTGTAAATCTAAAACCACTTTCAGCTGATAGCGTTCTGCCCATTGCATGGCTTGATCAAGGATTTTGTCACCACCGGTGACGAAGGGATGTTGTAGGTGTTGGTAACTGCGATGATAGGGATAATCGCTACCAAACAGCCAATGGCCAACGGGAATCCGCACCGCATTGATGCCGATTTTTGCCAGCCAAGCGAAATCGGCTTCAGTAATAAAACTTTGCCAGTGTTGTTGTAATTTGGCTGCGGCTTGCTCGCCAAGCTCGACACACCAAGTGGTTTCATCTTCGGCGTTAAGATTGGCAAATAAACTGGGCGTCATCCATTTTTCCAGTACCAGCCAACCGCCTAGATTGACGCCGCGTAGTTTTGGGCTATTTAACATAAATGAATTTGGCGTTTGTGTAGGGCTTGAATGCTGGGTTGATTAGTTATCGTCAACATTGCCGCATTGGGTAATTGGCTGTTGATGATGTTAATCATCTCGATTTCACCATCGGGGTCTAGCGAGTCGAAGGCTTCTTGCATGAAAATCCATTTTGGTTTTTGCAGCAATAATCTGACCAAACCTAGGCGCTGTTGTTGTTCGCGTAATAAGGCTTTGTCCCAGTCATTGCTTTGATCCAAATGATTAACTAACTCTTGAACACCTGCGAGTTTAAAACAAGCTTCCAGCTCGGCTTGGTCAAAGGCATCGCCATCAAATGGATAGCAAATGGCGTTACGCAGCGTATCGGTCGGTAAGTAAGGACGTGGTGGCATAAAAAATAGTGGCTCATCGTCTGGCAGTTCGATACAACCTTCGCCCCAAGGCCAAAGTCCAGCGGTGGCTTTAAACAGTTTATTGCCGGTAAAGGCGTTGCCAGTAATTAAAATTCGGTCACCAGCATAAATTTCTTCGTTGAGTGTATTGACGCAAACCGCACCATCTAAACGGGTGATG
This sequence comes from uncultured Pseudomonadota bacterium, assembly GCA_903918375.1. Taxonomy (GTDB): domain Bacteria; phylum Pseudomonadota; class Gammaproteobacteria; order Methylococcales; family Methylomonadaceae; genus Methylomonas. The sequence goes on along the minus strand of CAIXED010000021.1, from coordinate 54,793 downwards.
ACTAAATCATGAAAGCGCAGCACAGCACCGGTGTTTTTTCTCAACACAATTCGATGCGGTGAGGGTTTGGCAATTTCGACTTCGAGTTGTTGTAAGGCATTAGCTAAGCCCAACACTCTCTCAACCGAGGCCCGCCATTCGGCCATCTTGCCCATGTTATCGACTGGCCATGATAGTGCTGCCACCATCTGTTGAAACACTTGGGCTGATTGCATCAGCGTTCCCAAGGTAATACTGCCCAAAATATAACGCGGTGCCGACACCAGCAATGGAAAAGCCATCGATAACACCGAGTAACCTGAGCTAAACATGGTGATTTGGCTCCAAGCTCTAGTTTGTTGATCCCATGCACCGACAATGTCGCCAAACAATTGGTGAAAATGCGGTTTTTCGTGGCGTTCACCGTGAATTAAGGCAATCGCTTGTGAGTTTTCACGGGCTTTAACCAAGGCGAAACGGAAGTTGGCTTCGACAGTTTGGCGGTTATCGGTGGCCGTTGTTAGTGGGCGACCTATCCACCAACCTAACATTGATGCACTGGCGGCGTAAGCGAGTGCCAACCAAACCAAATGACCTTGAATTGGCAAATTGGTAAATCCTAGATCAACGGTTATCGTGCCGGATAATGACCAGAGAATGCTGGAAAAACTAATCAGTAAAACCACGCAGTAAAACAGGGTATGCAATAGATCAATGGCATATTCAGTAGCAATCCGAATATCCTCGGCGATTCTGCCATCTGGATTGTCGTGTTGCCCATTGATGTGAGTGACTAAATAATGCCGCCCTTCGTACATCCAGCACGCAATCAGTTTGTCAGTTAACCAGCCACGCCAAGCCAGTTGTAGTTTGCGTTTAATGACTAGATGCGTAGCAGTAACGGCGATATTGGCGATAAATACGACGATAATCATCCCAACTTGGGTAAACAATCGCGACATTGAGCGTTGTTCAAGGGCGTCGAATAAATCAGCACTCCATTCGGTTATGGTGACCGAAATGCCAATTTGAAAAAGAGTCAACGTGACTAGGGTTACCAGCAGACCACGATTAGGTGATTTATTTGATGCAGACCAGAATGGGCCGGCTAATCGGATAAATTCTATGAAAAACTTGCTGGTATTTTGCAAAGCAGTGCTCCTTGTTTAGGGTCACTAGCCAATATACCAAACTTAAATGCGTTTGGAGGTTGGAATCAAGATTTATAAAAAAGGGCGAGGTTTGACGCTCGCCCTTAGTGGTAGATTTTTCGACTATCGCTTCATTGATAAAAAGAATTCAGCGTTGGTTTTGAAATCTTTTAATTTGCCTAGCAAGAATTCTGATGCCGCCAATTCGTCCATTGGTTGCAAGATTTTGCGTAGAATCCAGGTTTTTTGTAATTCGTCTGGATCGACCAAGTATTCTTCGCGGCGGGTGCCGGAACGGTTGATGTTAATCGCTGGGTAAATGCGTTTTTCGGCAATTTTGCGTTCTAAATGCAATTCCATATTGCCGGTGCCTTTAAATTCTTCAAAGATCACCTCGTCCATTCTTGAGCCGGTTTCGACCAGAGCGGTGGCGATAATGGTCAAGCTACCGCCTTCTTCAATGTTTCTAGCGGCACCAAAAAAGCGTTTCGGTTTTTCTAAAGCGTTGGCATCCACACCACCGGATAACAATTTGCCAGAAGATGGCACGGTCATGTTGTAGGCTCTAGCAAGACGAGTAATCGAGTCTAACAAGATAACTACATCGTGTTTATGCTCGACCAAACGACGGGCTTTTTCGATAACCATTTCAGCTACTTGCACATGGCGACTGGCGGGTTCGTCGAAGGTGCTAGATACCACTTCACCACGAACGCAACGCTCCATTTCGGTCACTTCTTCTGGTCGCTCGTCAATCAACAACACGATTAAGTAACATTCTGGATTGTTTTCAGCAATCGCGTGGGCAATGCTTTGCATAATCATGGTTTTACCGGCTTTCGGTGGCGATACGATCAAGCCACGTTGGCCTTTACCGATAGGGGCAATTAAATCAATGATACGTGCGGTCAAATCTTCACTGGTGCCATTGCCTTGTTCTAAACGGAAACGTTTGTTGGCGAATAACGGTGTGAGGTTTGAAAATGAAATTTTGTTTTTGGTATTTTCTGGCGCTTCAAAATTGATGCTTTCAACTTTGAGCATTGCGAAATAACGTTCGCCTTCTTTTGGGGGTCTGATTTTGCCGCTGACGGTGTCGCCGGTGCGTAAACCGAAGCGTCTGATTTGACTGGGTGAAACGTAAATATCATCAGGGCCGGCTAAGTAAGAAGCGCCGGGGGTGCGTAAAAATCCAAAACCATCTTGTAGTATTTCTAAAACCCCATCACCAAAAATATCTTCACCGCTTTTTGCCTGCTTCTTAAGAATCATGAAAATCAATTCTTGTTTTCGCGCTCTGTCGATGTTTTCAAGGCCTAATGATTCGGCAATGGCAATAATTTCTGTGGCTTGTTTTAGTTTTAACTCGGTAAGATTCATGTTGATGTTAGAGAAATGAAAGAAACGCGGATCGGCAGAATGCCGTTAACAGCGGAAGGTGATTTTTGTTGGATTATTTACAGATGTATAACTGCGAAGGAGAAATCGAAAAGCACTATAACGCATTAACCGGACTTATCAAAACGTTTTTCTAATAAATCCGGTTAATCAAGCTTGCTATCAGATGTTGCTATCGATAAAAGCAGCCAATTGAGACTTGGTTAAAGCGCCTACTTTAGTCGCTTCTACTTCGCCATTTTTGAAAATCATCAAAGTTGGAATACCGCGCACACCGTATTGTTGTGGGGTTTTTGGATTTTCATCGATATTCAGCTTGGCAACAGTCAGCTTGCCTTTATATTCGGCAGCTACTTCATCAAGAACTGGGGCAATCATTTTACAAGGACCGCACCATTCAGCCCAGTAGTCCAATAGAACAGGACCTGCAGAATTGATTACGGTTTCATTAAAATCAGCATCAGACACATGAAGGACTAAGTCACTCACGCCACTCTCCAATAGTTTACAAAGGGGAAAACTATAGTTTCGGGGCAATCCTATTGTCAATCAATTTCAACCATAGCGTTTTTTAAGTTATCCTATTCGGCATGAAAAAAACACATTTGACCGAAACACGATTCAGTAATTTGGAGCTTTCTGACTCCATTATCAAAGGCTTAAAAGACGCCGGATTTATCAATTGCTCACCGATTCAAGATAAGTCCTTGCCGCTATTATTGCGTGGCAAAGACGTTGCAGGTCAGGCGCAAACCGGCACCGGTAAAACCGCAACCTTTTTACTAGCCACTTTTCAGCATTTAATTAATGATGAAAGCGAAAAAATCAAAAACCCTCGCGCCCTAATTTTGGCACCGACTCGCGAATTGGCGATTCAAATTCACAAAGACGCGCTGCTGTTAAGCCCTTATCTGAATTTAAAGTTTGCTTTGATTTACGGCGGCACCGATTATCAAAAACAGCTGGATAAAATCAAAGGCAATGTTGATGTGATTATCGGCACCCCAGGTCGGATTATCGATTTTCACAAACAAGGCGCCTTTACCCTCGACAATATTCAAGTCACGGTGATGGACGAAGCTGATCGGATGTTTGATTTAGGTTTTATCAAAGACATTCGGTTTTTATTGCGCCGAATGCCACCGCCAGAAAAACGTCTTAACCTACTGTTTTCGGCAACTTTGTCTTACAAAGTCACCGAACTGGCTTACGAGCACATGAACAACCCTGTGCTGGTTAAAATCGAGTCCGAAGAAGTGACTTCAAAAGCCATTAACCAAGTCGCTTATTGCCCAGCTAATGAGCAAAAAATCCCACTGTTGCTAGGCTTACTTAAACATCATCAACCACAACGCGGCATCGTGTTTGTGAACACCAAACGCGCCGCAGAACAATTGGATGATTATCTACAAGCTAACGGCTATAAAACCGCCTTGCTGAGTGGCGATGTGCCGCAAGACAAGCGCCAGCGTTTGCTCAATGACTTTCAAGAAAACCGCGTCACCTTGATGATTGCCACCGATGTGGCAGCCCGTGGCCTGCACATTCCTGACGTTTCGCATGTGTTTAATTACGACTTACCGCAAGATGTTGAAGATTATGTGCATCGCATCGGTCGTACTGCTCGATTTGGTGCCAGTGGCGAAGCGATTAGTTTTATTTGCGAAGAATATGCTTATTCAATGCCGGATATTGAAAGCTATATCGGCGAGAAAGTACCGGTTCAGCCGATTACCGATGAAATTATCGTTAGCGATGTAATTAAACCAGAACGCCGCGAACCCAGAGAACGTGTCATTCCGCGCGACAAACGCCCGCCACGCCCTGATTTTAAAGGTAAACCTAATAGACCACCTCGCCCGCCGAGAAACGAGGCTAAAGCCCCAGAGTCAGCGCACGAAAATCCTCAACCGCCGGAAAATCAGTAATCAATTTGCTCGGCGCGGTGCTGTCGGGTTTGCTAATCGAGACCAGATGAGCAATCCCAAACGCCTGCGCCGAAGCCAACACCGACACACTATCATCGACCAACAAACAGCGTTGTTTATCAAACAGATGAGCATCTTGTAAGGCTTGCCAAAACCCCGCTTGTTCTTTAGCCAAACCAAAATCATGTGACGAAATAATCTGATCAAAAAACACCTGTAAGCAGGTTTTTTCCATTTTCAGATTCAAGCTATCGCGATGGGCATTAGTCACCAACAACAAACGCTTGCCACTGGCTCGCACCGCTTCCAAAAACTCAGTGACATGCGGATGCACCGCAATTAAGCCCGCCACCTCTAGCTTAAGCTCAGCGATATTTAATGCCAGCTGCTCAGTCCAATAATCTAGGCAATACCACTCTAAACGGCCTTCCATGGCTTTAAAGCGCGGAATTAATTGCTGTTTAGCCTCTTCGATAGTCAAACCATGCAATTCCGCGAACTTTAACGGCACAAAAGTCTGCCAAAAATGATTATCAAAATTCAAATCCAGCAAAGTACCGTCCATATCTAATAGGACAGTGTCGATTTGGTGCCAATTGAGCATGGAAGATCAACCTTATTAAAATTCGGAATCGAGATAGTAGCCAAAGGTGGCGATTATTTACAACTTAAACAAAGGCTCCAAACTCACTTCAACCGCTTGCACTTGCTGATTTGAAACGGGTCGTTGCTTAAATGCTTGCCATAAGCCATCACCATGCCATTCGCTAGTTTCACCACTATACAAATAACGATTCAAGCCGCTAATTTCATCAGCAAAATTTCCAGTCGCGACAATAGCCGCCAAACTATCAACCGAAAAATAGGCTAATAAAGCTTGTTTAGCCGCTTGTGGATTATTGCTTTGACAAGCTTGTTTCAGATTAGCCTCAGCTGCATTGGCCAAGGTTTTAGGCGGCACAATCACGGGTTGTTCTTTTGATGAACGCTTAAACCACCAAACGCCATTGATTAACCAACCCAGAGCCAACAATCCCGAAATCGTTTGCCACAAATGAACTTGGTCTTGATTTTCGACACTGGCTATCTGAGGCATTACAGCGGTTGGTGCCACTTGAGTTTCCACAGGTTCAGCTACCGGCAACGCCTTAATCGTCACCGCTGGTAAATGCGCGGTTTCGAGCTGTTGGCTTTTAGTGTTAAACCAAGCCACATCAATCGCTGGTAACTGGTATTCACCGGCTTTATTGGCGATAAAAGCGATTTTTTCCTGACGCATAGCGCTTAAACCATCGCTATTTTTAGCTTCTTGTAATTGCGGTTGATCGGGGTAAGTTTTGATCCCATCTACGGTAATTTGAGTCGATAACTCTGGCAATTGACCAACCGTGCTACCTTTTGCCAGCAAAGTCACTGTGCGGGTTAACGGCTCGCCGACTTTGACTTGCAACTGGCTATCCGACCATTGTTCAGTCAATTGCAACGATTCAGCGCTCAACCATGATGTTTGTTTCAATGCTTCTGGGACGGCTTGCACATTTAGAGTAATCGGCTTAGAAGATACCCGTTTATTTTGGGTAATCGCTTGCCCAAAAAAGCTACTACGCCCCGCTTGAGCACTCACTACTTCAGCATTCAAGGTTAAAGCAGGAATCGTCAACACACCGCTTTGCTGAGGAAAAATCGCGTATTTGCGTTCCGTCACCCAATAATCAACCCCTTTGATTTGGGTGGTGTAATTACTGTCTTCGCCTAATTTTTCAATCACCGCCTCTTTCAATTCTGGCTCAGATAAACTGGCTTGGGCAATTTGCAGCCGATGATATAAACGCAAGCTATAAATCACTTGCGACTGCACAAAAGGCTTGTCGGGCGTGGCTTGTACTTCTAAAAACAAGTCTTCATTGTTGGCTTGGGCACTCGGCTTATCAGTCACAGTCAGTTTCAACGGCTTGCTGACATCAGTACCAAAAGCAACCGGCGGAATCAATAACTCACCTGCCTGTTTCGCCATCACCGTCAACGTCCATTGTTGATTATGCTGGCTTTTGCCATTCACCCAAGAGGAACTACTACTGCGTTGTTGATTGAGAATCTCAAATTGCTGCTGCAAAACCGAAAAATCCGGTTTGCCGTCTGGGTCATCATTGGCACTAAAAATCAGTTGAAAGGAATCATTCAAATTCACTGGATTGCGATCAACTGAGACATGAATTTCAGCGGCTTGCGCTAAAACCGTGCTGAAAAATAAAGCCGCGAAAAGCAATCCGCGTAAAACAAACCGTTGTTGCATCGTCAAAAACACCCAAATATTTGAATAAAAATTAAATAATTAAGCACTACAACAAAAGTAAATCGGCAATTACACAAATAAAATCTTGATATTTGGCAAGCAAGTTAAGGCTATCCCGTTCGTCCTGAGCTTGTCGAAGGATGAACGGGATAGCCGAGGTCATCGCCAACCATCGCCGCTCATGCTTCGACAGGCTCAGCACGAACGGCTTAAGTGGCAAGCAAGATTTATGCGCAGACATTCCTGTTTACTTTTATTTAACTACTTAATTGTGTAACTAAAACTTGCTCGGTTTGCTTGCCAGTTAAGGATTTCCGGTTCGCCCTAAGCTTGTCGAAGGATGAACGGCTTAGGAGGTAAGCAAGATTGATAGCTCTGAGCTTGGTCGATTAGTTTAAACCTAACCCGATTGAGCTTTATCGTTATCAAACCACCCATACAAGGTGGGTAACACTAATAAGGTTAATAAAGTCGAGCTAACCAGTCCACCTATCACCACAATCGCCAACGGTTTTTGCACTTCCGAGCCTGGGCCATTGGCAAACAAAAACGGCACCAAACCCAACAAAGCTACCGTTGCCGTCATCATCACCGGCCTAAAACGTTGCTCACAACCATGGACAATCGCTTCAAACTGACTCAAACCGCTATCCCGCAAACTACGAATATACGACACCAACACCACGCCATTCAGTACCGCAATCCCCCATAAGGCAATAAATCCCACCGAAGCCGGTACTGATAAATATTCACCGCTGATAAATAAAGTCACAATCCCGCCAATCGAGGCGAACGGCAACACTAAAATAATTAAGCCAGCAAAGCGTACCGATTTAAACAGCATAAATAACAAGAAGAAAATCGCCGCAATCGTTACCGGAATAATCAGGGTCAAATGCCCCAACGCCCGCTCCATGTTCTGAAATTGGCCGCCCCATTGCAAATAATAGCCTTCCGGCATAGTGATTTGATTGGCCACCGCCTCCTGTAACTCAGCCACAAAACTGCCTAAATCGCGGTCACGAACATTAATCCCCACCACAATCCGCCGTTTACCCATTTCTCGACTGATTTGTGCTGGGCCGTCGTTCAAAGTGATGGTGGTCACATCGCCCAACGGCACCCGCGCACCATTGCTGGAGGTCAGCATTAAGGCATCAATCGCTTCAATATTGTTGCGAAAATCTTCCGGCAAACGCACCGCTGCTGAAAAACGCCGTTCACCTTGATAAATTTCAGTAGCCACTTTGCCAGCAATCGCGGTTTCTATCATGTCGTGAATATCAGCGGCATTGAGGCCGTGTCGGGCAATTGCCTGACGGTCAACGGTAATATTCAGATATTGCTGACCGGTTAAGCGTTCCACCCGAATATCGCGAGCGCCATTGACTTGATTGGCAACGGCGGCAATGCTGTCAGCCAATTGTTTGAGTTTTGATAAATCATCGCCAAACACTTTGACCGCGACATCGGAACGCACGCCCGTCACCATTTCATCAACCCGATCCGAAATCGGTTGCGCCATCACCACTTGCATTCCTGGCAAATTACTAGCCAATTTTTCGCTAATCGCATCGGCTATCGTGTCTTGATTCCAGCCTTTTGGCCACTGCTCACGGGGTTTTAAAGTCACAATCGGCGTTGATTCGTTTTGGCTTTGCGGATCAGCAGGGCTTTCGCCACGCCCCACACCACTCACGACGTTTTTAACCCCAGGAATTTCCATCACCATCTTCATCGCTTGCATTTCGACGTGAATACTTTCATCCAAGGAAATATTCGGTACCCGATTAATCCCCGGCACAATCGAGCCTTCTTTCATTTCGGGAATAAACGAGGTGCCTAAAAACGGCAACAAACCTAAAGTTGCGATGAACACGGCAACCGCTAAGCCCACCACTTTCAAGCGATGCAGCATTGCCCAATTTAATAAGCGCAAATAAAACGCCTTTAAATAGGCGATGAGTTTGGTGTCATGTTCACCTTGATGACCTTCGAGAAAAAAACTACACAACACCGGTGACAAGGTCAGCGACGCTACCAAAGACACCAGCAAGGCAATCGCAATCGTATACGCCAGCGGTGCGAACATTTTGCCTTCCATACCTTGCAAGGTCATCAAAGGCAAAAACACCAGAATAATGATGCCAACGCCAAATAAAACCGGCGTCGCCACTTCTTGAGCAGCGGTCATTACTACTCTAACCCGACTGGTGGTGCGACCTTTGCGTTCGCCCAATAAACGAAATGCATTTTCGACTACCACCACCGAACCATCGACCATTAAACCAATCGCAATCGCTAAACCACCTAAAGACATTAAATTGGCGGAAAGTCCTAATTGATTCATGGCGATAAAGGTTACCAAAGGCGTGACAATCAAGGTACTGACCACAATCAAACTCGAACGCACATCACCCAAAAATAAAAACAGCACCACAACTACCAGCGCAATCCCTTCCAGCAATACTTTGGTGACGGTATGCAACGCAGCATCGACCAAATCGCTACGGTCGTAATAGGCAACAATTTTCAGGCCATTGGGTAGCATGGCTTTGTCATTAATTTCACTAACTCGCTGTTTAATCCGGCTCACTACCTGTTTGGCATTACCACCACGCAGCATCATCACTATCCCGCCGACCGCTTCGGTATCGCCATTTTTAATCACTGCGCCAGCCCGAACTTCATTGCCGATTGTCACTTCGGCAACATCGCGAATATGTACCGCGACGCTGTTTTGTTCTTTCAAAACAATGTTGGCAATATCATCTAAATCATTAATCAAGCCAACGCCACGAATCAGATATTGCTCGGCATAATGCGGCAACACACCGCCCCCGCTATTGGCATTGTTCCGCGCCAGCGCATCAAACACTTCGGCTAAGGAAACTCGGTAATGATGTAAGCGATCAGGATTGACCAACACTTGATATTGCTTAACGTAACCGCCTTGCGAGTTGATTTCTGCCACCCCAGGTATGCCACGCAATAAAGGCCGCACCACCCAATCTTGCACTTCGCGACGTTGTTGCAAATCTTGTTCGCTCAATGGCCTTGTGCCATCGTCATCACGCTCCAAGGTGTATTGATAAACCTCACCTAGTCCGGTCGAAACGGGGCCAAGCACCGGATTAACACCGACTGGCATTTTCTGTTTGACCTCAATCAAACGCTCCATTACCAGTTGCCGCGCAAAATAAACTTCGGTGCTGTCGGTAAAAATTAAAGTAATCAGCGACAAGCCGTTTTTATTTAAGGAACGCATTTCCTCCAAGCCCGGCAAACCGGCCAAGGCAATTTCCAGCGGCACAGTGACCAAACGCTCCACTTCATCCGGTGAGCGGCCAGTGGCTTCGGTGGCGATTTGCACTTGAATATTGGTGACATCGGGAAAAGCATCGACCGATAATTGCTGCACGGCTCTAGCACCGAGCAAGGTTAACGCCACCGCTAATACAGCGATTAAGATCCGCTGCTGTAAAGCCATTTCAATCAAGCGATTTAGCATGGCTTACTCCAATGTGCTGCGTAGTCGTTCGTTATTGAGATGAAATGCGCCGTTGGTGACAATCCGTTCACCGGCTTTTAAACCCGACAATAAAGCTCGTTGATGATTTTCTTCGCGGCCTAAACGTACTGAACGCAATTGAAATTGGCTGGGCGCGGTTTCAACAAACACATAGTCTTGATCGTTTTCTCTGACCACCGCCTGACTCGGTATCACTAAAGCTTGCGAACCAGGTTTACTGATTTTCAAGCGGGCTAACATTTGTGGCTTGAACAAGCGATCTGGATTGGCTAAAGCCATGCGTACCGTGACTGTACGAGTTTCGGGATTGACCATATCAGCAACATAAATCAATTTGCCGCTCACTTCTAACTCTGGCAAGGCGGGCACTTCAGCTTTTACTTGATCGCCTTCTCTCGCCCAATGCGCTTGCTGTTCCGGCACTTCGGCAACTAGCCATAATTTCGATAAATCAGCGACTGTGTAGAGGCTGTCGGTTGGTTGCACCACCTGCCCAATGGCGATATTGCGCTCAATCACCACCCCTTCAATACTGGTGGTAACAGGCGAAAACGAGTGGATATTGCGTTGGCTGGCTAGCCGTTTTAAATCCGCTTCACTCATTCCCATCACTCGCAATTGATCGGTGGCGGCGCGTAAATCGACATCGGCTTCGGTTAATACTGCTTGGCGTTCTTGTAATTCAGCTTCCGATAACACGCCACTATCCATCAGACGTTCGGCACGTTTAACGGTGACTCGACGCAAGTTAACTTGTGAACTGGCTTTTAGATAATCGGATTGGGCTTTGCCTAATTCGGTGCTGTTGAGTAGTGCTAAACGTTCGCCTTTTTTCACCGCTTGCCCCAACATGGCATCAATATCGGTGACTCGTCCGGTGACGGTTGCACCAATGCGGGCAACTTTGGCTTGATCAAGTTCAATCCGCGCCGATAAAGCCAAGCTATCGCGAATTTCGCTGCTTTTTACGTCTTCAATGCTTAGCAGTTTTAGCAAAGCGGGTGAGGCTTGCAAACTGCTGTTAACTTGGGCGAGGGTTGTCGATGTCACCCCAGCTAAGGCTAAGCCGACTACCATACAAATGGTTTTCATCTTTGGCTGCCTGATTAATTTCATGGTTTTTTCCTATCAAAATTAGGGATAAGCAAATTAGTTTTTTAAAATTTCAGGCAATAACCATGCCGATTATCGACCTTGGCTGTATTGATACTTAAATTTACGTTTTAACAATCCCGTCGGTTCATCCGGAATTCGTTTCAACAATTGTTGATCAGCTCGATTTAGCTCAGGCTTTTCGCTGGCTTTAGCGTCTGATTTGGCTTCGGCTTTTTGCGACTCATCGGCAGGTTTTTGATCGGGCTTTGACTGCTGTTCAGGCTGTGATTCTGATTTCTGCTCTTCAGATTGATTTTTCGGCTCAGCTTGCTGGTCGCTTTTTTGCGGCTGATCAGTGGGGTTTTGCTCGCTGTCTGACTTGGATTTATCGGCTTGCTCGGATTTGGATTGTGATGAATCGGGTTGCTGTTGCTGATCTTTTGACGCTTGTTGCTCGGATTTTTGTTCCTGCAATTTCTTCTCAACCAGCTCTTTGTTAAATTGCGCGTCTTGGTGTTTGGGATCGAGTTTTAAAGCGTGTTGATAAGCCTGCAAAGCAGATTGCAAATCGCCAGCTTGCGCCAAGGCATTGCCGCGATTGTAATGGCAATCTGCGGTTTGGCTGTTTTTTAAAGTCTCGGCGGCTTGCTGAAATTGCCCTGCACGATATTGGGCGGCAGCCTGCCAATTTGGGTCATTAAATTGTTCAGCAGCTTGTTGATAATCTTGTTTTTGAAAGGCGGCCACACCACGTTGATCTCCATTTTGGAACAAACTGCGCCAATCCAGTGCATAACTGTTTTTCGGCAACGGCAATAACACCAGTAATAGCAACAACAAACCTTTGCGAAATTGCAAAGCGGCCCACGGCAAAATCAATAACACCAACCAAGGGCCTTTTTCATCCCATTGCTGTAACAACAACTGGCTGGCGCTGTTGTCATCAGCAACTGCTGGGGCGTTAAATAAGGCACCGAGTTTGCTGACATCGTCATCATTAGCGGTCACAGCTTGATAAATGCCTCGACCTTTTTGCGCTAAAGCCGCCAAACCATCAACATCCAGTTTGGCTAAGACGATATTGCCATCGCTGTCTTTGACAAATCCGCCATTGGCTTGCGCTATCGGGGCACCGTCTTTAGTGCCGACTGCCAGCACCGAAAGTTGATAATCAGCTAAATCCAAATTACCCACTGCTTCAGCGTTGTCGGTAATCAATAAAATATGCCCACGCGGCAAGCCAGCTTGTTGCAGTAATTGTTTGGCTTTTTCGATAGCAGCAACGGTATTGGTGCCGGGGCTGGGCATAATATCGGTGCTTAAGGCTTCTAATTGGCTGGCGATAGTGGCGGTGTCAGCGGTTAACGGTGTAACGGTAAAGGCATCGCCACCGTAGACTAATAGAGCTGTTTGGCCGTCTTTGCGTTGTTTTAACAAATCGGCAATTTTGTAACGGGCTTTGGCGATGCGGCTGGGTTTGATGTCGGCAGCATCCATGGTCGGTGCTAAATTTAAGGCAATTACCAAGGCGCTGTCGTTTCTAAACGCGGGGCTGGGCAAGCGTTGCCAAGTGGGGCCAGCTAAAGCGGTAATCGCTAACAAAGCCGCTAAACCAGCCGCGATTAAGTTGCCATGTTTTGGTGCCGTAGGTTTGTGGTCAAGCAAATAGGGCAATAATTCGGCATCGCAGATTTCAGACCATTGGCCTTGTCCATAGCGATGTTTGGCTAATTTGAATAATAAAATCGCCAACGGTATTAAGGCTAACCACCATTCTGGGCGTAAAAAATGAAATTCACTCATCTCCATCTCACTCGACTTGCCGCTAAACCGCCAGCTATCAATAAAGCGATTGCCAGCGGCCAATGAAATAATTCGCTTCGGGGGCGGAAATATTGTTTGTCTTTTTCCACCGGTTCTAATTGATCTAACAGCGCATAAATTTGCGCTAATTCTTCGCTGCTACGAGCACGAAAATAACGGCCGCCGGTAGTTTCTGCGATAGCGGTTAAGGTTTTTTCATCCAAATCGGCAGATGGATTGACGCGGCGAGTGCCAAATAAACTCCGCACTAGCATCTCGTCAGCGCCGATGCCGATAGTGTAGATTTTAAGTTGGGCGTTGGCGGCTAGTTCAGCGGCTTTTAACGGACTAAGTTCGCCAGCAGTATTCGCACCGTCGGTGAGTAAAATTAAGACTTTGCTATCGGTTTTTTGATCTTGCAGACGTTTGATTGACAGACCAATCGCATCACCAATCGAGGTTTGTGGCTCGTCTTCGGTAATGCCGATAAAAGCTTCGTTGAGCAGGGTTTGTACGGTGTTGCGGTCGAAGGTGAGCGGCACATGCAAATAGGCTTGCGTGCCGAATAACACCAAGCCCAAACGGTCGCCAGTACGCCGTTGAATAAACTCGCCAGCCACCTGTTTAAGCGCTGTCAGCCTGTCCACTTGCTGACCGTTAAGCACGAAATCTTTTTCCTGCATACTGCCGGACACATCCACCGCCAGCATCAAATCCCGTCCGCTGACCGCTTGTTCCAAAGGCTCGCCTAACCATTGCGGTCTAGCCACTGCTAACAGCAAACACAGCCAAGCCAAACTCGCCAGCCATAAAGCCCAAGGCTTAACCGCGCTAAGCACCCGCGTTTCGCCTGCACCAAAATCGTCTAAAAACGGTACTTTTAAAGCCGCTTGTTGGCTATCGGTCTGGGCTGGTAATAGCAAACGCAATAACCAAGGCAAAGGTAATAACAACAGTAGCCAAGGCCACTCGATATGTATCATGGTTAACCTCGTTGCGGTTGTTGCTGTTTTAGCCAGCGTTGGCAGAGTTTGATTAAGGCTGGCAAATCGACTTCGGCAGGTGTGGCGCGATAATGAGCATCGGCAAGACAACGACCAAGGCCTTGGCTGAAGGGGGCATCTTTAAAGCCTTTATCTAAATAAGCCAACCAAGCTGCGCCATTTAAACTGGCTACTTGATCGCGTGGTGCGGTGCTGAGCGCAACTCGGCGTAATAAAGCAGACAAGGCGGTGAGTTTTTGTTGATCGGTTTGCTGTGAGTCATTGGCAATCGCTAACAGTAATTTGTTAGCAGCACGCAATCCGGCTCGACGCTTAAGACGCCGATAAATCCAGAAACCGCTGACAATGCAAAACAGGATTAGGCCGATTAATAACCACCATCCGCTGGCGAGCGGCCAAACGCTGACATCGGGCGGCAGGTGAATGTCTTTTAAAGGTAAGGATTCCATGAGCGATTGATCTAGCTAAAAAGAGTGGGTGAACTTCCCAACTGTTTGCTGATTAATTGATAACTCCATCAGATTACAGATTTCATTCTATACCAATTTCAAACCGCTTCTGAGATTCAATAAATCGCAAATAATGACTGTGACATTTTGTCGCGCGGCAATTGGTCACATTTTCAACTCGACCAATTAGCTGTAATCTACAACCCATGCCAGATGCGCTGGCGGAAACTATCCTCCTTTAAATCCGACCTCTAGTCGGATTTTTTTTGCCTACCAAATTTAGCCCCGTCGCTTTAGCCTCAAAACTATTCAATAAAAAGAAATAATCTATGTATTTTTAGGTCTATTGTTAGGTTTTTTGATTAGGTATACACTGAAATCGACTGCTCAGGATACAAGAACAAGCTATCCAGTAAGCTCATCGTTAGTCCTCGCTGCCGCAAAAAAAGGCAGTTAGTTAATCAATAGGATTTATGGAGGTCAGAATGGCGAATATCAAAGCACCTAACTCGATGAAAATGATTGCCGATGCTTTTGATTTATTTGACGTTGCTAAAACGGTATCGTTGAAAAAAACAATTGAGGAAAAAGAGTTAGTCTCATCCTCGACTACATCCTATTTTTTCTTAGGCACCGCAATCGAACTCGCTCTACTCGGCTACCTAAGCTACAAAGGTTTTTGTAGTGAAGAATTAGCCACCATCAACCACGATTTAGAAATCGCCTTAGAAAAAGCCTATCAAGCCGGCTTAGAAAATATCACCACCCTAACCGATGCTTATATCGGCTCAGTCAAAGCATTAAATTCAGAATTTAAGTTTCAAAACATCGAAAAATCAGATGCCAGCCTAACCAGAATGCCGATTTTTTCTCACCTAGAAAATGGAACGCAGAGCTTATTGAAAACGATAGCTAATGAATTAGGCGTTAACAGCATGATGCCAGCCTGACAATGGCAGACCGAACAAAAGAGGCAGGGTACTGGTTAGCATTTGGATGGCGTAATCAACTTAAATTAAAGTTAGATTACAAAAAATTGAAATTTGATATTGGAATCTGGTGGGTGCTGAGGGGTTCGAACCCCCGACCCTCGCCTTGTAAGGGCGATGCTCTCCCAGCTGAGCTAAGCACCCGATTCCAGCCGGCCATTGTAAACAAAGTAGATTTCAGATGCAAACAAGGGCATCAAATACTAATCATAAAGGTTTGCTTAAAACGAGTGACAAACCATTCGCCATCAATCACGAGGGTAAGAATTTTTGTGTGGGCGGCTAGGCTAAAAACAGCTGTCATTAACACACATCAAGCATTATCAAATGCGCTTATACGTTTAAGTAAAGCAGGAATACTTAGCGAAAAGCGTTGCCTAACCGTATCGCCAATCTGTTCTGAATAGTTATTGCACATATACAAATCGACGCCACAAACTCTGGCAATAATCGAACAACGGCCAGTCATGCCAAACAATTCGCCTTTAAAACAATAAGTTAAAGGCACACAATCATTACGCAAGATTTTACCCTCAACATTTAAATCCAAACGCTGATCGAACATTTCATAATTCAGAGTTTCCGGTAGCAAGCTTAATTTTGCCAAGACAATTTGCTCATCATCGCCAATACAACCATAAATGGTGCATTCACAATGGCGTAAATCGTCGGTCAAAATTTCAACTAATTTAGCTGCATTAATAGTACCGGCATGTTTTTGCCTGAGTTTTTCGAGGCCGTGTAGTTGTTTCATAAGCTTTGTTGATAGCGTAGATGGGGGTTTAGCTTTAAAATAGCGCGATTACACTTCATTGCAAACATGGCTGAGCGCCTCGGATATTTGATGACCGATTATAAATTAACCCATCTTAAACAGCTTGAAGCTGAAAGCATCCACATCATTCGCGAAGTTGCGGCAGAATTTGAGAAGCCAGTGATGCTTTATTCTATTGGTAAAGACTCAGCTGTGATGCTGCATCTAACCCGCAAAGCGTTTTTCCCTGGCAAACCGCCATTTCCATTGCTACACGTTGATACTAACTGGAAATTCAAAGAAATGATTGAATTTCGCGACAAAATGGCAAAAGAACTCGGTTGGGATTTATTGGTTCACATGAACCCCGAAGGTGTAGAACAAAATATCGGCCCTTTTACTCATGGCAGTAAAAAACACACTGACGTGATGAAAACCGATGCGCTTAAACAGGCATTGAACAAATATCAATTTGACGCTGCTTTTGGTGGCGCACGTCGTGATGAGGAAAAATCACGTGCCAAAGAACGGGTTTATTCATTCCGCGATAAAAATCACCGCTGGGACCCTAAAAACCAACGCCCTGAATTATGGAATGTCTACAACGGCAAAATTGATAAAGGCGAAAGCATCCGTGTTTTCCCGCTATCCAATTGGACTGAACTAGATATTTGGCAATACATCCATTTGGAAAACATCCCTATCGTGCCGCTGTATTTCGCTAAAGAACGCCCAGTGGTTGATCGTGATGGCATGTTGATTATGGTTGATGACGACCGTATGCCAATTGGCCCTGATGAAAAAGTTGAAATGAAAATGGTGCGTTTCCGTACTTTGGGTTGCTATCCGTTGACTGGCGCAGTGGAATCGACTGCAACCACATTACCTGAGATTATTCAGGAAATGTTGTTAACCACCACCTCTGAACGCCAAGGCCGCTTGATCGACCACGACCAAGCCGGTTCTATGGAACAGAAAAAACGTGAAGGTTATTTTTAAATTTTAATCGAACACACAAAATGATTAACAATGTCCAGCTCAAAAACTTTGGCCCGCTTGCCGAAATTGATTGGCAAAATTTGGGACCCATTAACTTAGTGATTGGCAATAATGGCTGCGGAAAATCATTTCTACTAAAAGCTTTATATAGTGCTGTACGAACATTAGAGGATTACAAACGAGGAGATAATCCAGAACAAATTTCCGACATTTTAATTAGAAAACTATTTTGGACTTTTCAATCTGAAAAAGTTGGTGACTTGGTTAACAAACAAAATGACAATGTATTATCTGTTAATTTAAATTTTGGCAACAACCGGTTTGGCTATTCTTTCGGAAGAGATACTGTAAGAGCGATTACCTCAGTAGACAACACAGTCCCCCCTCTAAAAAGTAATTCTATATTCTTACCTGCCAAAGAAGTTCTATCAATACATCAAATCATTTTAAGCTCAAGAATGCGAGACCTACTTTTTGGATTTGATGATACTTATTTTGATTTAGCAAAAGCATTAACTATTACCGAATCGGATGGATTCATTAATAATATGATAGAAAAAGGTATTGTTATTAGTGAAGGAGAAAAAAAACCAAAAGGATTCGGTTCTGACGATTTCAAAAAATCTCGCCAACTTTTAGAAAACTTAGTGGGCGGAAAAATTGAATACGATAAAACAGCAAGACGCTGGTTCTTCAATAAAGGCAGACAACGCTTTTCAATAGGTGTAACGGCTGAAGGCATAAAAAAAATTGCTATTCTCGATACATTGCTAAGTAATGGACAACTAGATCAAGGTTCGATTATTTTTATAGACGAACCAGAGTCAAATTTACACCCAAAAGCAATTTCTGATTTTTTAGATATTATTGCTTTACTTGCTCAACAAGGCATTCAATTCTTTATAGCCAGCCACTCTTATTTCGTTGTCAAAAAACTGTTCTTAATCGCGCAACAACAAAAGCTTTCAATACCAGTTCTCTCTTATGAAAATGAAGATTGGATACAATCAGACTTATTGCACGATTTTCCTGACAACCCGATTATTGACGAGTCTACTCGGTTGTTTAAAGAAGAAGTTAACTTGCCAACCTGATTGCCATGATAACTATTCAAGAATCAGGTATGTCATTTGGCCCTTTCACAAAGGATCATGTTTTTTGTATCGAAAATAGCTCTACATTGTTGACGCTTAACAAGAGTTCCGGCATTGCTATAGCAGAGTTTTTATTATTTAAGTCAAAGAACAATAAAAACTATATTTCTATAATAGAGGCAAAAACATCATCCCCAAAGCCAACCAATAAAGAAGCCTTTGACACCTATATTAGCGAGATAAATACAAAACTTAGCAACAGCTTGCATCTTTTTATATCCTATTACTCAAAACGTCATTTATCTGGCTTTGATGAACTTCCAGAACAATTTAAACAACTAACGATTGAAGAAATACATTTTGAATTGATTCTAGTAATAAAAACAAGTAAAGATGATTGGTTACGCCCCATTAGTGACGAACTTAAATCATCACTTAAATTACTCACAAAACTTTGGAATTTATCTCCAAATGCAATCAAAGTTTTTAATGAAGACACGGCCAGAACGCATCAATTAGTTAGTTGAAATCTATTTCGACAAATATTTTTAGGAACTCTATGTCACACCAATCCGATTTAATCAGTACCGACATCAACGCGTATTTAGCGCAACACGAACGCAAAGAATTGTTGCGGTTTTTAACTTGCGGCAATGTCGATGATGGCAAAAGCACTTTAATTGGTCGCTTATTGCATGACTCGAAAATGATTTATGAAGACCAACTAGCAGCAGTGCAAGCTGACAGCGTCAAATCTGGCACCACTGGCGCTGGCAAAATCGACTTGGCTTTGCTGGTTGACGGCTTACAAGCTGAGCGCGAGCAGGGCATTACTATCGATGTCGCTTACCGTTATTTTTCAACATCAACTCGCAAATTCATCATCGCTGACACACCAGGCCACGAGCAATACACTCGTAACATGGCAACCGGCGCTTCAACTTGTGACTTAGCGGTGATTTTGATTGATGCCCGCTATGGCGTACAAACCCAAACTAAACGTCACAGTTTTATTGCCTCTTTGCTAGGCTTGAAACACATTATTGTTGCCATTAACAAAATGGATTTGGTCGGCTATAGCGAAGACACTTTCAATAAAATCAAAACCGATTACTTGGATTTCATTAAAAGCTTGGATTTACACGACGTTCACTTTATTCCTATGTCGGCTTTAGACGGCGACAACGTGGTTAATCCTAGCGCCAACATGCCTTGGTTTACTGGCAAAACGATGATGGATTTGCTGAACAGCATTGAAATTGCCAGCGACCATAACTTTAACGATGCGCGTTTTCCAGTACAGTACGTCAACCGCCCTAACCTTGATTTCCGTGGTTTCTGCGGCACTGTGGCATCTGGCGTGTTTCATAAAGGCGATGTTATTACCGCTTTGCCATCCGGCAAATCCAGCAAAATCAAATCCATCGTTACGTTTGATGGCGATTTAGAGCAAGCTTTTGCAGCGCAAGCCGTGACCTTGACCTTGGAAGATGAAATCGACATTAGCCGTGGCGATGTGATTATCGGTCAACAACAAAACACGCCAAGTATTGCTGACAAATTTAAAGCCACGATAGTTTGGATGACCGAACAAGCGATGACGCCAGGTCGTCAATATGTCATCAAACTGGCCACCCGTAGCGTTTCTGGTTCGGTATCAATGATTCATCATCGAATTGATGTGAACACCTTAGAACACCACGATGCCAACGCTTTAAACCTGAATGAAATTGGCTCTTGCACCGTAGCGGTTAATGCCCCTGTGGTATTCGATGCTTACCAACGCAACAAAACCACCGGCTCATTCATCATCATCGACCGCTTAACCAATGTCACCGTTGGCGCCGGCATGATTACTGGCGAAGCCAATGCTGAAGAGTGGTCTGCGGTTTCTGCGGAAGAACGCGCCACCCGTTTTGGACAATCTGCGAGCATCATTGGCTTAACCGGTAACAATGCCAAACAATTGGCTTACCAATTAGAACGTAAATTGTTTGATACTGGCCACGCCACCACCATTCTGGAACAAGGCAACGATGCATTAGCAGCAGCGATTAAAAACGCGGGCTTAATTGGTTTGAGCTTGACCGATGCGGTGACTGTCAACGACCTAAGTTTTAATAGCGACGAGCACGATGTTGATAGCATTCACGCTGCGTTAAAACAAGCGGGCATTATTCACTAATCCCAACCAGCCGGCTTAATCGCCGGCTGTTTTAGCCTTGTGTTAATTTGGCACAAGTCCTTTTCGCTTAGCTCTTTGGTTTGGCTTTGACACCGACAACCGTTACCCCTCAATCAATTCAACAAGCCGCTGATTTACTGCATCAAGGTGAATTGGTCGCTTTTCCTACTGAAACTGTTTATGGCCTAGGTGCTGATGCTTCCAATCCTGAAGCAGTCGGTAAAATTTTTGCCGCTAAAGGTCGGCCAGCGGATCATCCTTTGATTGTCCACATTGCCAGCGCTGCACAACTTAGCGATTGGACTGAAGAGGTGCCTGAATCGGCATTACAGTTAGCAAAAGCGTTTTGGCCGGGGCCGTTAACGATTATTTTGAATAAAAAAGCCTGTGTGCCGTTAGCGGTAACCGGTGGTCAAAATACGGTGGGTTTACGCGTACCAGCTAATCCTGTGGCACTGCAACTGCTACAAGCTTTCGGTGGCGGTGTAGCTGCGCCATCAGCCAATCGTTTTGGCCGCATCAGCCCAACTCTCGCGGAGCATGTGGCGGAAGAATTAAATGACAGCGTGGCTTGTATTCTCGATGGCGGCGCTTGCTCAGTTGGCGTGGAATCAACGATTATTGATTTAAGCGATGGTCAACCGACTATTCTTAGACCCGGACGAATTACTCGTAGCCAATTAAAAGCGGTATTAAAAACGGATATTGGCTTATCTTCGCAAACCAAAATTCGCGCCCCCGGCATGATGGCTGTCCATTACGCTCCCAATACCATGGCGCTGCTTTGTCCTGCTGAAACCTTAATCAGCATGATTGATGAACTATGCGCTGAAGGTAAACAAATTGGCGTACTGGCATTTAGCACCGAAATCGCCAACCTGCCTTGCCTGAACATTCTGCAATTACCAGACCAAGCTGAACATTACGAAGCCGCGCTTTATAGTGCAATGCGCGAATTAGACAATTTGGCATTAGACAGTATTTTGATTGAACAACCCCCCAATAACGAAGCATGGGCGGCTGTTAACGATAGACTTGAGAAAGCCACGGTTTAATGAACGACCAAGAGTGGATGCGCTATGCAATTCGCTTGGCGCAGCGTGCAGAACAACAGGGCGAAGTCCCCGTCGGGGCGTTGGTGGTTTATGAAAACCGCTGCCTGGCAGAAGGCTGGAATCAACCGATTCAAAACCACGACCCCACTGCTCATGCCGAAATTCAGGCAATCAGAAAAGCAGGGCAGGCATTAAATAATTATCGTCTGATTGATTGCACACTGTATGTAACGCTGGAACCTTGCGTGATGTGCATGGGCGCTATTGCTCATAGCCGCATTAAACGCTTGGTATTTGGCGCATTTGATCCTAAACGTGGCGCGGTTTGTAATGCATTAGAACTGAGCGATGCAGCCTTTTTAAATCACCATATTGAATGGCAGGGCGGGATTTTAGAAGCGGATTGTTCCAGCTTGTTGACGGATTTTTTTAAAGCTAAACGTCGATAAAAATGCCCTTGCTGATTTAACCAGCAAAGGCATCCAATCCTTATTTATTACGCAAGCGTTTGTAAGCGTTAATCAAGCCATTGGTAGAGCAATCATGGCTATCAATCACTTCATCATTTTTTAGCTCTGGCAGAATTGCTCTTGCTAAAACTTTGCCTAATTCAACGCCCATTTGGTCGAAAGAATTGATATTCCAAATCACACCTTGGACGAAAATTTTGTGTTCGTAAAAGGCGATTAACTTACCTAAAGTTCTAGGGGTTAATTTCTTGAATAAGAAAGAATTTGAGGGCTTATTGCCTTCAAATATTTTTGAAACAATATAAGCATCATCCAAATTCGGTTCGTGACTTAAATCGCGTCTTACTTCTTCTTCCGTTTTACCACGCATTAACGCTTCGGCTTGCGCTAAGAAGTTGGAGATTAAAATATCGTGATGCTCAGGCAAATCATAATGACTTTGTGCGGCGGCCAAAAAGTCACTCGGCACTAATTTGGTACCTTGGTGAATTAATTGGAAAAATGCATGTTGACCATTAGTGCCGGGCTGACCCCAGATAATAGGCCCAGTGTTGTAATCGACCTTATCGCCATCAATCGTCGCACTTTTACCGTTACTTTCCATATCACCTTGTTGGAAGTAATCAGCAAAATATTTCAGCGACTGGGCGTAAGGCAAAATTGCATAGGTTTCAGCTTCAAAAAAGTTGTTATACCAAATCCCTAACAAGCCCATGATAACCGGGATGTTTTGTTCGAACGGTGCGCTACGAAAATGCTCATCAGCAGCATAAGCACCTTCTAGCAATTCCTCGAAGTTATCCATGCCGATATACAAGGCAATCGATAAACCAATCACCGACCATAAAGAATAGCGACCACCAACCCAATCCCAAAACTCGAACATATTGGCAGGATCGATGCCAAATTCTTGAACTTTTTCGACATTAGTGGAAATGGCAATAAAGTGTTTGGAAATTTGTGCGGGGTCTTTGGCAACCTTCAAAAACCAATTTCGAGCCGAATGGGCGTTGGTCATGGTTTCTTGGGTAACGAATGTTTTCGATGAAATCAAAAACAAGGTCGTTTCAGGATTAAGGTGACGTAAAGTTTCGACAATATCGGTTTCATCAACATTGGAAACAAAATGGGTTTTCAAACTATCCATGCCGTAAGAAGCCAACGCGGTATCAACCATTTTTGGCCCTAGATCCGAACCGCCAATCCCGATATTAACCACATCGGTAATCGCTTTGCCAGTAAAGCCTTTCCATTCACCAGAGCGCACTTGCTCAGTAAACACGCGCATTCTTGCCAAAACCTTGTTGATTTCTGGCATGACATCTTCGCCACGGAAATACACAGGTTTATTGCTACGATTACGCAAAGCAGTATGCAGTACAGCACGTTTTTCGGTCGTGTTAATGATAGAACCGGTAAACATTGCCTCGGTTTTTTCACTAAGATCAGCCCGTTTAGCAAGCTCAATCAACAAAGGTAAAGTTTCTTCAGTTATTTGATTTTTAGAAAAGTCGAATAACAAATCACCGTAAGTGACCGAAAACTTATCAAAGCGCTGCGGATCGTTCTTGAACGCCTCCTTCATGCAAAATTTTCCAGCAATTTCCTTGTGATGTTGCTTTACGGCATTCCATTCGGGGGAGTTGATTAATTTGGTCATATTATTTTAGTTATAGCGGATGATGTCTTCAGATATCTGAAACTAATGTCATGCTGCAGGAAAGTCTTACACCATTATAAAGATAGTCTTATTTTTAGACCAAAAAAAATTAAATCGTGGTAAGTGCTTAACCCTAGCCACAGTATTGCCTTTATTTGACAAGGGTGATGTGCTAGAGTTAGACATTGAAGTACTCAATTGGTTTTCACTAGCCGATTGGTCAAACAATATTCATGCTTAACCGCATGATAATAATAAGAATTAAGCAACTATCAACGGGAAGGTTCTATGAAAAAAGCGCATATTTTTAGAAAAGGGTTTCTTGCTCTACTGGGCTTGATTTTTTCATCTGCTTTATGGGCGCATGGTGGTGCTGCTGGTACCGACACCGACCAATGTAAGTTTGAATTAGAAAAAGATCATTGGATTCATTACACTGCTTACCAACCAAAGGCTTACCCAGCCGAAGAGTTCTGCGGCAATCTCCCAGACACCAACACATTAATTCAATTGGTATTTGACTACCAAGATCAAAGATATCGCAACCGAGCAATCGAATTCGAAGTAACCAAAGAGCCAGAAGGCAAACGTGTTTTCTTCCAAGCTGCTGAAAAACATAAATCAGGTACTGTGATTTTAAATTTACCTGAAGGCGTTTCTGAAGTTGGTAAATATTTGATTCACATTACTTTATTACAAGATAGCGGCGAAAGATTAGATGCTCACATGAGCTTCCAAGCTGGCAAAGGCCAACAAACTAGCAAAAGCGGTTTAGCCTTGTATGCTCTATTGCTATTCGGTGTTCTATACATCGTCTATCTGTCAAATGCAGGATTTAAACGTAAAGTTGACGAGTTAATTGGCAAAGCCAAAGAACTATAAGCAATACCAAGCTCTGTTAATCTTAAGGATTAACAGAGCTTCTTAATTCTACAACATCCTGCCATCTGACTATTTTTTAACACTTCCGATACTGAGGAAACTCCCTAATGGACAAAAAACTAGCCTTAGCCGCACTAATCGGCACCCTGTCTATTACCCCCGTTTCTGCAAAAGAGTTTCAAGACCACACCAACATGATGAATCATGGTGATGGACATCTAATGGATATGGATGGTGGCATGGTAATGGGTCAAAATGCAGACACATTACCTGGCGGTTGCGACAAAATTGCAGCTACTAAAGAAATTACAATCCATGCAGGTCACAAATACGCCGAAAAATTTCCCGGCACTATGTATGCGTTCGACCAACAAGAATTCCAGTTTGAACCGTGCACTAAATTAACTGTGCACTTTATCAATGACGATGAAATCCGCCACCAGTGGATGATGCACGGCCTACCTAAATACCTTTATCCTAAAGGCATGTTTCACTTAGAAGTTAGCGGCCCTGGCAAAGTATCTGGCACACTGATTTTGCCACCAGGCGACAAAACCTATCTGGTACATTGCGACATTGCTCAGCACATGGAAAAAGGCATGAAAGCCCAATTAAAAGTGGGCAAAGGTGCAGAAGATTTACCAAGCATTCCAGGGGTAACCACCAGCGTATTTCCTGATGATTACAGCGGCAAGCCTTATGTTGCAGAAGAAATTCCAGCGGAAGTAACAACAGCACCTGCTACAGATAATACAGCCACGCCAAGCACATCATCACCTGCTGCCGATACTGAAACAGATACCGGACTATCAGGCACGACTATCATTGGTTTGGCAATCGGCTTTTTACTTGCCCCGAGTTTAGCTAAAAAATATAAAGGCATGAGTCCCGGTGAAATCGTTGCTTCAATAATTGAAACAGCCACTGGATTCATTAGTTCAGCAGTTAAGTTGATTAGTGGTTTGTTTAAAAAACCAGCAAACAAAAAAGCAACTAGCACTGGCAAATAAAACCAATCTTCAAAGCCCCTGAAACACCGGTTTCAGGGGCTTTTTTATTTATAAGACCATGAACTTTGAATCACTCGGCGTATTGGGTTTATTTATCAGCGCCTTTATCTCTTCAACCATTGCCCCAGGCGGCTCGGAAGCGGTACTCGCTTATCTAGTCACTCAAAATACTACACCGATAATCGAGTTAATCACCGTTGCCACTATCGGCAATACTTTGGGCGCATTAACGACTTGGTGGCTGGGCTTGTGGACAGCAAAAAAATATCCACTATCCGCTTTCAATAACACCGAACAGCAAAAATCACTGAATCTTGTCCGTCGCTGGGGTTATTGGGCATTATTATTTTCTTGGCTACCGATTATTGGCGACGGTCTATGTTTTGCCGCAGGTTGGCTAAAACTTTCACCAATATTTTCCTTATTTGCTATTTTGATAGGCAAAGCCTTACGCTACATGGCTGTTGCCTACGCTTTTGTTTAAAACACTTATGACTTTTTTTTCGCTCCCCCATTTTCCAAATCCAGAAACGCCTGCTGAACACCGTCGTCACGACTACCTGATTGCTGGCTTCACCTTTGTCACAGTCACAATTTGCCTGACAACTGACGGCTTTGCCCCCAAATTTATGCAATATGTTTTGGCATTTTTTGGTTGGTTGTTTCTACTATTTTTTCTACGTAGCGAATGTAAATATGTTCGCACCCAAGTAGCCGTTGCGGTTAGTTTTGCAGTAATTGGCGAATTTTTTGCCTCTATTTATATGCAAGGCTATATCTACCGATTTGGTAATGTACCGGCTTATGTTCCCCCTGGTCATGGCTTGGTGTATCTAACCGCTGTTGCACTAGGCCGCTCTGGCTTATTTCAAAATAACGCACGAAAAATTGCCGCTTTTGTTGTTATTACTTGTGGCTTGTGGGCTGCTTGGGGACTCAGTAACTGGACACAACGCCAAGATATTATTGGAGCGATATTATTTTTGGTTTTCTTGCTTTACTTATTAAAAGGCCGCTCACCTATGGTTTACCTTGGGGCTTTTTTCATTACCTCTTGGCTGGAAATTGTCGGCACTTCCGCTGGCACTTGGGCATGGTCAGTCATCGACCCAGCTTCTAAATTACCACAAGGCAATCCTCCGAGCGGGGTAGCAGCTTGGTATTGTCTGGTTGATGCGGTAGCTATTGCCGGCGCAGCACCTTTGCTCGACTTAATGACAAAATCGCTTAATTACTGGCGCAAACAAACTGCTCGCATTGATGAATAAGGCTTAGTCAGCCTAGCCCTAGATTTAGGCTAAAATAGCGCAACATTTTTTGAATTAGCTAATCCACATACGACATTCTCATGGAAAAAACCTACTCCCCTCACGCAATCGAACAACGCTGGTACCAAACTTGGGAAGAGCAAGGCTATTTTGCCGCCAAACAAGAAGGCGAATCTTATTGCATTATGATTCCGCCCCCAAATGTCACCGGCAGTTTACACATGGGACATGCTTTTCAAGACACCATTATGGATGCCTTGACTCGTTACCATCGAATGAAAGGCTATAACACCTTATGGCAACCTGGCACCGATCACGCTGGTATCGCCACACAAATGGTTGTTGAGCGCTTATTAAATGCCGAAGGTAAAACCCGCCACGATTTAGGCAGAGAAGCTTTTGTCGAGAAAGTTTGGGAATGGAAAGAACAGTCTGGCGGCACCATCACCCGCCAACTACGTCGCATGGGCTCGTCACTGGATTGGGAAAAAGAGCGCTTCACCATGGACGATGGCATGTCGGAAGCCGTACAAGAAGTATTCATCAAACTTTACGAAGAAGGTTTGATTTACCGCGGCAAACGCTTAGTTAACTGGGACCCTGTTCTACATACCGCTGTATCTGATTTGGAAGTGATGTCCGAAGAAGAAAATGGCTCAATGTGGCACATGCGCTATCCCTTAACTAACGGCAAAGGCTTTTTGGTGGTCGCAACAACCCGCCCAGAAACTTTATTGGGTGATGCAGCTGTTGCAATTCATCCAGAAGATGAGCGTTACAAACACTTATTAGGCGAGTTTGTTGAATTGCCGCTAACTGGCCGCCGCATTCCGATTATCGCCGATGATTATGTTGATCCAGAATTCGGCACAGGCTGTGTAAAAATCACTCCTGCTCACGATTTTAATGACTATGAAGTTTGGTCACGCCATAAACATACTTCTGCGATTGCCGATCTTCCTCATGGCGGCTTGATTAATATTTTCACTGTTGATGCCGCAATTCGCGATAACAATGATGAATACACTTTAATTCCCAGTGCTTACATCGGACTAGATCGAGTTGAAGCCCGTAAACGGATAGTTGCTGACTTGGAAGCTCAAGGTCTATTAGAGAAAATCGTTGACCACAAATTAATGGTTCCGCGTGGCGATAGAACCAATGCCATTATCGAACCATTTTTGACTAATCAGTGGTACGTCAAAATTGAACCACTGGCTAAACCTGCCATTGAAGCCGTTGAAACAGGCGCGATTAAATTTGTGCCAGACAATTGGAAAAACACTTATTTTGAGTGGATGCGCAACATCCAAGATTGGTGTATTTCTCGCCAAATCTGGTGGGGACACCGTATCCCTGCTTGGTATGATCAACAAGGAAATACTTATGTTGGACAATCAGAACAAGCAATTCGCGAACGTCATGGCCTAGCTGACGACTACCCTCTACATCAAGATGAAGATGTATTGGACACTTGGTTTTCATCAGCGCTATGGCCGTTCTCAACTTTGGGTTGGCCTGAACAAACGCCAGAATTAGCTCAACATTATCCAACTAGTGTTTTGGTAACCGGTTTCGACATTATTTTCTTCTGGGTTGCTCGGATGATTATGATGGGCTTGAAATTTCAAGGCCAAGTTCCGTTCCGTGAAGTTTATATTCACGGCTTAGTTCGTGATGCCGAAGGGCAAAAAATGTCGAAATCGAAAGGTAACGTTTTAGATCCTATCGATATTATTGACGGTATTGAACTAGAAACTTTAGTCACCAAACGTATTTCTGGGATGATGCAGCCGCATCTAGCCAAGAAAATTGAACAAGCTACTCGTAAACAATTCCCTGATGGCATCGCCTCTTATGGCACGGATGCATTACGTTTTACCTTTGCGTCTCTTGCTTCTACAGGTCGTGATATTCGTTTTGATTTAGCTCGTACTGAGGGTTACCGTAACTTCTGTAATAAATTATGGAATGCTGCACGTTATGTGCTGATGAACACCGAAGATCAAGATAATGGCTTAGGCTGCGCGGACTGTTCCTATAGCCAAGCGGATTTATGGATTTTGTCACGCCTAAATCAAGTAATTAACACCACAACCGATGCTATTGACCATTATCGTTTTGACTTGGCGGCACAAGCTATCTATGAATTCACTTGGAACGAATATTGCGACTGGTATTTAGAATTAGCCAAAATTTCCTTACAAAGTGAAGATGAAAATCTACAGCGCGGCACCCGTCAAACTTTATTAAAAGTGCTTGAAACGGTTTTACGTTTGACTCATCCGATCATGCCATTTATTACCGAAGAGATTTGGCAACGCGTTGCACCGCTTGCAGGCTGTACAGCCGCAACGATTATGCTGCAGCCTTATCCTATTGCAGATAACACTCAAATCAATGCATCAGCTATTGATGAAATTAATTGGGTGATGGAATTTATCTTAGGGATTCGTAGAATTCGCGGTGAAATGAATATTGCTCCAGGCAAACCGCTAGCGGTATTACTAGAAAATGGCTCGGAACGCGATCAAGCGTATGTTACCAATAGTCAAAGCTACCTACTTAGACTCAGCCGCTTAGAATCAATCACTTGGCTAGATAGTGCAACAACAGCGCCAGAATCCGCTATCGCATTAGTTGGTGATATGAAAATATTAATCCCTATGGCAGGATTAATTGATAAAGAGGCCGAATTAAGCCGTCTTGAGAAGGAAATTACTAAAATTGAAAAGGATTTACCGCGTATTGAAGGTAAACTCAGTAATCCTGAATTCGTTGATAAAGCACCTGAAGATGTCATTGCCAAAGAACGCGAAAAACTTGCAAGCCTTCAATCGTCTTTAAACAATCTTCGCGAACAATTCCTAAAAATCAAAGCACTATAGAGCTTCTACTGATAAAAACCACTCCTGTGTATAAAGCAGGAGTGGTTTTTTAATGTGTTTCAACTAAAGAATTCAGCTTTATTTTGCTTGAGGCTCAACAACAGCCTGCATCTTTTCTTCTTCGCCTGTCACCAAACCTGTCATACATTCCATTACGCTTTCTGCGTAATTTGCATGAGCCTCCGCTAAACCTTTTGGTGAACCAAAATCAGTTCTTAGCTCTTCTAATGCTTTTTTAGGATCAGCAGATTTATTTAACTGCAACATTTTCACGTAATTTCTATATGCACCAGCCCGTTGTGGATCAAATGGCAAAAGACCAGGCATCTTCACTGATGATTTACTCACCACACACTGCGCCATCACTGCAGGATCGATTTTGTAATCTTTAACATCTTTCTCTAACTGCATTTGCTCTAGTATGGCTTGCTCATATTCATTTTTATCAGCACACCCTCCCAAAGCTAACATTATTAAACTCAACAAAACTTTATTCATTTCCCAACCTTTATTATTTATTTTATTAATAGAGCTTAATTTTTTGCTTTGTATAACTCTAAATATCACGTAAAAAAAACCCCCGCTACCTTTCGATAGCGAGGGTTTTCATCCTCATTACTAAACAGTGATGTTTAGCAATCTTTCATTAGATGAAAGTTGGGATTAATGGAGCATCAACTGTTACCAATTGACGTGCACCTTTAGCATCCCAGAAGAACAACAAACCAGCGAAACGGCTATCTGGATCGTAGATCAAGTCAGCTAGACGGTATACTTCCCATGCAGCGTCAGAAGCAGTTACTTCTACTGTACGAGTTTCGCCTGGAGCCAATGGGCTGTTGTCGCTAACTGTTAAGCCTTCTTCAGCCAACAAGTCATCTGGATAGTTGGTGTCATCTTCATGAACCGCAGGATCCAAGAAACGTACGCCAGCTGTGTTGAACTCGCCTAAACGAACAGCAGAATCACCGTTGTTAGTCATAGTCAAGGTCATTTGCATTGCACGACCTGGTACACGGTATGTAGCATCGTCAACTTTAACTGAAACAGTAGCTTCAGGCATTTGGAATGTTTTCATACCACGCAACAAACCTGCTTGCAATGGAGTAGTTACAGGGTATTTTTCGTTAGTTGAGCCCATAGAAGCAGCAACGATTACGATAGTACCTAAAGCGAAAGCCATACCAACTTTTTTGTCGCCAGCAGAGATCAAAGAGTTAGCTTTGCCTGTGCTTACAGCGATGTGACGTGGTACGAACATTGGACGTTTGATCCAGAACAACAACCATGCGAACGCGATTGCGAACCATACAGCGTGCCAGAAGTAAACGTTATCCAATGCATAGTTTTCCAAGTCAATTGTTTGACCTGTCAAAGTTGTCACTGGGTTAACGAAGTCAGCCATTGAACCAGTAATAGTTACCCATTTACCTGGACCGATGATTGGACCACCGCCTTGAACGTTCATCATTGAGTGAACGTGCCAGTCACCTGGACGACGTGCTTTCAAAAGAACTTTAAACTCATAAGTTTCGCCCAATTCCAAAGAAACTGAACGTGGAACTAATTGACCACCGATCCAAGAACCAGCACGGATAAATACTGGACCTGGGATACCGATGTTCAAGAAAGAAACTTCTGGTTTATCAACAGTTTCTGGCCAGCCAGCAAATACTAAGAATTTGCCGTTCAAAGTCATGGTGTCATTAACAGCCACTTCTTCTTTAGACCAATGCAAATCGAACCAGTGAATAGTACGCATACGCATGAACGCAGCCTGTGACTTTTCACCGTGAGCAGATGCTGTTGGAGCATAGAACATCGCTGCTGTCATTGTGATCAGCAGTGCGACAAAGGACAGTTTTGCAACTTTGTCTTTAATTTTCATAATTTCCTCCTCTATTACTAGAGAATCTTGTAATTAAGATCTTCTGACAAGATACCGCTATGCCAGCTTTCATTTATTAGAATCTTTAACTTACTTGCAGTCTTATAGATTATCGTCAGCGATGAAGTCGGTTTTAGCGAACCATCTGCCGAAGAAATGCCACAAGAAGTAGATAATGATAGAAACGAAACCAGAGAAGAACGCTGATACTGGAGCAACGTCTTTACCGAAAGTTCTTAATGTACCTTTTTCTACCATACGGATGTACTCAGGAGTACCTGTTCTTACATAGTGGTAACCTTGTAAGTCAGCCAAAGTCATCATCATACCGTTGTATTCAACAGGCACGTGCAATGGAGCGATTACAGGCCAGTTACCTGGGTAGAACAACAAACCGTAAGCCAAACCACCAACAACAGCTGTCAAAGTCATGCTGTTACCTAACATTAAGATAACGTCAAGAACGATAGCACCTGGCAACAGGTTAGAAGGGAAACAGATGTTAACTGGGAAGTATGTCCAGCCCCAGAAGTTTAAGTATCTGTTGATCCACTCACCAATCATCAACGCAACAACAGAAATGGTTGCGCCAACTGGTAAACGGTATCTCCACCACAAGCATGCTTGAACAGCAGCAGGGAAAGTGATTGAAACGATAGGTGCTACAGTTACCCATAGACGTCTATCTTTCCAGTCGGTCCAGAAATCCCAGTCACCACCGGTCAACATGTAGTGAATGTGATAACCACCCAATACTGCGGTGAACAGTGTGAAAAGAATCATCCAGTCAAACGTACGGGAAACTTGTACCGCTTCCGCACGTGAACGTACAGCTGATTGAGATGCGCTCATTAGCTTACCTCCTAAAGAATTAAAATTATATTTTTTTACTTTCTACCTTTATCTTGCCTTAGCGAACTAAGGCAAGAAAGGAGATAGTTTTTTACTTTTAAAGACTAGCGATTAAGCCAAGTCTTTTTTCAACAATTTTGCAATTGCCATTACTTCGGTGTTCACAACACCCATTATAGCTAGAGCAGCCCAACCAAAGAATACGAAACCGTAATGCAATGGAGCAACGAACAACTCTTCCATAAACCAGAATGTGTGACCCCATTCGTTCAAGCCAACGTTTGGCAAGATCATGAAAGGACCGATAACCGCGATCAAATACATCAAATGTAAACCTTCTTGGTATGTAGGCAATCTTGTTTTTGCATACATGAAAGAAGCTGTACCAGTGATGATATAGATTGGGTATGACAAGTAGAACTCGATGATGTGACTTGGAGTAAAGTCAGTATCACGAACGATAGTTTGGTGCCATGTACCGTCTTGCTCTGTGAAGTAAGAAGCACCCCAGTAGATAGCCCAGCCGTAGCAAACCAACCATGTCCAGTGAGTAAAATGTCTTCTCAACTCTTCACGTGGAGTGATTGACATAACTTTACGGTCACGAGTTTTCCAGATGTAGCCATTGATACCAGCGAACAAAATAACTTCCGCTACGATTTCAATGTACAACATGTTCATCCAGTATGTTTCGAATTCTGGTGCGAATGAGTCAAGACCAGCTGACCAGCCGTAAACACCTTCGTACCAACGAATGAATGAATAGAATACTAAGTACAGAGTAATACCTGCCCATAGGTTTCTATGGTTTAAAAGCGGTGCTTCCGCAGCATCAGCTTTAACTGATTCAGTTGTAGCAGCCATTTCTACCTCCTAAAAGATTTATCTAAATTCCCAGACTAAAGTTTGGGAGCTCATTTATTTTTCCTTAGTTACATCAAAACTCACTATTGAACCTTGATACCACCTTCCCTGGAAGCGGATCGCAGTCTACCAGTTCGAAAAACCTTGTCAAGACAATTTATTCAATCTGTAAACAAGGCCGCATCAGCACTGAATTTAGACATTTAATCCGTCGTTTTTTTTGACGTTTTGCATTGCCAAAAATTCTTAAAAAAAACGCATAAAAATCATCACAACAAACCAGCAACAACTTTTACCACTTACACAACAAATAAAAATAACACTTTATTATCAATAGATTACAAAAAGCCACAAATTACACCCTCAAAATTAGGTAGATTTCTGGAACAAGTAAAAACCAACATCACCAGCGGTTTTTTGCTTTAACAATTGCCATCGTGACGGCATTTCATTGAGTACAAATGACCTCTCCGCCTCTACATAAATTTTCGCAAAATCGGCCAACCACATCCCATAATCTAATAGCTGACAAGTCTCTTGAACCAAGCCCATACCAAACGGCGGATCTAAAAAAACTAAATCATATTGATCACCACCGCCCTTCAAATATTGAAGAACATCCTTTTGTACCACTTGAACCTGACCAGCACCTAACACCCGACAATTCTCAGCAAGCCGTTGACAAGTTTTAAGATTACTCTCCACTTGAACAACGCTTTTAGCACCTCTGGAGGCCGCCTCAACCCCCAAGGCACCACTACCCGCATACAAATCTAAACATCGACTATTAGGCACATCTGCTTGTAGCCAGTTAAATAAAGTTTCCCTAACTCGCCCAGGTGTTGGCCTTAATCCAGGCGCATCATCAAAACTAATTTGCCGACTGCGCCATTCGCCACCGATGATACGTAATTTATTCGACACCTACTTTCCACCCACAGTAACCGTCTGCAACCATTCAGTGCGAATACGTCGTTTGAACGCATCCTTCACAGCCTCAACAGTCACCGCATCTATTTTGCTCTGAAATAGATCCAAATAATCCAATGGTTGCTGATAAAAACCAATCATAGTGATGTAATCGGTTAATTTGCTATTGGTATCAACCCGCATTGCAAATCCACCCGTTATATTTTGCTTCGCTGCGGTTAACTCCTTCTCTGTTGGCCCTTGTTCAACAAAATCTTTTACCGTCGCGTTCATCACTTCAACCGCTTTATTGGTCTGATCATTTCGGGTCTGCAAACCAATAGTGAATGGCCCTTGCCTAAATAACGGTGCAAATTGACTAGACGCGCTATACGCCAAACCACGCTTTTCTCGCACCTCATCAAACAACTTTGATACCAAACTGCCACCCCCCAGAATATGATTACCGACATACAAGGCAAAATAATCAGGGTCTTTACGATAAGTACCGGGCATACCCGCCAACACATGGGTTTGCGTCGATGGAAAATCGATATGCTCAAAACTTGATTGAGTCGGCATCGTTACCGCTGGAATTTCTTGCGGCTTCTGACCAATAGCCAAACCGGCCAGTAAGTCATTAGCAATTTGCTCGGCATTAACTTTACTAACATCACCGACTATCACCACAACCGCATTAGCAGCCACATAATATTTCTGATAAAACTCTTTCAAATCGGTGACTTCAAAACCGGCAACGGTTTGAACGACGCCATCATCAGGATGACCATAAGGATGATCGTGATACAAAGCTTTATAAAAAGCGATACTCGCCAATGCGGCCGGTGACTCTTCTCGATGCTTCAATCCAGCCAAAGTACGACTTTTTTCACGCTGAAAATCAGTCTCATCAAAACGCGGCTTGGTCAAAATTGTTTGATAGGTTGCCAACGCTTTATCCAATAAAGGCTTCTCGACCAAACTACGCATCGAAATCCAAGCCATATCTTTCGATACGCCATTTGAAAATGTTGCGCCTACCGACTCAAAGCGATTAGCAATTTCATCCGCCCCCCATTCACCAGCACCCGCTTCCAACATAGCTGAGGTTAATGCCGCCAAACCAAACTGAGCATCATCCCTCGCACTCCCCGCATCAAAAGTCACCCGCACATCGACCATCGGCAAAGCAGGAGTATTAACGAAATACACCCTACCGCCCTGATTGGTTTGCCAATGCTCAATCTTTACCGTCGCCCAGCCACTTTGAGTAATCAACAAAAACAGCAATCCAATTAATTTAAAACGCATGATGACCTCCTATCGATTTTGCTGGCTTTGGTGCTTCGGTGATCGGTTGTGGATCGAGATAAGCCACCGTCAAATGATCTTCAATCAAATATTTACGCGCCACATCACGCACTTGCTCAGCAGTCACTTGATTGATTTTTTTCACATATTCATCGGCTTTTTGCCAACCGATACCCACCGTTTCCAACATACCTAATTGCATAGCTTGATAAAAATTAGAATCTTTTTGATACACATCGCTCGCTAAAACCTGAGCCTTGACTCGTTGCAATTCATCCGCGCTCACCAATTCATTTTTCAACTGCAATACTTCATCTTTCAAAGCATATTCCATATCAAATACAGTTTGGCCTTCCGCTGGCGTCGCTTCCAACATCAATAACTCAGGCAATCGGGATGTAAAGTCATATCCTGCGCCAACAGAAACCGCAATTTGCTTGCCTCTAACTAATCTCGATGTTAAACGCGCACCATTTCCGCCATCCAAAATCCCAGCCAACACTTCCAAAGCATAAGCCTCTGACTCTGGTTTTGCGGTTTTCAGCACCGGCACTTTGTAGCCCATCATGATGTAAGGCAGTTTGGCCGGGGCTTTGACGGTTAATTTACGCAAACCTTGCTGCTCAATTTCCTCCTGCGGCTTGATAGGCTTAATCACGCTAGGTTGCAGACCTGCAAAATATTTTTCGGCCAACTGAACCACTTGCTGACTATCAACATCACCCACCACCACCAAGGTCGCATTATTCGGTGCATACCATTGCTGATACCAAGCCTGTAAATCTTCGACTTTGTAATTAGCAATATCAGACGGCCAACCAATCACCGGATTTTTGTACGGACTATTAGCAAAGGCCACCGCATTAAATTGTTCCTGAGTTTTCGAGCGCGGTTGATCGTCAGTTCGCATCCGCCGCTCTTCGGTTACAACTTGCAATTCTTTTTCTAACTCTTCAGCTTTTAAATCCAAATTACGCATTCGATCCGCTTCTAATTTAAAGCTAATTTCTAAACGGGATTTTTCTAAGGTTTGAAAATACGCGGTGTAATCATTGCCGGTAAAAGCATTTTCCTGCCCACCATTCTCAGCAATAATCCGCGAAAACTCGCCAGCCGGATATTGCTTGGTGCCTTTAAACATCATGTGTTCCAACATGTGCGAAATACCAGTAATCCCACCCGGCTCATAACTGGCACCCACTTTGTACCAAACTTGAGAAACCACCACCGGTGAACGATGATCTTCCTTCACCAACACTTTCAAGCCATTATTAAATGTATGCTCATGAACTTTGCCGCTCTCGGCGTATGCCGTAAAGACAGGGCAAAGTAACAGCACAGCAGCTAGCCTCTGTTTCATAATTCCCTCGTTAATAGAAAAAGTGAGCGCCTGTGACGATTTTAATAATCAAAGGTTCACTGGTATTCTATATGTTTAAAGTTGCTGAAACTATTCGGAAGCAAATGACTGATCAAAGCATCACCCTTTCTTGGAAAAATTATTTAGAACTCTGCAAACCGCGGGTTGTAGCCTTAATTGTATTTACAGCCATTGTCGGTATGTTGCTATCTGTACCGGGTATGCCGCCGCTAGAGAACTTCATTTATGGCACTATCGGTATTGCTTTAGCCGCTTCATCGGCAGCCGCAATCAATCATTTCATTGACCAAAAAGCTGACGCAGAAATGGCAAGAACCATGAACCGTCCGCTACCCAAAGGCAATCTCAACTCACACAATGTGATTACCTTCGCCGCGATCCTTGGCGCGATTGCGATGGGATTACTGACTATTAAAGTCAATGTCTTAACCGCTTTTTTGACCTTCCTATCGCTAATCGGTTATGCGGTTATTTACACGGTTTACCTAAAAAAAATGACGCCACAAAACATCGTCATCGGCGGCGCAGCAGGCGCGGCACCACCTGTTTTAGGTTGGGCTGCAATCACTGGCGAAGCTCATCCTTATTCCTTGCTATTGTTTTTAATCATTTTTGTTTGGACGCCACCACATTTTTGGGCACTCGCGATTGCTAGACGTGATGAATACGCCAAAGTCGCGATTCCCATGCTACCGGTAACCCATGGCGTTGAATTTACCCGACTACAGATTTTGCTTTACACCATTCTGCTACTGATAACCACGCTATTGCCTTATTTGACTGGCATGAGCGGATTAATTTATCTAGCATCGGCAGTGTTATTAGGTTTGGGGTTTTTATATTTTGCGATTCAAATGATGCGTAAAAAAGACAATAAAACCGCCATGCGTACCTTTGCCTATTCAATTATTTATCTAATGCTGATTTTTGCGGCTTTGCTAATCGATCATTACTTTAAAATTTCACTGACATGAGCCTAACTTCTGCCGAACATCCCTTTGCCGAATTCATCAAAATCCTCGGCAAAGGCAAAAAAGGTTCTCGCGACCTGACCCAAGACGAAGCCTACCGCGCAATGCAGATGATTCTGTCAGACCAAGTGCAAGAGATTCAATTAGGCGCATTTTTAATGCTGATGCGGATTAAAGAAGAAACTCGCGAAGAATTAGCGGGCTTTGTACAAGCTGCTCGTGACAGCATTGGTTGCGACAATCGCCCAACCTTAGCTGATTTAGATTGGTCATCCTATGCTGGCAAACGCCGTCATTTACCTTGGTTTTTGCTATCGACTTTATTATTGGCTGAAAACGGCATCAAAGTCTTTATGCACGGTGCTGGCGGTCATACCGGAGGTCGGCTTTACACCGAAAAGGCTTTAGAAACCCTCAAAATTAGCCCTGCCAATTCAATTGCCGAAGCAGAGCAACAATTAGCAACCACTAATTTCAGCTATTTATCGCTACAACACATTTGCCCACCGCTGTACGAAATGATCAATTTACGGCCAGTGATGGGCTTGCGCTCGCCGGTGCATACTTTGGTCAGATTGCTGAATCCATTTAATGCTCAGCACAGCATTCAAGGGATTTTTCACCCCAGTTACCGCCAAGTACATCAAAATGCGGCGCTATTGCTCAATCAACCTCACATGGCAGTTTTGAAGGGCGAAGGTGGCGAAACCGAGCGCAATCCTGATGTCGAATGTTTGGTACAAAGCGTTCACAACGGTGAATTGATTGATGAAATGTGGCCCGCTTTATTTACCCGCCGCCACATGAAAGCCGAACAATTAGATCCACAACAGCTAATCCAAGTTTGGCAAGGCGAAGTGGAGGACGAATTTGCACAAGCAACCATCATTGGCACAGCCGCGATAGCCTTGCAATTACTCGGCAAAGCCGAAAGCCAACAACAAGCGCATCAGTTAGCGGAACAATTTTGGCTTAACCGCAATCTAAACCGCTTTAGCTAATCTCAATAAACCCTCACTAGGTGGAGCAAGCTTCATGCCACGAATTTTAATAATCATTAGTTTGATTTTTTTATCAGCTTGCACCACCACACCGCCCAAACATCCCGACAATATTTGTCAGATCTTTGATGAAAAAGATGATTGGTACGAGGCTGCGGTCAGCACCGAAAAACGCTGGGGGGTTCCGATTCCGGTACAAATGGCGATTATTTATCAAGAGTCGAGTTTCGTTGCTACCGCTGAACCACCAAGGCCATTAATTTTGGGCTTTATCCCTTGGTTTCGCTCCAGTAGCGCCTACGGTTATCCGCAAGCGCAAGACGGTACTTGGAAAGAATATCAACAAAAAACCGGCCACTGGTTTGCTGATCGCGATGACTTCTCTGATAGCTGCGATTTCATTGGCTGGTATTGCACAGTCAGTAACAAAAAACTGGGGCTGTCCAAAACTGATACCCATAATCTTTATTTGGCCTACCACGAAGGTCATGGCGGTTTTCAACGCAATAGCCATTCTCACAAACAATGGCTACTGACCACTGCCCAAAAAGTCCAAAATCGCGCCCGTCGCTACGAAAGCCAATTAGCCGCTTGCCGACCAAAGCTCGAAGCTAAAAACTGATAAACTTTTAATCACTTCAATTTAACAGGGAGAATCCGTGAAATCATCGCAATACGTTCTAATCGCCATTGTTATCGCTGCTATTATCGGCGCTGGCGTTTTCTATCTTAAAAACAAAACCACTAACTCAGAAGGTGACAATACAGTGACTCAATTAACCAACGCTGACAACAAAGCCATGGGCGAAGCCTTTTTAGCAGAAAACGGCAAAATGGAAGGTGTTATTACCACCGCCAGCGGCTTGCAATACCAAGTAATTACCGAAGGCACCGGCGCTTCACCTACTGCTACTTCAAACGTCACTGTTCACTACGAAGGCACCACAATCGACGGCAAAGTATTCGACAGCTCATACAAACGTGGCGAGCCAATTACTTTTGGTCTAAACCGCGTTATCGCTGGCTGGACAGAAGGCTTGCAATTAATGAAAGAAGGCGGCAAAGCTAAATTATTTATCCCTTCAAACCTAGCTTATGGCGAACGTCATGCAGGTCCAAGCATTGGCCCTAACTCAACTTTGATTTTTGATGTTGAGTTAATTAAAGTTCAGTAAATTTGAAATTTGGCGGTTAACCAATAGTTAACCGCCAAATTATTTCTATATTGTGGAGAACAACTAATGCAGCCATTTAAAATCAACGCTGAATGGGACGAAGAAGCCAAGGTTTGGATTGCCACCAGTTCCGATATTGACGGCCTTGCGATTGAAGCCAGCACTATTGACGCTTTAATTGAGCGCTTAAGAATTGTGATCCCTGAATTACAAGAAGCTAACAATAGCAATCTCAATGAAGAACTGCCTTTTATGTTGGATGGTTTTTTCACGTATAAACCTCATCAACACCTAGGTTCGTAATAATGGGCGACTTTACCCCATTACTTAAAAAACTACTCAAATCACATAATTGCTATTTTGTAAGACTAAGGTAAAGGCGATCATGAAATCTGGTTTAGCCCAATTTCCGAAAAGCACTTTGTTGTCGATGGCAAAATCAAATCCCGTCACACTGCTAATGCCGCATTACAACAAGCAGGATTAAGCAAACAGTTTTAATTAACCGACAAATAATCCCCGACACCTGCAAACAAATTGCTATCCTACGCGGCCAAACAGAACACAGTCGCAGATTATGACCAGCTACCAACTCTTCGCCACCACGCCCAAAGCGATGGAAGGCATCCTCGCCACCGAACTTGAGGCGCTTGGCGCACAACAAATTCAACATAAAATGGCCGGTGTCGCTTTTAAAGGCGATTTGGCAATGGCTTATAAAGCCTGTCTTTGGTCACGTACCGCCAATCGAATTCTATTATTACTGGGCAGTTTTGAAGTTAAATCGCAACAGGATTTATACAACGGTGTGCAAAAAATCAATTGGTTTGAGCATCTCAAACCCGACGACAGCCTAGCTGTATCGTTCAGTTCCAAAAATAATCCCGCGATTAACAACACCCACTTTGGCGCCCTAAAAGTGAAAGACGCCATCGTCGATCAAATGCGGACCAAATTTAACAAACGCCCAAATATCGACACCGAACGCCCCAGCATTCGCGTCAACGTCTATTTACACAACGAAACCGCGCAAATCAGTTTGGATTTATCCGGCGAAAGCTTGCATAGACGCGGCTACCGTGACGTCAGCATCGCTGCACCTATCAAAGAAAATTTAGCGGCGGCGATTTTATTACGCAGCGGCTGGCCAAAAATCGCTGCTCAAGGCGGCTCTTTACTAGACCCAATGTGCGGCTCCGGCACCATGTTATTAGAAGGCGCGATGATTGCCGCCGACTATGCCCCCGGATTACTGCGCGAGTATTACGGCTTTTTAGGCTGGAAAAAACACGATGCCGCTTTATGGCAAAGCCTGTTAGATGAAGCCAAACAACGTCGCGATATTGGCATTAGCAAATTACCGCCGATTGTCGGCTTCGACCAAGATCGCCGCACCGTCGCTGCCGCAGTACAACACGTCGAAAACGCTGGCTTACAAGGCAAAATCCACATCGAAAAACGCGAGATTAACGATGCCGCCGCAGCCGAAAGCTGGCCTAAAGGTTTAATTGCTTGCAACCCACCTTATGGTGAGCGTCTAGGCGATGAAGCGGAAACCGCCGAACTTTACCGACGCTTTGGCGATATTCTGAAAAGCCGTTTCGTTGGCTGGCAAGCGACGATGATTATTAGCAATCCTGAACTGGGTTTTAGATTAGGTGTACGCTCACAAAAACCGATCACCTTATTTAATGGCGCTTTGGAATGTAAATTACTGCGCTTTAAC
This sequence comes from uncultured Pseudomonadota bacterium, assembly GCA_903918375.1. GTDB lineage: Bacteria > Pseudomonadota > Gammaproteobacteria > Methylococcales > Methylomonadaceae > Methylomonas. Next base: position 12,829 of record CAIXED010000021.1, on the reverse strand, counting down.
TTGGAAGAACGCGGCTTTTTTGAACCTAAAGCCAAATCACAAGAAGAGCGTTTAGAGCAAATCAGCCGCCGTAGCGAAACCGAACAACCGGATTCGCAAGCAGAAATGTTTGGCAATCGCTTGCGAAAAAATCTCAAAAAACTCAGCAAATGGGCTAAACAAAATCAAGTTAATTGCTACCGAGTTTACGATGCCGACTTACCTGAATACGCGGTAGCTGTGGATATTTATCAAGGTGAACAAACTTGGGTCAATGTTCAAGAATACGAATCACCGAAAACCATCGATCCACACAAAGCCAATCAACGCTTAGCCGGTGCAATGGCAGAAATCCCCAAAGTATTGGGCATTCCGCGTGAGCAAGTGTTTTTAAAAATTCGTCGTAAACAAAAAAACACCGACCAATACGAGAAACAAGGCGATTCTGGACGTTTTCATATCATTGAAGAAGGCGGCTGTAAGTTTTGGGTCAATTTTGAAGATTATCTCGACACCGGCATCTTTCTTGACCACCGCCCAATACGCCTAACCATTCAGCAACAGGCCGAAGGCAAACGCTTTTTAAATTTGTTCGCCTATACCGGCAGCGCCAGTGTTCATGCCGCCATCGGTGGTGCAATTTCCAGCGTCACCGTCGATATGTCCAACACTTATTTAGATTGGGCAAAGCGTAATTTTGATTTGAATAGCATTCGCGGTGATCATAAATTAGTCCGCGCCAATTGTTTGGAATGGCTGGCAGAACAAGCCGGACAGAAAGTTAAACAGCAATTTGATTTAATTTTTCTTGATCCACCGACGTTTTCTAATTCCAAGAAAATGGACGATGCTTTTGACATCCAAAACGATCATGTGCAGATTTTGAAACATGCCTCTGAATTATTAGCCAATAACGGCATTTTGTATTTTTCGACCAATTTCCGCCGATTTAAAATGGATTACGACGCATTGGCCGATTTAAAAATCGAAGACATTAGCGCCTCAACCATAGGCGAAGATTTTGCCCGAGATGCCAAAATTCACTATTGCTGGAAAATTAGCCGATGAGCGAAACATTGCACATTATTGTTAAAGGTCGGGTACAAGGCGTGTATTTCCGCGCCAATACCCAAAAACAAGCGTCAAAACTCAATTTAAAGGGTTTGGTCAGAAATTTGCCGGATAACAGCGTCGAAATTATTGCCCAAGGCGATTCGACGACACTGGAACAGCTAATTGCTTGGTGTCATAAAGGCCCTTTATTAGCCAAAGTCAGCGAAGTGATTGTCAATCCGCACAATCAACAATGCGAGTTTAGTGGTTTTGAAATCGCCTAATCCAAACTAGCAAGACAAGTTATGAACAACTCCAGCGCCGAATCAGATTACAATAGCGGCTATTTTTATTGAAAAGATTAACGGCGATAAAAAGCGTTTATCGTCTAAACCGGCAGGAACTATTTTGGCTGAAAAAATTATAAGAATTGCGACTCGACAAAGCCCATTGGCTTTGTGGCAAGCGGAACATGTGGCAGAGCGGTTAGAACAAGCTTTTCCCGGCTTAAAAACCGAATTGGTAAAAATGGTCACCCGTGGCGACAAAATTCTCGATGCGCCATTAGCCAAGGTCGGCGGCAAAGGTTTGTTTGTTAAAGAATTAGAGCAGGGCATGATCGATGGCATTGCTGATATTGCTGTGCATTCGATGAAAGACGTGCCGGTCGAATTTCCAGAAGGTTTGCATTTAGCCGTCATTCTTAACCGCGAAGACCCAACCGACGCCTTTGTTTCCAATCGCTATAAAAGCTTGGCCGAATTGCCTGCCAACGCGCGGATCGGCACCTCCAGCTTGCGTCGCCAATGCCAAATCAAAGCCCAATTTCCTGATGCTGAAATTCTCAGCTTACGCGGCAACGTTAATACCCGTCTTGCTAAACTCGATGCCGATGAATACGACGCGATTATTTTGGCTTCTGCTGGTTTAAAACGCTTAGGTTTGGGCGAACGGATTACCAAAGGTTTGGATTCAACCGAAAGTTTACCGGCTATCGGTCAAGGCGCGATTGGTATCGAATGCCGTATCGATGATGCAGAAATCCATGCTTATTTAAAAGTCTTGCATGATGAAGAAACCAGTTTAAGAGTTCGCGCTGAACGCGCCATGAATGCTCGCTTAAACGGCGGCTGCCAAGTACCAATTGCTGGTTTTGCGGAAATTAAAGGCGACAAACTTTGGCTACGCGGCTTGGTTGGCAGTCCTGATGGCGCCAAAATCTATCGCGCTGAAGCAGAAGCCAGCTTTGAACAAGCTGAACAATTGGGCATCCAAGTGGCTAATGATTTATTAGCGCAAGGTGCCGAACAAATTTTACGCGAGCTGTATCAGTGAATTTAAACGCTGCACAAATTTTGGTCACTCGCCCAGTTGGGCAAGCCGATAATTTGTGTGGATTGATTGAACAACAGGGTGGCGTGGCATTACGATTTCCAACTTTAGAAATCGTTGAACAGCCACCAGAAGCCGCAGTTTTAGCGGCCGCATCGCAAAGTGACTGGCTAATTTTTACCAGCACCAATGCTGTGGATTTTGCTATCAAAGCGTTCAATGGCAAAATGCCCGCTTTACCTAAGATTGCGGCAGTTGGCAAAGCAACTGCTCAAGCCTTGGAAAATGCGGCGTGGCGAGTAGATTGCGTGCCAGCGACTGAATTTAGTAGCGAAGGCTTATTGGCAGAAGCGGCTTTACAAACAGTTAGCGACAAAAACTGTTTTATTGTTCGCGGTGTCGGTGGCAGGGATAAATTAGAACAAGGCTTACGCAGTCGCGGTGCCTATGTTGCTTATTTAGAAGTTTATCGTCGCCAACAGCCGATAATCGATAACCGCGACTTAGTTAAACGTATTGCCGAGCAACAGCTTGATGCCATCAGCATTACCAGCATCGAAGCCTTGCAAAATTTGCTAGCCATGCTGGACAGTGCTTCAGCAAAGCAAATAGAAACAGTTTTATTAGTGGCAGCGAGCCAACGTATCGCCGAAGCCGCTGAACAACTTGGATTTAAACAGATAGCAGTGAGCCAACAGCCCACTGATGCAGCAATTTTAGAGACCTTGACGACGTTATTTAACGGGGAAAACAGTGGCCGACGTAATTGAACAACAACAAGAACCAATACCAGCTCCTACTGTAGTGGTTAAAAAATCGCGCGCGGGCTTATTGATAGGCATTATCGCCATCGTTTTAACCATCGCTTTAGGCGCGGCTGGATTTTATTTTTTCCAGCAATTACGCAGTAGCCAAGACAGCGAAAACAATCAGGACAATTTGAAACTGATTGAAGTCGATAAAGAAATGAATGGTTTGCGTGAACAAATCACCGGTTTGCAAAACCAAATCACTAACTTAAATAGTGAAATGACTGGCAAAGACAATCATTTCACCGAAACTTTGGCGAGTTTTTCTAGCTTGCACGAAGAGCGCCTGAATACTGCGAAAAAAGACCTAGAAACCTCTATCCAAGCTTTACAACGCCAATTGGGTAAAACCCGTGGCGATTGGTTACTAGCGGATGCTGAATATTTGTTAACCGTTGCCAACCAACGTTTACATTTAGTCGGTGACGTTGCCACCACCCGCGAAGCCTTGGAAGCAGCTGACCAACGTCTACGCGAAAGCGGTGACGCTGCCGCCTTTAAAGTCCGCGAACAAATTGCTAAAGAAATCGCTCTGCTTAACGGTGCGACAGTGCCTGACATCGTAGGCATTTATGCTGGCATTCAACATTTACAAGATGCGGTTGAAAATCTGGCGGTATTTTTACCTCACGCTGGCAAACAACCGGATGAAACCAAAGCACCTAGCTCTAACTTGGCAGAACAAGAAAACGGCTTACTCAGTAGCGTTGCTAAACAATTAAAAGGCTATGTGGTTTTGCGCCATACATCGCAAGAAGTTCAGGCGATTTTGACCCCAGAAGAAGCACATTTCATCAAACAACAGTTAAAAGTGCGTTTGGAAATGATAGAGATTGCTTTAGTCCAACAAAACGATACTTTGTTTGCCAGCAGCATTGCTGACACCAAACTCTGGCTAAAGAAAAATTTTGCTGAAAACATCTCAACCGAGCGTTTTGAAGCCGAGTTAAATAAACTGGCTGCCGTACAAATTCGCAGCCAATACCCTGATGTCAGCGGCTCGTTAAAACTGCTAAAAGACATTAGTAAATTGCGTATCGATACCGATAAAAATCCATCGTCAGCCCCCGCTGCTGATGGATCAGCCAAAACTGGCCAGTAATCAACAGGCAGCGTTATGAAAAATTTAATTTACTTTGTTGCCTCGCTACTCGCCGCCATTGCGGTGGCGTTTTTATTGCATAACTGGTTAGCCTCTTACAACGACCCTGGTTATGTATTAATTGGCTTTGGTCACTGGTCACTGGAAACTTCATTAACGGTTTTCACCGTGATTCAGGTAATCGGTTTCTTCTTTTTATACAGCTTTTTCCGCTTAATGGGCGTTTTGATTCGGATGCCAAGCCAAGTCGCCAAACGCCGCCAAAGCGTTAAATTCAACCGTTCTCAGGAAGCCTTGATTGCTGGTTTATTTGATGCCGCTGATGGTAACTGGGAAAGCGCGGAAAGAGTTCTAATCAAACACGCATCAAACAGCGGCGCACCGTTGTTGCATTACTTGACCGCGGCTCGTGCGGCTCAATCTCGCGGCGCATTAGACAAACGCGACGAATATTTAAGAAAAGCCAGCGAACAATCGGCTGATAACGACATGACCGTTGGCTTAACTCAAGCCGAATTGCATTTATCGGAACATCAGTTCGAACAAGCGTTACAAACCTTGAGCAAATTACACGAGATCAATCCTAATCATGGTCGTGTGTTAAAAATGATGCATCAGGCGTATCAGCATTTAGGTGACATTGAAGCCATTAATAAACTTTTGCCATCCTTACAAGAACACAAAATTGTCATGGAAGGCGAAGTTAAATTACTGGAAACCCAAACCTTTAGCCGCTTACTAAAACAAGCTGCCGCCAACAATGATATTCAAGCGATTGTTGCTTGCTGGGATGAAATTCCAAGACACATCAGAACCTTGCCAGGCGTTGCCAATATTTACTTTGCAGCGATGATTAACGCCGGTGCAGGTGCCGATGTGGAAGCGGGGTTGATTAAACAGCTAGGCCGTTATTGGGATGCCACTACCTTGGCACTTTATGCCATGGTCGAATCTAACGACACCGCCAAACAACTGCAATCAGCTGAGCAATGGCTGGCGGTTTATCCAACTGACGCCATGTTATTTAGCGTCTTGGGTCGATTGGCATTAAAAGTCGAACAAATGGAAAAAGCCGAACAATATCTGCTGAAAAGTTTGCATATTGAAGAGTCAGTTGACGCTCATCAATTGCTGGGTGAACTGGAACAAGCGAAAGGCGAGCATGATAAAGCCTGTGCCAACTTCAAACGCGCACTGGCCTTAGCCAGCAACGAAGTGATTAAACAAGCCGAAAACATTTCTGCTTAGTTTTAACTAGGCTCGGGTTGAAACTATATTCAATCCGAGCGATTAAGTTTAATCGAACAACTTATCCCACATCGCATCAACCTTTTTCAAAACTTCCTTATCCATCACAATCGGTTTACCCCATTCGCGATTGGTTTCTCCTGGCCATTTATTGGTCGCATCAAATCCCACTTTCGAGCCTAAACCCGATACAGGCGAAGCAAAATCCAGATAATCAATCGGCGTGTTTTCCAGAATCGTTAAATCCCGCGCTGGATCCATTCGCGTGGTAATCGCCCAAATCACATCCTGCCAATTTCGGACATTAACATCCTCATCAACCACAATCACAAACTTGGTGTACATAAACTGCCGTAAATACGACCACGTCCCCAACATCACCCGTTTAGCATGACCAGCATATTGCTTTTTCATACTAATCACCGCCATTCGATACGAACAACCTTCAGGTGGCAGGTAAAAATCGATAATTTCAGGAAATTGCTTTTGCAGAATCGGCACAAACACCTCATTCAAAGCCACACCTAAAATCGCTGGCTCATCCGGTGGACGACCAGTATGGGTGCTGTGATAAATCGGTATTTGACGCTGAGTAATCCGCTCTACGGTAAACACCGGAAACTCATCAACTTCATTGTAATAACCAGTATGGTCGCCATACGGCCCTTCTGGCGCGGTTTCACCGGGATAAATAAAACCTTCCAAAACAATTTCCGCACTAGCTGGCACTTGCAAATCATGGCTTAAACAAGTCGCCACCTCGGTCTTACTGCCGCGCAACAAACCTGCAAAAGCATATTCCGACAAAGTATCAGGCACAGGCGTCACCGCTGCCAAAATCGTCGCTGGATCAGCACCCAAAGCCACCGCCACTGGAAACGGCTTGCCAGGATTCGCCTCTTGCCATTCCTTAAAATCCAAAGCCCCGCCACGATGCGCCAGCCAACGCATAATCACTTTATTTTTACCGATCACTTGCTGGCGATAAATCCCCAAATTTTGACGATCTTTACTCGGCCCTCTGGTAATCACTAACGGCCAAGTAATCAATGGCGCAGCATCTTCAGGCCAACAGGTTTGAATCGGATAAACCGACAAATCCACTTCGTCACCAACCCGAATCACCTCCTGACAAGCTGGTGAACTGACCAATTTAGGTGCCATGTTCAACACCTGCTTAAACACCGGCAGTTTTTCCATTGCATCGCGCATCCCTTTTGGCGGCTCAGGCTCTTTTAAATAAGCCAGCAACTCACCAATACCACGCAACTCGGAAACATCAGTTGCTCCCATGCCCATCGCCACCCGTTTCGGTGTTCCAAACAGATTCCCAAGCACGGGAATATTGTAGCCTTTGGGGTTTTCAAACAATAACGCAGGCCCACCTTCGCGCAGCATCCGGTCACAAATCGCGGTCATTTCCAAAACCGGATCAACCTCGGTTTTAATCCGTTTTAATTCACCCTGTTTTTCTAACTGGGCGATGAAGTCTCTGAGATCTTTGTATTTCATGGGCAATGGATATTTATAATAAGCTGTGAGCTAGATTAGATTTTTGAAAAAGGCGCTACAACGAAAGCAAAGGACATGCCTTTGAATCTCTAGCGAGAGTGGCAACAATCTCAAACAGTTTGATTAATTGGGAATTGTCCGAATCAAAAATTTATCGCTTAGTGAAATGGATATAGAAACAGGATTTAAAATCATCCATATTGACATGGATGATTTTAAGTTACTGATTAGTCTTGGGGCTTTAGTTTTTCCGTAGAAAATCGATTTCGCTAGAAACACGCCATTCTGCAAATGGAAAAGCCAATTGGTCGGTGCTAAAGGTTAGAAACAGTAAGATGTGGTAGTGATAACTGGAAAGGCTATGACCAAACCCTAATAAATTACTATTGGTTTTACCACTGATTAACACCGAAGCCATTTGCAACAAAATCACAATCCACAGCAGTAATTTCACCATGCTATCGATAAATGCATAAATAAGCATGAAAATGATCCGACGCCAGGTTTCAATTTTTTTAAAATTTTCGCTGATTTGATCTTGTTGCATAAGGTTTAACCTCTGTTCATTACGTCCCGTAAATCAAGAGCCGCCGCGTTAGCACGAGCGATATAGTTCGCCATCGCCAACGAGTAGTTGGCAAATAGACCAAAACCATCACCATTTAAAACCACTGGGCTTAAGGTCGGGGTTAAAGCGTTTTCAAGCGATTGAATCATAATATCCAAAGTGTTCATTGCCCGTTTATCCAACAAGATGTCAGAAAAATCATGCTTAATCGCTTTAAGAATATGAACTAAAGCCCAGCTTGCGCCACGCGCTTCGTAGAAGACGTTATCAATTTCCATCCATGGTGTTTTACCAATGGTGGGCATGTTGATGTCGATTGGGTTTGATGGGTCACCATGCGCCGCGCCAGAAAATTTGTCGGTACTAGCCGCCAGACGCGTTGATAAACCACCTAAACGTTTAATCACAACCTCGGTGTACTGCCATAGATTGTCAGCACGCGAGTGAAACTGTGCAGGCTTTGAGGTCGTCGATGGGTTTTGTAAACGAGCCATGTAAGCGTGTAAGGCCTCAACCCCTTTGACGTATTCGGCTTCTGTCGATGGCAAAGCCCATGAGTTACGTTCGTAATAAAAATAAGGTTCCGCTCTTGCTAAATCTGGATCTTCGGCAGATTGTGATTGGTCGCGAGCAAAATGGTTACGCAATGCGGTAGTACCGTCACGCAACATCACCAACGCACCGTATTCAAAGCTTTGAATGTTATCGCAGAACAAGCCTGGAGGCGCTACGTCATTGGAAAGATAACCGCCAGATTTGAACAAAATCACATCAGCAATGTGGGCCAAGGTATTGGCGTAAACATAGCCAATTGGCATTTGATCGGTATCAGTGGTCTCCATGCGTTCGACGGCTTCGTCTTGCACACTAAACTGTTCAGGTTCTTGGCTCCACCATTCACCTAACACCAACATAACAATTAAAACGATGCCGATCAGTGAACCGAATCCCCAGAGAATGCCTTTTGACTTTGCGTCTTCAAAAGCGTATGAATTTTCTGCCATGTATTACGTGTCCTGGTGAGAATTAAAAACTCGACTCGGGCGAGTAGGTGAATGTTAGCATGGATTGTGCTTAAGGCTCGCTTTCAGTGCAGATAACGATTGCTGGCTGAAGGCGCTAAAGGTATGAATGTTGGCGGCATTTGTACGAAAAAACCTTGGCTTTTTAAGCTATCGATGACTTTTTCGCTACTTTCGCGTGCTAATTTGCGTTCTGGTGTTAGCTCAATTTCCATAACAAAACTTAATCGACCAAAGCTTTGCATTAAGTTGTCTGGAATGGCGCTGAAATCATCTTTTTTATCTAAGTAAAGATACAGTTCGTCTTTTTTCAGGCTTTTATAGATATAGCATTGCATAATTACGACTCATTAATTCCAATCCTGCCAATTCTAGCGGTTTTTGTTTAGAATTTTTAGGTCAAAATTCAGTTCACAAAAATAGGCTATGCCAAATCAATCTTTGCTAGAAAAACAATTTTTTAAAACCGCTTGTTATTTTGAAGCCGGATTAGCGGTGGTGGCCAGCATTGTGGGCTGGTTGTTTGATGTTAATCCGTTTGCCGATCTGTTTTTTTCCGAAACCGCTTTGATCAACGCAACCTTCGCAACTTCGCCATTAGTCTTGTTGTTTTTTGCAATGCAACATTTACCACTTCAATCGTTTAGCAAAATTAGAAGAATGCTCGAAGAATCGTTAGGTCAATCGCTTGTAAATAGCCATTGGACCGATTTATTGATTTTGGCTTGTTTAGCCGGTTTTGGCGAAGAGGTTTTGTTTCGCGGCTTAATGCAAAGCGGATTTGAACAGGCTTGGGGAGCTGATGTTGGCTTAATTGCCAGTGGCGTGGTGTTTGCACTGGCTCACGCTGTTACGCCGTTGTATGCCGTTTTGGCATTGTTAATGAGTTTGTATTTGGGCTTGTCGCTGGATTATGACGGCGAACGCAATTTGCTGACACCGATGGTGATTCATGCGCTTTACGATTTTGTGGCTTTTCTTGCTATTGTTAGCAATACCCGTAAAAACATAACGAAGACTAATGACTGATCAAAACTTTTCAACACAATCACAATTGCGCCCACATTGGCTGGTTGTCGGCTTTCTATTGATATTGTTAATCGCTTACAACCTTGTTTGTCATGTTTGGGGAGCAGAGTTAAGAATTAATCTCGATGAAGCCCAACGGGAAATCATCAGAAGCATTTTTTACGGGGTGGCGATTATTTTGTTTCCGCTAACCAATTTATTACGTTTCATTTTGGTTAGACTCAATCAAACCATGCCCGGCGATAAGCCCGCTAAACAACGCTATTTTTTTACGACCACTGTTGCCTTGCTATTGATCGAAACAGTGGCTGTTTTCGGTTTTGTGATGTTTATTTTGGGTGACGATTTCAATACTTTGTATATTTTTTCGGTTTTAGGCGCATTGGGCTTGTTTCTACATCACCCTAAAATTCACGAATTAGAAGCAATTGACGAGGCTCTTAGCGCAAAAAATCAATAAAAATCAAGTCAATTTGCGCTGATGCTTTTTAGGAAGGGCGGTAAAGTTGTACAATAAGCGGCTTATTTTCGATTAGCTAGGTGTGATCATGCAAATCATTCAAGAAGCGCTGACGTTTGACGACGTTTTATTAATCCCCGCGCATTCCACTGTTTTACCTCGCGATGTTCATTTAACAACGCAATTAACCCGCAACATCACCCTAAACATCCCTTTGGTGTCTGCCGCCATGGACACGGTGACTGAAGCACGTCTTGCGATTGCCATTGCCCAAGAAGGCGGCATCGGCATCATTCACAAAAACATGACCATCGAGCAACAAGCTCGTGAAGTGTTACGGGTTAAAAAATACGAAAGCGGTGTCATTAAAGACCCGATCACTGTATCGCCTAATGCTACCGTCCGCGAAGTGATGGAACTGACTCGCGCCAAAAACATTTCTGGTGTGCCAGTGGTTGATGGTGAAGCTTTAGTCGGTATTGTCACCAGTCGTGATTTACGTTTTGAAACTCGCTTGGATGAATCGATTACTTCGGTCATGACTCCTAAAGAGCGATTGGTTACTGTTAACGAATCAGCCAGCTATAAAGAAGCGATTGCCCTACTACACAAACACCGCATTGAAAAAGTGCTGGTTGTAAATGGTGATTTTCATTTACGCGGCATGATTACCGTCAAAGATATTCAAAAAGCTAAAGATAACCCACACGCTTGCAAAGACGAACAAGAGCGTTTACGAGTTGGTGCGGCGGTAGGGACTGGCGCAGAAACCGAAGAAAGAGTTAGAGCTTTAGTCGAAGCCGGTGTTGACGTGATTATCGTTGATACCGCTCACGGCCATTCACAAGGTGTATTAGACCGCGTGCGCTGGGTCAAACAAAACTTCCCAAAACTGCAAGTCATAGGTGGCAATATTGCCACTGCCGCAGCCGCTAAAGCTTTAGTTGAAGCCGGTGCGGACGGCGTTAAAGTCGGTATTGGTCCTGGCTCAATTTGTACTACCCGTATCGTCGCTGGCGTTGGCGTGCCGCAAATAACAGCGGTTAGCAATGTCGCAGCGGCATTAAAAGGTACAGGCGTTCCTTTAATTGCTGATGGCGGGATTCGTTATTCGGGTGATGTTGCTAAAGCCTTGGCTGCGGGTGCTCATGCAGTGATGCTAGGCGGTTTATTTGCTGGTACAGAAGAAGCACCGGGCGAAGTGGAATTATTCCAAGGCCGTTCTTACAAGTCTTATCGCGGCATGGGCTCATTGGGCGCAATGTCACAACAACAAGGCTCTAGCGACCGTTACTTCCAAGAAGCAACTGATTTAGTCGAAAAATTAGTACCAGAAGGCATTGAAGGCCGCGTTCCTTACAAAGGCAGCGTATTGGCGATTATTCATCAGTTATTAGGCGGTATCCGTTCTAGCATGGGCTACACTGGAAACCCAACCATTGACGAGTTACATGACAAATCACAATTTGTCAGGGTAACCAGTGCCGGTATGCGCGAAAGTCATGTACATGATGTGACGATTACCAAAGAAGCACCTAACTACCACATGAATTAATAGCAAGTTATTGCTTTTTCTGGACGAAATATATGCAAGCTCAAACTGCGGGACTCACTATTGCAAGCTCACCTTGCCATCTTTGTGGTGGTGAACACGTTTCAGTATTATCAAACCGCAGTAGAGATGGCGGTGAATTACGGACCGTGATTTGTAGCGATTGCGGCTTAGTGTGGAGCGATCCGTTTCCACACAATGCCCGAAAATTTTATGAAGAAGAATATCGCTTAAATTATAAAAAAACTTACGAGCCCAAAGCCAAGCATGTATTACGCGCAGGGAAAGTAGCCTTAACTCGACATGAAAAAATCAAACATCTATTGGCTAACCCCCAAACCATGCTAGATGTCGGCACAGGCGGTGGTGAATTTGCTTATTTGCTTAAATCCTTGGGTCACAATACTCAAGGCATTGAGCCCAACAAAGGTTACGGCGAATATTCAGCCGCCGAATATGGCTTGCAACTGCAACACGGCTTTATTCAAGATGGTGAATTTGAGCAAGAAAGCTTTGATCTGATTACTATTTGGCACGTATTGGAACACACCGAAGATCCATTTTTCGTAATCAACAAACTGCGTAGCTTGCTAAAACCTGAAGGCATTTTGGTGGTCGAAGTGCCAAATATGGAAGCCACCTGCCAATCACCAATCAGCACTTTCCACGAAGCGCATTTGTACAATTTCAATCTGGCTACTTTGCGTAAATTAGGTGAAAAAGCCGGTTTGATCGAAGAGCGACATTTATTCTCTGAGGACGGCGGCAATGTCACGCTGTTTTTCAAAAAGGCCGCCGATCAACCTGATGCCCAAGATAATTGGACAATTGCTGGCAATGCAGAACGAATTAGCAGCATTTACAAAGCCCACACCAATTTAAAACACTACACAGGGATGACGCCGTATTTACGGTTTGTGCGACGGATGTCGCGTTCATTATTTGAAAAAAACGCCGTCAAAGGTTTTGCGAACAACAAAAGCCTGCTCGACGGACTTTATAAAGATTTACTCTAAGCTCCCAAACATAAGGCTTGCCGCGTGACACAATCAACATCAACCAATATCCATTCCGACAAAATCCTTATCCTCGATTTCGGCTCGCAATACACTCAGTTGATTGCCCGCCGGATTCGCGAAATTGGCGTTTATTGCGAAATTTAT
>CAIXED010000020.1 GCA_903918375.1 uncultured Pseudomonadota bacterium | reverse complement strand
GACACCGTCGAAAAACAATACCTCGCCGCCAAACAACGCCTTGACCGCCTGAGCCAATCAATCCTAGCAAAAGCCTTTCGCGGCGAACTGGTGCCCCAAGACCCCAACGACGAACCCGCCGCCGAACTACTCAAACGCATCCAAGTCGAACGCCAAGCCCAACCCGCAGCGAACCGCAAACGCAGCAAATCGGCATGATCGAGGGTAGGGTGCAAACTTTTGTTATTGATGGTGCATAAAATGCCCCCTACGCCGTTAAGTCGTTGGTTGAGCTAAGCCGAAACTTCGGTTGTGCTCAGTTATCTCGCTAACCTATTTTAGGGGATTTGTAGTTAACCCTAAGTTTTTACTACTTTTTAATGGGCATAAAAAAACCCGCTAAGTCAGATAACTTAGCGGGTTTTTTCTGGATTTTGTATGGTGCCTCAGACCGGAATCGAACCGGTACGGTGTCACCACCGCGGGATTTTAAGTCCCGTGCGTCTACCTATTTCGCCACCGAGGCTCCAGAACCGCTAATTATAAGGAATTCGATGGCTTTGTCAAGCTTAGCGTTCAAGAATATCAAGGCTTGGCTCGTCGGAACTGATGCGTGGATTGGCTGCGGCATCTGGATCGCGTTTTAAGCCTATAAAATCAAATAATTGCGTGTCGGCCAGTTGTGACGGGGCGATATTTTGTAAGCTGGCAAAAATGGTTTCTAAACGACCTGGGAATTGTTTGTCCCATGCGGTTAGCATTTTTTTCATCGCTACTCGTTGTAGATTTTCTTGTGAACCGCAGAGGTTGCAAGGAATAATCGGGAATTTTTTAAAGGCTGAAAAGCGGTTGATGTCTTTTTCGCGGCAATAGGCCAATGGACGAATGATGATGTTTTGTTTGTCATCGCTCAATAGTTTTGGCGGCATGGCTTTGAGTTTGCCAGCGTAGAACATATTAAGGAAAAAGGTTTCCATAATGTCATCACGATGATGGCCTAAGGCGATTTTGGTGATGTTGTTTTCTTTGGCGAAGGCGTACAAAGTGCCACGACGTAAGCGTGAACATAGGCTGCAAGTGGTTTTGCCTTCGGGGATGATGCGTTTAACGATGCTGTAGGTATCGTGTTCGATGATGTGATAGGGCACGCCAATTGATTGTAAATAAGCGGGTAAAACGTCTTCAGGAAATCCCGGTTGTTTTTGGTCGAGATTGACAGCGATGATTTCAAACTTAACCGGCGCGGTTTTTTGCAGATTTAGCAAAATATCGAGCATGGTGTAAGAGTCTTTGCCGCCCGACAGGCAGACCATGATCTTGTCGTTGTCCTCGATCATGTTGAAATCAGCAATCGCTTCGCCAACACAGCGGCGGAGACGTTTCTGTAATTTATTGAATTGGGTGCGAGATTTTTGTTCGAGTTCTAATTCTGACATTGGCGGGGAGGTGTGGGCAGTCAAAAGCGAGTTTTGACTGCCGAGCTAGATTAGCCGTTATAGCGTTGGAAAATTAAGGTGGCGTTAGTGCCGCCAAAACCAAAGCTGTTAGACATAATGGTGTTTAATGTGACGTTGTCGCGGTATTCACGAACAATCGGCACATCGTTGGCTTCTGGGTCTAATTCGGTGATGTTGGCTGAAGCGCTGAGGAAGTTTTCTTGCATCATCAGTAAGGAATAAATCGCTTCATTAACACCTGCCGCGCCTAAAGCGTGACCGGTTAAAGATTTGGTTGAGCTGACCGCTGGAATATTGCCGGCACCAAATACATTGCGTAAGGCTTCTAATTCACGAGTGTCGCCAACCGGTGTGCTGGTGCCGTGAGCATTGATGTAGTCGATTTTGCCATCAACGGTTGCCATCGCTTGTTGCATACAACGCACTGCGCCTTCGCCAGACGGTTGAACCATGTCATAGCCATCGGAAGTAGCGCCGTAGCCGACTAACTCACCGTAGATTTTCGCGCCGCGCGCTTTGGCGTGTTCGAGTTCTTCGATCACCAAAACCCCGCCGCCACCGGAAATCACGAAACCATCGCGGGTTGCATCGTAAGGTCTTGATGCGGTTGCTGGGCTGTCGTTGTATTTAGAAGACAATGCGCCCATCGCATCGAATAATACCGACATGGTCCAATGTAATTCTTCACCGCCGCCAGCAAATACTACATCTTGCTTATTGAGCTGGATTAATTCCATCGCATGACCGATACAGTGAGCACTGGTCGCGCAAGCCGAACTGATGGTGTAGTTAACGCCTTTGATTTTGAATGGGGTTGCCAAGCAAGCGGTGTTAGTGCTGGACATAGCGCGAGGCACCATATACGGACCGACTTTTTTAACGCCTTTTGAACGCAAAATATCAGCGGCTTCGACCAAGTTGGAAGTAGACGGACCACCAGAGCCCATCACTAAACCAGTGCGGAAATTCGAGACTTCGTTTTCATCTAAGCCAGAATCGGCAATGGCTTGTTCCATTGCCAAGTAGTTGAAAGCCGCGCCGTCGCCCATAAAACGCTTGATTTTACGATCAATGGCTTCGTCTAAATCAATGTTGATTGGGCCATGAACATGGCTTCTAAAGCCCAGTTCTTGGTAAACGTCAGAATGCACAATGCCTGAGCGTCCGGCTCTTAATGATTCGACAACTTCGTCTCTGTTATTGCCAATGCTGGACACAATCCCCAGACCTGTTACAACCGCGCGTCTCATGTTATTTCCTAGAAATCTTGAGTGGAAGTGAAAAGGCCAACTCGCAAATCAGTGGCTTCGTAAATTTGTTTGCCGTCAACTTCCATGGTGGCATCAGCGATACCCATCACCAGTTTGCGAAGAATGACGCGTTTTAAATCGATTTTATAAGTGACTTTTTTAGCGGTTGGTAACACTTGGCCGGTAAATTTAACTTCACCACAACCTAATGCACGACCTTTACCTGGGCCACCTAGCCAGCATAAATAGAAACCGACTAATTGCCACATTGCATCTAAACCTAAGCAACCTGGCATAACTGGGTCACCTTGAAAGTGACAATCGAAGAACCACAACTCAGGGGTAATATCGAGTTCAGCAATAATTTGGCCTTTGCCATATTTACCACCTTCGTCAGAAATATGAATGATGCGATCCATCATTAGCATATTGGGAAGCGGTAATTGCGCATTTTGTGGGCCGTAAAGTTCGCCACGACCAGACATGAGCAATTCTTCGCGCGTGAAACTGTGCTGTTTCTCCATTAAATCTACCTAAGTTAAGTGAGTCAAAAACGTCGGCCATTATCTAATAGTAGGGTTAAAAAATCAGCACAAATTTTAGTTTGGCTTTACTTGGCGAATTAAGTTCACCACTTTTAAGCTATCGCGATGTAATCGTTGCTGATAAATCAAGGCATATTGCAGTACCGATGACACATATTCGCGGGTTTCTTTATAAGGAATCAGTTCTATCCAAATATCGCCAGGTAAAGCCTGATTATTGGGTAGCCAGCGTTTGACTTTTTTCGGGCCAGCGTTATAAGCCGCCGTTGCCAACAGAGGGTGTTGGTCAAATTCTGCCAAGAGTTTTTTGTAATAAAAACTGCCGTATTGAATGTTTAAATTGGGATTGAATAAACTGCTATCGCGTTGCCAATTATGTTTAAGCTCAGCGGCAATTTCCTTGGCGGTTTTCGGCATCACTTGCATTAAGCCTTTCGCACCCGCAGAAGAATCAGCGGTTTCATCAAATGCACTTTCTTGGCGTAATAAACCAAAAATCAACGCCGGATCAATCTGCTGTTTTGCAGCGTGTAAATCGATTTCATTGGCGTAAATCAGCGGAAACCGCAACGCCATGTCGTTCCATTCATGCGCTTTGGCGCTGGTAAAAATCGCAATCGTTGGCCATTGCCATTGTTCGGCCAGTTTTGCCGCCACCGCCAAATCGTGTTTATCCAAATTCGCTGTCGCAAACCACCATTGGCGCTTTGCTTCTAATTGCCTATCCAAAGCTAGAAATTCGCTAACCACCTGAAAATTGGCTTGTTGTTTTAATTCCGCCATTTCCTCGGCGCTGACATGAATTGGATTGTCGGCCAAGTTAATCGGTTGTTGCAGTTTTTCGGCGGCTAGAAAGCCGTAAAAACTGCGTTGCTGCGCTAATTGTTGAAATAAAGACTCAGCTTGCGGTTTTTGACCTAATTCATGTAAGGCGCGCGCTTGCCAATATTGCCATTTATCTTGATGCTTGGTTTCATCATCCAATCCAGCCAGCGCGGCATTGGCCGCTGACCAATTTTGTGCTCGCAAAGCAGCGCGAATCTGCCATTCTCGATTGGCTTTACTCGGTTTACTTAATTGCGCCAAGCGTTGATAAGCATCGGCTTCGCCTTTTAAGGCTAAAGCCAAAGCCAGATTATTCTCGGTATCAATCAAGATTTCGGGGGCAATATTAATCGTGCTTTTTTCGCGATCCCAGGTTGCCAATGCCGTTGATAAATCGCTATCGGCTAGACGCAAAATGGTTTGAGCAAAAATCTGTCCCGCTTGATCAGATTCACGCTTCCACTCGCCATTTTGTATGACCAAATCCGGTTGCTTATACAGCTTTAGCCAAAGGCTGGCGATTTGACGGCGCTGCTCGGATAACAACTCTAATAACGGGGTCGCGGCTTGCGGGTTGTTATTGCTTAATTCCGACTTGAATTTTTGCCAAGCCAAGTCGCTATCAAAACTGCTCGACTGTTTTAATAAGCCAAATAAAGCATCGCAATTTTCAGAATGCGGGTCAGTTTGCAACCATAAACGCTTGGCGCTATCCAATGCCGTTGCTGGTTGATTGCTGTGATATTGCGCCAAAGCAAATAAACACTGGGTTTCAGCGGTATTGCTTGGGTATTGGTGGCTAAGCACCGAGTCCCAGCGTTGTTGTTTGCCAAGATACAGCAACCATTTGCTTTGTAAGGCTGGCGCGAAACGACTATCGGCATATTCGCTAAGATAAAGCTCGATGTTGGCTTGGTCGTCGAGATGGTTTTTCAACCATTGATAATGCAAATAAGGGTAGAGCGGATAGTTTTTTAAACTAGCCGCCAAAGCAAAATAATCAGCCTCGCGGTTTTCGTTGATGTAGCGTTCGGCTTGTAAAAAGGCTTGACGTTGTGCAATTCGGTTTTGGCTGGCATCCTCAGCAGCAAAACCATGGCTACTGCATAAGCAACACAGCAGTAATTGGACAAATAGCTTATGAATTGATTTGTGTGGCATAGCGCAGCCTCACCCATAAAAGTAAAAACAATTGAACCGCTTTATAATAAACAAAGCCTAATCCAGACATCTTATCCCTTTGAAAACAAAACACACTATTAGCCAAGCAAAATATTCTTGGCGATACATTATTCAAATTGCCTTAAAGCATAAAAAACAACTGATTATCGGTAATTTGATTGCCTTTCTAGCCACGGTTGCCAGCGTTCCGGTGCCGTTGTTGATGCCGTTATTAGTGGATGAAGTGTTGCTGAATCATCCGAGCATCGTGTTAAACACGGTTAATCCGTGGTTACCCATCGAATGGCAACAGCCGGTGTTTTACATTGGTGGCGTGTTGGTGGTGAGTTTGTTGTTAAGACTGGCGACTTTGGTGCTCAACATTATTCAAACACGGCAATTTTCCAATATCGCTAAAGAGGTGGTGTTCAGGATTCGCGCTGATTTGATTGGTCAATTGCAAACCATTTCAATGTCCGAATACGAAAGCTTAGGCAGTGGCACCGTGGCCGCGCATATGGTGACCGATTTAGATACTTTGGATAATTTCATTGGCTCAACCATCAGCAAATTGATTGTCGCTTGTTTCACCGTGCTAGGTACGGCGCTGATTTTGTTGTGGATGAATTGGCAATTGGGCTTGTTTATTATCGTTTTAAATCCGGTGGTGATTTATTTAGCCAAAGCGATAGGCTCAAAAGTGAAAGATTTAAAAATCAACGAAAACAAAGCCTATAGCGTATTCCAACAAGCACTCAGCGAAACTTTAGAAGCCATCCACCAAATTCGCGCCAGTAATCGCGAACAGCATTATTGCCAACAACTGATCAACAGCGCTCAAGCGGTTAAAGACCATTCAACGATTTTTGCTTGGAAAAGCGATGCTGCGGTGCGGATGAGTTTCTTAACTTTTTTGTTTGGTTTTGACATTTTCCGCGCCACCGCGATGTTGATGGTGTTGTATTCTGATTTGAGCATTGGCGAAATGTTGGCGGTGTTTGGCTATTTATGGTTCATGATGGCGCCGGTGCAGGAGATTTTAAGTATCCAGCAAGCTTTTTATGCCGCGCGTGGCGCTTTAAATCGAGTTAATCAACTGACCACTTTACAGCGAGAGCCGCAATATCCTCATCACAGCAATCCGTTTTTAAATCAAAAAACCGTGGCTGTTAGCGTTAAAAATCTGCATTTCAGCTATAACGATGAGCCGGTTTTGAATGGCATCAATTTAAAAATTAAAGCTGGTGAAAAAATCGCTTTGGTCGGTGCCAGTGGCGGTGGTAAATCGACCTTGGCGCAAGCTTTGATCGGTTTATATCCAGCCAATCAAGGCATGATTTATTTCAATGACACGCCAATTAATCAAATCGGCTTGGATGTAGTGCGTGAGCATGTGGCAACCGTGTTGCAACATCCGGCTTTATTAAATGCCAGTATTCGCGCCAATTTGACTTTAGGTCGAGAGATTGATGACCGCGAGTTGTGGGAAGCGCTAGAGTTGGCACAATTAAAAGCAACGGTACTTGAGCTGGAGCAGGGCTTGGATACCGTGGTTGGCCGGCAAGGGGTGAGATTGTCGGGTGGTCAACGCCAACGTTTAGCGATTGCGCGGATGATAGTCAGCAAGCCGTCGGTGGTGATTTTAGACGAAGCCACTTCCGCATTAGATACCGAAACCGAATACAAACTGCATCAAGCCTTAAACAGCTTTTTGCAAGGTCGAACCACTTTAATTATTGCCCATCGACTAAGCGCGGTTAAACAAGCCGATCACGTTTATGTGTTTGAGCAAGGTCAAATCTGCGAACAAGGCAGCCATGAAACCTTGATTCAACAAAATGGCTTATATTCCAAACTTTACCGAGATTACGCATAGTGACCGAGATTTACGACTTACACAGTCATTCCATTGCCTCCGATGGCGCACTTTCACCGACCGAATTAGTGAAACGCGCCCATGAAAAAGGCGTGACGGTTTTGGCTTTGACCGATCACGACACCACCAACGGTTTAGCCGAAGCTCAACAAGCGGCGGCAGATTTGGGAATGCGCTTAATCAATGGTATTGAATTATCTGCCAGTCATTTGAATCAATGCTTGCATATCGTTGGTTTGAATATTGACCCGCATAACCCCTCGTTGAGCGAAGGCATTGCTCGTCAACAAAGCATTCGTGATTTACGAGCCAAACAAATCGCCGAAAAACTGGAAAAAAAGAAGATTTTTGGCGCTTATCAATTTGTTACCCAAGCCGCTGGTAATGGTGAAATTACCCGTTCGCACTTTGCCGATTTTTTATTAACCCATCAGCATGTGACCACACAACAAGAAGCCTTTGATCGTTATTTAAGCAAAGGCAAACCCGCATTCGTGCCGACCGTTTGGGCGAGTTTAGAAGAAACCGTAGCTTGGATTAAAGCTGCAGGTGGCGTGGCGGTAGTCGCGCATCCTATGCGTTATAAACTCAGTGCTAAATGGATGAATCGCGCTTTGGCAGTGTTTAAACAAGCCGGTGGGCAGGGAATTGAAGTGGTCACAGGCCGCGCCAGTCTTGACGAAATTCGTATGAGCCAGCAATTTGCCGAAAAACACCAACTTTACGCTTCGGCGGGTTCCGATTTTCACGCCCCCGATAATATCTACTTGGAATTGGGGCGCTTAGCGGCTATGCCAGTCGGGTTAAAACCGGTTTGGGAATTGTTTTAAAAGCCTTCATATTCAACACAACAAAACCTTAAATGACACTCATCACCTTAAAGGATTTAGAGGCACATCTCTGGCACGCAGCTCATATCATTACCGGGCCGATTGATGCTTCCGATTACAAAACCTATATCTTTCCCGTCTTATTCTTTAAACGTATATGCGACGTTTACGATGAAGAATCAGCCGAAGCCATAGAACAAGTCGGTGATGTTGAGCTTGCCAAAGCAGAAATGTTTCACCGCATCCAAATACCAGAACAATGCCATTGGCAACAGGTATTCAACAAAACCAAAGATGTTGGTCAGGCACTCAAAGAAGCGTTTCGCGGCATAGAGCTGGCAAACGAACGCCTACACGGTATTTTTGGTGACGCGGGTTGGACGAACAAAGAGCGGTTGTCCGATGAATTACTGGGTACGCTACTCAATCATTTCAACAAAGTGAATCTCGGTGTATCCAGTGTTCGCGATGATGATATGGGCCGCGCTTACGAATACCTGATTAAACGCTTTGCCGACAAAGCCAATAAAAAAGCTGGTGAATTTTATACCCCTCGCACCATCGTGCGCTTAATGGTCAACATCCTTGATCCCAAAGCCGGTGAAAGCGTTTACGACCCCGCTTGCGGCACGGGCGGCATGTTGCTGGAAACCATTCACCACGTCAAAGAACACGGCGGCGATCCTCGCTTACTGAAAATCAAAGGCCAGGAAAAAAACCTCACCACCGAAGCCATTGCCCGCATGAACTTGTTTCTGCATGGCATGGAAGATTTTGACATTGTGCGCGGCGATACCTTACGTCATCCAAAGTTCATCAAAGGCGATCATTTAGAAACCTTTGACAACGTGATTGCCAATCCACCGTTCAGCTTAAGCGAATGGGGTTATGAACTTTGGCAAAATGATCCTTATGGACGCAAACAATTTGGTTTAGCACCGCAAACCAATGGCGACTTTGCTTGGGTGCAGCACATGTTTTCCTCTTTAAACGATAACGGAGGCATGGCCGTGGTATTACCGCATGGTGTGTTATTCCGTGGCGGCGCTGAAGGCCGTATTCGCAAACAATTGCTGGAACAAAATCGTATTGAGGCCATTATTGGCGTTGCGACCAATTTGTTCTACGGCACCGGTATTCCCGCTTGCATTCTGGTGCTCAGAAAACAGCGTCCTGATGACCATCAAAGCCATGTGCTGATTATTAACGCCGAACAAATCTTTACCAAAGGCCGTGCACAAAACACTTTATCGGTTGAACAAGCGGACGAGATTTATCAAATCTACCAAAGCCAGGAACAAGCAGGACCGCAGAACGCCAAGGAAATTGAAGGTGTCGCGCGTTGGGTCAATTTATCGTAAATTGAAGAAAACGACTTTAATCTAAACATTGCACGTTATGTGCAAAAACCGTTAGAAGAAGAAACAATCACAGTGGAACAAGCCTTGTTGGATTTTAAAAACAAACTGGCTGCTTTAGAGCAAGCTGAGCAAGAGCTTGAAGATTTACTTATCAAGGAAAGATTTGAAATATGAATAGTTGGCACCCTAAATTTATTGATGTTGATAATATTGTTACAGGAAGAAAATATTATCATTCAATGGATGGCGATGAAAATTTTATTTCAGAAGATGGTCTGCTTTTGGATAATGCCGACCAATCAATTCTGCGTAATATTGTTTGTACAAAAGAGTTTTTGGATCAGTTAAGGCGTGGAAATATTAGATTATTTGATCAGACTAGATTATTAAAAACATTGCATGATGTTTATATGTTATGTCGCTACAATCCTGGATTTCAAGAATTGATGCCAATTTTTATCGAAGCAATGATTTACTTTCGTGACAATATTGATGATCATTATAAAAAGTGGGAGATTGAAACCGAAATAGATAATGAGTCTTTGAATGATTATTATGGTTTCGGAGGTTATTCCGCTGTTATTGGGTCTTGTCTTGGTACTGCTCGAGTGGTTGCAGTGAAAGACATGATCAAGACTTTTGCTACGCAATATACCAATCCAAACGGCTATAAAGGTGATTTATATGGAGAGTGTTGGATTGAGCTAAACGAACCAAAGGATAAAGATATTATTAAATATCTTGCTGGGGAGTACGAATTTAATGGTTTTTCTAATGCAATTATTCGTTCCAATGAAAATGCAGGTCATTCATGGCGTCTAAGTTTTATTGGGTTATCTATATATCAAAACAGACTAATGCTAGATAAGGCAGCTTTAGAAGCTGCAGCCACTGTTGTAAGTGAAGGTCTTTATTTGAATGCATCGGTTAAGTGGTATTTAAAAGACTAAAGTATGAGCACCCTAAACAAAAAGAAACTAGAAGACTTACTTTGGGGAGCAGCGGAATATTTACGCGGCCAAATCGATGCGTCTGATTACAAACAGTACATTTTTCCACTGCTGTTTTATAAACGCCTGTCGGATGTCTATTTAGAAGAATACAACGAAGCACTCGAAGTTCACGAAGGTGATGCGGAATACGCCGCTATGCCGATGTTTCACCGCTTTAACATTCCCAGTGAGGCGCGTTGGGAAGTGGTGCGTAACACGACTAAAAACATTGGTGAAGCGATTCAAACCGCTTTGCGCTTAATTGAGTCCAGCAACGAACGATTGCATGGTGTGTTTGGTGATGCACAGTGGACCAACAAAGAGCGTCTGCCAGATCATCTGTTGGCTGATCTGATTCAGCACTTCAGCAAAATTCCATTGGGCATCAACACAGTTAATCAAGACGACCTTGGCGAAGCTTACGAATTCTTGATTAAAAAATTTGCAGACGATTCCGGTCATACTGCCGCAGAGTTTTACACCAATCGCACCGTCGTTCATTTGATGACGCGCGTTATGGGTTTGCAGCCAGGTGAAACAGCTTACGATCCTACTTGCGGCACCGGCGGTATGTTGTTGAATGGCGTGATGGAACTGCGTAACCAAAATAAGGAATGGCGTAGCGTTAAGCTGTATGGGCAAGAGGTCAATTTGCTTACCTCCGCGATTGCTCGCATGAACATGTTCTTGCACGACATTGAAGAATTTGAAGTGCTGCGCAGCGATACCCTCAGTGACCCCAAATTTATTGAAAACGATCAGCTCAAACAGTTTGATGTCATTTTTGCCAATCCGCCTTACTCGATCAAAAAATGGAACCGCGATAAGTTTGCAGCCGATCCTTATGGTCGCAATCTGTATGGTGTGCCGCCTCAAGGCTGTGCTGATTATGCGTTTTATACTCACATCATTAAGAGCTTAAACCCCAAAACCGGTCGTGCTGCCATGTTGTGGCCGCATGGCGTATTGTTTAGAGATTCAGAGCAAGCGATTCGCAAGCAAATTATTGAAGCCGATTGGATTGAAGCCGTCATCGGCTTAGGGCCAAACTTGTTTTACAACTCGCCAATGGAGTCGTGTGTCGTGGTACTGCGTCGTAATAAACCCGCAGACCGCCAAAACAAAATCCTGTTTATCAACGGTGTGGAACACGTTACCCGCGAACGAGCGCATAGTCGCTTATCTGATGAAAATTTAAGCGTACTCACTGAGGCTTACTTTGAACCAGACAAACAGCCCACTATCGCGGCATTGGTGGCAATAGACGATATCCGCGTCAATCAGCATAACCTGTCCATTCCACTTTATGTGCAGAATGATAGCGGACATGAAGCACTGGACATAGAACATGCTATTGAAGCTTGGAAAATTAGCCGAGTGAAACTGAAAAAGCAGACAGAAGCATTATTCAAAAGTTTGGCGCAGTTAGGCTATGAATAATGAATTTCGACATGATCGCTAACATTGCAATAAGTGATATTTGTCGCTGTTTGTCGTAAAGTAGCTTTTAGAAAAAATGCAAAGTAGAGGTTGTTGACTACCGGAGATGAAGATAATGAACACCGCTGATCGTATTTATGAAACCGTAAAAATCCTGCCAGAACAAGCCGCTGTTGAAGTATTAGATTTTGTAGAGCATTTGAAAGCCAAGCAATTAGAGAGTGAGGCACACCGCAAAGCCAATGCACTGGCTACCTTAGCGAAATACAAGGGGCGATTTAAAGCCGAAAAACTCAACCGCGACGATTGCTATGACCGTTAGAGTTTTCGCCGACACCAATCTCTTTATTTATGCCGAGTCTCAAGATCAGCATAAATCCGCTTGCGCCTTAACCATTATTGAAAATAGCCCAGTCATCAGCACCCAAGTAATCAATGAAACCGTCAGCGTTTTAACCAGAAAACACGGTTTTCTACTCTCAGAGGCCCATGAAATTGCCAAAAGTTTGCTGGATTTATGTGAAGTGATCGCCGTCGATACTGAAACGGTGCGAAAAGCGATTGACCTTGCCAAACGCTATTCGCTGTCGCACTGGGATAGCCTGATTGTAGCCGCCGCATTAATGGCCGATTGCCGGACGCTATATTCAGAAGATATGCAGCACGGGCTAGTTTTTGACAAGCAATTGGCCGTTGTTAATCCATTTCTATTGTGAAATTGATATTTATCAAAGCAGCGTAGTAAAGGTAAAGAATGAGTAATGACAAACAGTTGCCGGAAGGCTGGCGTATGGTGAAGTTTGGCGATATGGCTAAACATATTTCCAAGCGAGTGGAACCGAGTGAAACCAATCTAAGCATCTATGTTGGGCTTGAGCACTTGGACCCTGACAGCTTACGAATTAAGCGGCATGGCGTACCCAGCGATGTTGAAGGGCAAAAATTGTTAGTCAAAAAAGGCCAAATCATTTTTGGTAAACGCAGAGCTTATCAACGCAAATTAGGTGTGGCTGAATGGGATTGTATTTGTTCGGCACATGCAATGGTTTTAGAGGCCAATCAAGAAACAGTATTGCCAGAATTTTTGCCTTTTTTTATGCAATCTGATGTTTTTATGAATAGGGCTGTTGCAATTTCAGAGGGCTCTTTATCACCAACAATTAAATGGAAGGTTTTATCTGAACAAAAATTTCTATTCCCAAATAAACAAAAACAGGAAGATTTTTTAAAAGAAATTAATGTTTTGGATCGCGTAACATCCTTAGCTACTCAATCTGAATTAGCAATCAAGAAGTTTTTGAGTGCTGCATACTGGGAAATTTTTGGCAAAAGACTTGAAGTAAAGGATGATCCTAAGTACCCAACTAAAATTAAAGCTAATTGCGATGTTGTTAATTTAGATAAATTGATTTTAACTAAGCCACAAAATGGCCTTTTTGTTAAAAAGGATAATACAGAGAGTGAAGCAGTGAAATTTCTTAATGTGGTTGACTGTTATCAAAACTCTTACAGTGGAATAGATAAAAGAGATATTGTTAATTGTTCAAAAAAAGATATTGATAAATTCATATTGAGCTCTGGGGATTTGATTTTTAATCGCTCTTCATTAGTGAAGTACGGGATTGGATGGCCTTACTTGGTAACAGATACTCTAAAAACATCTGTTTTTGATTGTCATCTGATTCGCCTTAAAGTTGATACATCCATAGTTTTGCCAGATTATCTATACATATATGCTTTATCTCCTTGGGCTCGAAAATATTTTCAGTGTGTTGGTCAGACCACAACAATGACTACCATAAGCCAAGGTGATTTGGAGGGATTACAAGTACCGGTTCCAAGCATTAAGGAGCAAAAAAATATTGTTAACCTTTTTAAAAGTGCCTATATCTCTCAGACTAATTTTTTAAATTTAAACGTAAGTACTAAAAGTCTTGTTTTAAAGCATATATCAAACTTAATGGGTAACTCTTAGTGTTTACCGAGCAAACCGTAACCGAAAATGGAATTATTGACCGATTAAAACAATTAAGCGGTGTAAAGTGGAATTACTGTCACGGTGATGCGCTGCCGAAACAGGTCAGCGACCTCTTTGTCGATGAATGGTTGAAAGCGGCATTGTGTGCGTTAAATCCTGATATTGCCGCCAATCCCGATTATGCCGATGAAGTAGTTTATAAACTGCGCGGTGTCATCTTAGAAGCCAAACATACCGGTCTGGTTAAAGCCAACGAAAACTTTAACGAATGGCTGATGGCTGAAAAAACTTTGCCATTTGGTCAAGATGGCGATCATGTGACCATCAACCTGATTGACTTTAACCAGATTGAAAACAACCATTTTGTGGTGTCACAGCAGGTGCATTACATCGCGGCCACTGAAGTCTATTTTGATATTGTCCTGTATGTGAATGGCATGCCGTTAGTGGTGGGCGAAGTCAAATCGGCTACACGACCTTCCATCAGTTGGCAGGATGGCGCAGCGGATTTTATCGGCGGTCAAAAGCACTATTGGAAAAATGTAGAACCGTTCTTTGTACCGAATTTATTGTGCTTTGCCAGTGAAGGTAAAACCTTTGCTTATGGGGCTATCAATGCCGGTGTTAAGGACTGGGGGCCGTGGCATACAACCCGTCAACGCGATGAAATTCCCTTAACCTTGGTATCGGTGTTGGATAGTGCTGAAGGCTTGTTAAATCCACAAACCTTGTTGCAGTTACTTCACTCCTTTGCGCTGTTTTCTACGGTCAAGACTGGTATAAACAAGCCGCCTAAACGGATTAAATTGTTGCCGCGTTATCCGCAGTTTGAAACCGCGAAACAAATTGTGGAAAGGGTGAAAGCCGGTTATCCGCGCAAAGGTTTGATTTGGCATTTTCAAGGTTCGGGGAAGTCTTTGTTGATGCTGTATGCGGCGCAGATGTTGCGGGCTGATAGCGGGTTAAAAAATCCGACTGTGTTAGTGGTGGTTGATCGCCGCGAGTTGGATACGCAAATCAATGAGACCTTTGGCGGTGCGGATGTCAAAAATTTAATCAAAGTAGCGAGTTGTAAAAAGCTGGGACAGTTGATTGAGCAAGATAGTCGCGGCATTTTGATTACCACTATTTATAAATTTCAAGAGATTGAAATTGATGTTAACGATAGTAATGGTTTAAATCGTCGTGACAACATTATTGTGTTGGTCGATGAGGCGCATCGCACTCAGGAAGGTTTTTTAGGTGACAAAATGCGTTGGGCTTTACCGAAGCCCATTTTTACGGTTTAACCGGTACGCCGATTTCCGGTCTTGAACACAATACCTTTAAGTTGTTTGGTGCTGATGAGGACGAAGGTCGGTATATGAATCGCTATAGCTATAAACAGTCGATTCGTGACGGTGCTACCAAACCGGTGAAGTTTGAGCCGCGCTTGGCAGAATTACGGGTTGATCGCGAGGCTATTGATGCTGAGTTTAAGCGCTTGGTGGAAGCACATAATCTGGATGAAGATGAGAAAGCCGCGTTATCGAAACGTGCTGGTAAGTTGGCGGTTTTGTTAAAAGCACCGAAGCGGATGCAGGCGATTAGTAATGATATTGTCAAGCATTTTAATAGCCGCGTTAGACCCAAAAACATGAAAGGCATGGTGGTGGTTTATGACCGGGAAGCGTGTGTGCGAATGTATTATCTACTCGGTCAACAGCTAGGTTTTGAGGCGGTTGAGGTGGTTATGAATGTCGATCAGGCGCCGATTAAAGTGGCTGATGGCGCTAAAAAAGGGAAAGAAAATAAAGATTGGTTACGCTGGAAAACCGCGCTGAATCTACCGATAGTGGAAACTGACTTTGAGCGTTGGCAAAGTCTGGATAGCGATGAGCAAAAACGTAAGGATCTGATTGATGGTTATAAGGATGCGGAGCATCCGCTACAGTTGATTATTGTGACCGCCAAGCTGCTAACCGGCTTTGATCCTCCGATTTGTTATTGCATGTATCTGGATAAGCCGTTGCGCGATCATAATTTGCTACAGGCTATGTGTCGTACTAATCGGCTTTATGAATCAGCGGGTGTGCGTAAGGAGTTGGGTTTAATCATTGATTATTTAGGGGTGTTTGAAAATTTGCGTACTGCCTTGGCGTATAACCATGAGGAAATAAACGATGTTATTGAAGGCATTGAAGCATTCAAGACGATTTTGCCGGTACAAATGGCAAAGTGTCTGGCTTTTTTTCCCGCTGTTGATCGGACTTTAGAAGGCTTTGAGGGTATTTTAGCTGCGCAGGAATGTTTGCCCTCTAACGTAAAACGCGATGAATTTGCTGCTGCTTTTGGCGTGTTGAATAAGTTATGGACTGCGATTAGCCCTGATCCGTTTTTAGCGACTTATCGCTATGACTTTAAGTGGTTGGCGCAAATTTATGAATCTGTGCGCCCAGTCGGACAAACTGGTTCTTTAGTTTGGGCGGCTTTAGGGGCTGAAACCATCAAGATGATCCACGAGCACACCGATATTAAACGCATTCGTGATGATATTGATGAGTTGGTGATGGATGAACATGCTGTATTTACCTTGACTGAAAAGGAACAGGAAAAGCGTGCGCGGCAGTTGGAAATTAACTTAATGGGACGATTGCGCTGTCATGGCGATCCTCAGTTTGTTGCTTTGGGGGAACGCTTGGAAAAACTACGTCAAGATTATGAGGCTGGAGTTATCAAGGCTATCGATTGGTTAAAAGGCTTGTTGGATGCCGCCAAAGAGACAGTGCGCTTGGAGCGTGAGCAGGATGAAAATGTCGTTACTGAACGAGACAATATTCAAGCATTGACGAAATTGTTTCTGGAAACTAGACCCGATAAGACGCCAAAAGTGATTGAGGATATTGTCGAGCAGATTGACAAGATCGTAAAAGCAACTCGATTTGAAGGTTGGCAAAACTCTAATAGCGGTCCACGCGAGATTCAAAAAGCTTTGTTTTTAACCTTAGCTCAATTTGGTTTGGGCAAGGATAAAGAACTTTTTAATAAGGCTTATGGGTATATTGAGGAGTATTACTAATCGATTTATATAGCTTGTAATAAATCAAAACCAATAGCTTGCGCCAATTGGTTTTGTTTGTTTTCGCTGATATTCAGCAGAATAGTTTTGGCGTCTATTGAAGCGGATAAAGAAATCAATTGTTGTAGTTTCTCTTTGATTTTAAGTTCATAAAATTTATCAGAATCGGTTGCAAATAAGCCGACAAAATCCGGTGATGATTTAACAATTAAATCAAATGTCGATTTATCGAGGCTGTGATAATCAAATTTCAAAGCGATTCGGTAGCCGCGACGTTGATAGTTAGCCAAGCCTTTTAATAAAGAATGATAAAACCGCGAATAAAGGCCGTTAACTGTCATCGCGATAGTGACATTATTGGTTTGCAATCCGCATTGGCCGATGACTTCTTCAAAATAAACACCGTGATCAGTCTTAACCCCGAGAATATGTCTAGGGTCTACATCTAAAAACAATAATTCATCTCGATGTGACTGCGGTAAGTAATTCAGCATATGCACGGTTCTTGTTAAGCGATCAAAGTTGATAATCGATTCTGAGGAGTTGTGGGTTTGCTTCTGAGGATCTAACAGATTATCTAATTCGGTAGTTTGCAGTATCGGCGCTTGATTAGCGCTGACTTTCAGCTGTGCGGCATGACCAATAATCGTGTTTTGATTATCATTGCTTCGGATTGGATTTAATTGAGTACCGACCCGAATCGGGCCAAATAAACCTTCAACTTTATGATTCTGTAATATAAACGGTCTGAACCCCGCATTATGTTCATGCTCCAAGCGGTCATTAAAATATTCAACTAATTGTTGTAAAGGCATAGTTATGAATCCTATTCATATAAGTCTGCATAATTTATTTTGGCTAAAGGCTTTGATGTTAGGCGAGGAGATTAAAAAGAGGCGGGAATAAATCCCGCCATAAAAGACGTCCTTGATGCTAGGAGGAGGTTAGCATTGTCCTTAATTCGCACATAACAGCCATGGAATGCCGTTGGATATAGATTAATAAAAATTCTTTATTTTATGAAACGATAAAAACTAATTTTTATATCGTTTTTTAAGATAAAAGATTTGAATCAATTATTCTGATTAGTCAGCTTGACAAATCCCTTAAAAAACAAGTAATTTAAATTAATAGCTGACTGGACAACCGGAGGCCAATGCATCTTTGACGATGCATTGGCCTTTTTTTTGGCCTAAAGAAAATGGTAAGGAAACAGGAATGTTAAGGATCGAAGCATGACAGTGGTTGGAAACCAATACGACTGGGGGATAAAAACCTTGGTCAGTGAATTACGTGAGATTAGAGAGCAATCACTGGAACAACGCCAACGTCGCCACCAACCGCCAAAATTACCCTCGCGTAACATCATTGCTGAAATTATCGAAAATTTAGGCGCAGTTTTATTTCCTAACCGTTTGGGTCAGCCCGATCTTAAAGATGAAGGTATTGATTATTTTGTGGGTCATACCCTAGACAGCTTGTTGCGCCAACTGCATCAGCAATTGGCTTTAGAGCTTAATTTTATTGCCGAACAGCAAGGCTTATGTGTCGATGCCAAAGGCCAAGCCGCCGAAATTACCCGTCAATTTGCCGCCACTTTACCGACTATTCGCCGTTTGATTGATAGCGATATTCAAGCCGCCTACGAAGGTGATCCCGCCGCAAGATGTGCAGATGAGGTGTTGGTCTGTTATCCGGGAATAGTGGCGGTTATCCATCACCGAATTGCCCATGTTTTGTATCAAGCTGGTGCGCCCTTGGTCGCTCGTATCATTGCTGAAATCGCCCATTCAGCGACTGGAATCGATATTCACCCCGGCGCACAAATTGCCGACAGTTTTTTCATTGATCATGGCACCGGTGTGGTGATTGGCGAAACCGCGATTATTGGCCGCAATGTCCGTCTTTATCAGGCGGTCACGTTGGGTGCTAAACGGTTTGCTAAAGATGACAACGGTATGTTGGTTAAGGGCAACGCCCGTCACCCAATTGTTGAAGATGATGTGGTGATTTATGCCGGTGCAACCATTTTAGGTCGTATCACTATTGGCCGAGGTTCAACCATTGGCGGCAACGTCTGGCTGACCAATAGCGTGCCAGAAGGTAGTCATATTAGCCAAGCGCAATCCAAGAGCGCCATGTTTGTGAGTGGGGCAGGGATTTAGTTATAGCGCTCTGAGCCTAGTCTACTAATAGCGGCTTAATGGTTTGTAGTAAACGTCGGCACGGATCGCCTACGTTTTTTAAAACGTCGTAGTTTCGACAATAAAAATTGTATTAACCCAAACACAGGAAAATATCATGTCAGACATCCATCAAGCTCATACCGCATTAGGCGACGTCGCTGCGCGTACCTTATCGAATGCGACCAAAACCGTACCAATGATGGGTACGATTACCCCGCGTTGGCTGGTTCACCTGTTGCCTTGGGTGCCAGTCGAAGCCGGTATCTACCGTGTTAACCGCGTTAAAAGCGACACCAGCATCAGCGTTGATTGCTCAAGCTTAGACGAAAAAGTATTGCCACAAACCTTCGTTGATTACGAAGAATGGGGTCGTGAATACCGTTTAAACGCTGTTAACACTGTATTAGACGTTCACACTCGCGTTGCCGATTTGTACAGCAGCCCATACAACCAAATCCACGAACAATTACGTTTAACCATCGAAACCGTTAAAGAACGTCAAGAAAGCGAATTGTTGAACAACGCTGAATACGGTTTGTTGAACAACGTGGCACCATCAATGAAAGTGCAACCACGCACTGGCGCACCAACCCCAGATGATTTGGATGAATTAATTGCTAGAGTCTGGAAAGAGCCTGGCTTCTTCTTAGCACATCCACGCGCGATTGCCGCATTTGGCCGTGAATGTACTCGTCGTGGCACACCACCACCAACCGTGACCATGTTCGGTTCACAATTCATAACATGGCGCGGTATTCCATTAATTCCATGTGACAAACTGAAAATTGTTGATGGCAAAACCAACATCTTGTTGTTACGCACCGGCGAAAGCCGTCAAGGTGTGGTTGGTTTGTATCAACCTAACTTGACCGATGAATTAAGCATGGGTCTTTCTGTGCGTTTCATGGGTATCAACCACAAAGCGATTGCCTCTTACTTAGTGTCACTTTACTGCTCATTAGCGGTATTAACTGAAGACGCATTAGGTGTATTGGAGAATGTCGAAGTAGGCAAGTACCATGAGTACAAATAAGCTCGAACTATCGAGTTTGGCTCAGCAAGCCTTGACGGGTGCGCCTGATGTGGGCGCTGGTTTGCCCGATGTGGCAGAGTTGACAGCGTTGGCGAATCGTTTTTTTGCCGCACTGCCTAATGAAACCGTGTCGCTTGATAATTTACCGAGCAATGCCAATCCAGCGGTGATTACCAGCCACTTGCCAACTAACAATGTGCCGCAAATTGACGACGGTGCCTTATCGGCACTGGCTCAACGTGGTTTTGGTTCACCGAACGAGTCGGAACTGAAAAGCCTTTTAAACCGCTTACCGGCTTTTTCCTCAAGTTTGCCAACTGCTGATTCAGCGGGTTCATCGTTTTATTTTCTTGACGGTGTCAGCAGTCTAAGCAGTAAAGCGCAATTGCCGGGTTTGGCAGCACCGAAAGCAGGGTTTGATGTTCATGCCGTGCGTCGCGATTTTCCGATATTGAAAGAGCGGGTTAACGGTCATCAACTAGCTTGGTTGGACAATGCGGCGACCACCCAAAAGCCACAAGTGGTGATTGATCGGATTTCCGAGTTTTATCAACACGAAAACTCCAATATTCACCGTGCAGCCCATGAGTTAGCGGCAAGAGCCACTGATGCTTATGAAGGTGCGCGTAATATTGTCACTCGCTTTATCAATGCGCCATCAGCCAACGAAGTGATTTTCGTCCGTGGCGCTACCGAAGCGATCAATTTAGTGGCGAAAAGCTGGGGTCGGCAAAACATTACTGAAGGCGACGAGATTATTGTCAGCTGGTTGGAGCATCACGCCAATATCGTGCCTTGGCAGCAATTATGTGCTGAAACCGGTGCGGTATTGCGAGTGATTCCGGTCGATGATGATGGTCAGGTGATTTTGGCGGAGTTCCAAAAGCTGTTAAATCCACGCACTAAGCTGGTGTCATTTACCCAAGTATCCAATGCTTTGGGAACAGTAACACCCGCGCAGGAAATGATAGCGATGGCGCATCGTGCAGGCGCTAAAGTCTTGCTGGATGGCGCACAATCGGTTTCGCATTTGCGAGTCGATGTGCAAGCCTTAGATTGTGATTGGTTTGTGTTTTCAGGCCACAAAATCTTTGGTCCAACCGGTATTGGCGTCGTCTATGGCAAAGCCGAAGTCCTAGAAGCTACCCAGCCTTGGCAGGGTGGCGGCAATATGATTGAAGACGTGACTTTCGAGAAAACCGTCTATCAACCAGCGCCGGCTAAATTTGAAGCGGGTACTGGCAATATTGCTGATGCGGTTGGTCTTGGTGCTGCGTTGGAATATGTCAATAAACTGGGTATTGAACGAATTGCTCAATATGAGCATGAGTTACTGGTTTACGGGATGCAGGCTTTGCAATCGGTGCCTAGTGTGCGTTTGATTGGTACGGCGCCGGATAAAGCCAGCGTATTGTCATTCACCTTAGCAGGGCACAGTACTCAAGACGTTGGTGCGGCTTTAAACAAAGTCGGTATCGCCGTCCGTTCTGGTCATCATTGTGCTCAGCCGATTCTGCGTCGTTTTGGCGTGGAATCAACCGTGCGTCCTTCATTAGCGTTTTACAACACCTACGAAGAAATTGATCGTTTGGTAGCAACTGTCAAGCGTTTGCAATGTAGTAAACACACGTTCTAAGTAATCATTTAACCCTTCATGGTGCAGTATTTGCTATGAAGGGTTAGATATCGGATTACCTCATAATCATTTCACTATATATCATTTCACCTTATCTGCTTAGTTCTCTATTATTCCATCATCTAATCAGATATGAGATCGAGATAACGCTATGAAACAAAGTAGGATCATGCCGGGGTTTAAACCAGCGCTGTCATTCACCTTGGTGTATTTGGTGTTGATTGTGTTGATTCCGCTCAGCACACTGGTTTTCAAAAGTTTGCAACTGAACTTTGACGATTACCTAGCCATTATTACCAACGAACGCATCATTGCGTCATTTCGAGTCAGTTTTGTCACTTCCTTTATCGCTTCGATAGTCGCGGGTGTTTTTGGTTTTATCATCGCTTGGGTGTTAGTGCGCTACAGCTTTAGCGGCAAACGACTTTTAGATGCGGTGATTGATTTACCGTTTGCTTTGCCAACTGCGGTAGCGGGGGTGGTGTTAGCGACGATTTATCAACCGAGTGGTTTTTTAGGCCGTTGGTTAATGGATAACTTCGGTGTCAAAGTGGCTTATACGCCATTAGGGATAGTGGTGGCGTTAATCTTTATCGGTATTCCGTTTGTGGTTAGAACCGTCGAGCCAGTATTGCAAGAATTCGATACCACCATGGAAGAAGCCGCTTCCAGTCTAGGCGCTAGTCGTTTAGTGATTTTCAACAAAGTGATTTTTCCTAATATTTTCCCAGCCTTGTTAACCGGTATTTCTTTGGCATTTGCCCGTGGCGTAGGTGAGTATGGTTCGGTGATTTTTATCGCTGGTAATTTGCCTTATATCTCTGAAATTGTGCCGCTGTTAATTATTACCAAGCTGGAACAATACGATTACGCGGGTGCTACAGCGATTGCCTTAACAATGTTGGTGATTTCGTTTGTCTTGCTGTTATTGATTAACTTATTGCAACTTTGGGCGCGTCGTCGTTCAGGTCAAAATTAAGAGGGATTGAGTTTATGCATACCTTAGTAGATGCCCACGGCCAAGCCAGTCGCAGTGCTTTGAATGATCCAAAGTGGGTGCGCGTGACGCTGACCAGTATCGCAGTGGGTTTTATTGTCTTGTTTTTATGCGCACCGTTGGTTTTGGTTTTGTATCAAGCTTTTTCCAAAGGTTTGGACGCTTATATTCATGCCTTATCTGATCCTGATGCCTTGGCAGCGGTTAGATTAACTTTGTTAGTCGCAGTCGCCACCGTGCCTTTGAATACCGTGTTTGGTATTGCCGCAGCTTGGGCAATTACCCGCTTTGATTTTCGCGGTAAAAGTTTGTTGACCACATTGATTGACTTGCCATTTTCGGTATCACCGGTGATTTCTGGTTTGATTTTTGTGTTGATGTTCGGTGCCCAAGGTTGGTTTGGCGAGTGGTTGTTAGCTCACGACACTAAAGTGATTTTCGCTACGCCAGGGATTATTTTGGCGACTATTTTTATTACTTTCCCTTTCGTTGCCCGTGAATTGATTCCGTTGATGCAGGAAATGGGCTTTGAGGAAGAAGAAGCTGCTTTGTCTTTAGGTGCAAGTGGTTGGAAAACCTTTTTTCTGGTGACATTGCCTAATATCAAATGGGCTTTGTTGTACGGCGTGTTGTTGTGTAATGCCCGTGCAATGGGTGAGTTTGGCGCGGTGTCTGTGGTATCCGGTCATATTCGTGGCTTAACCAACACCTTGCCATTGCATATCGAAGTAAGCTACAACGAATACGATGTGATTGGTGCGTTTGCCAGTGCTTCGATTCTGGCTGGCTTGGCTATCGTTACTTTAATTTTGAAAAGCTTCTTGGAATGGAAGCAGGGTAAAGGCTAAAGACGGGTTTAGTCTTTAATAGTCAAATTTATACCAATATATTTAATCACTTGAATAAAAGTAAATCGGTCATTGTGCAATTAAAATCTTGACTGATTGGCAAGCAAGTTAAGGCTTTCCCGTTCGTCCTGAGCTTGTCGAAGGATGAGCGGAAAAGCCGAGTCAGTCACCAACCATCGCCGTTCATGCTTCGACAAGCTCAGCACGAACGGCTTAAGTGGCAAGCAAGACTCTGGGTTGACTTCCTGTTTACTTTTGTTCAACTACTTATTAGAGAAGTCCATGAGCATTTTATTATCAAACATCAGCAAAAACTTTGGGCAGTTTGCAGCGTTACATAACGTTAATTTAGAAATTCCAGAAGGTGAATTAGTGGCTTTACTAGGGCCATCTGGGTGCGGCAAAACTACGTTACTCCGCATTATTGCCGGTTTAGAAGCACCGGATGAAGGGCAGGTGCTGTTGAACGGTGAAGATAAAACCGCCGAACATGTGAGTCATCGCGGTATTGGTTTTGTGTTTCAGCATTATGCGTTGTTCCGTCACATGACTGTGTTTGATAACGTCGCCTTTGGCTTGCGGGTTAAACCGAAAAAGGAACGTCCAAGTGAAGCTGTGATTGCTAAAAAAGTGCAGTCTTTATTGGAATTGGTGCAATTAGGTTGGTTGGCAGATCGTTTTCCTGATCAATTATCCGGTGGTCAGCGTCAGCGGATTGCTTTGGCTCGGGCTTTGGCGGTTGAACCGAATGTGTTGTTATTGGACGAACCGTTTGGCGCGTTGGATGCCAGCGTTCGTAAAGATTTGCGTCAATGGTTGCGGAATTTGCACCAAGAATTGCACGTCACCAGCATTTTTGTGACTCACGACCAAGAAGAAGCGATGGAAGTGGCTAGTCAAGTGGTGGTTTTGAACCAAGGTCAAATTGAACAACAAGGTGCGCCAGCGGAGATTTACGATCATCCTGCTAATGCTTTTGTTTCTAAATTTATTGGTCAAACCAATATTCTTAATCTTGAGCAAAATGATATGGCTTGGTTGGTTAGCGCAGGTATTTCGGCTGATAATCGTCACGGTGCAGTTGCTCATATTCGCCCACATAATATTGATTTAGAAAAAGCCAGTATGAGTTCTGATTCGCCGATTTTATTAAAAGATTGGCAACATTTAGGGGCAACGATTCGGATTGAATTATTTAACTCGCAAGTTAAAGGCGGAAACTCCAGCTTATTTGCCGAAATGCCCAATGAGCGGTTTAAACAATTAAACCTTAATCGTGGCGATAAAGTTGTTGTTAATATTAAACAAGCGCATTGGTTTAATTGATTTTTGAACCAATCAAATCCACAAGGTAGTGAATTAATATGAATCTTAATCAGCTGGAATTACTGCGTATTTTGCAGGAAACCAATTACAACCAGTCGAAAGCTGCGGCAAAATTAAATGTCGTGCAGTCGGCTGCGAGTCGTCAATTACAATTATTTGAAGAAGAACTGGGTTCACCTTTATTTGAGCGCCATGGAAAAAAATTATTAGGTTTAACTCCGCTAGGTGAGCGGGTGATGCAGGAAGTCGAGCGAATTAATTTAGCGAAAAAGAATATTCAAGCGATTGCTGATGATTTTCGTGATAATCGCAATGGTGCTTTACATATTGCCACCACCCACACCCAAGCTAAATATTTATTACCGACACCGGTTCAGCGTTTTCGAGACAAATATCCCGGCATCAAAATTTATATGGTGCAGTCCTCTCCCGATAATTTAATTGAAAATCTCCATCATCACCGTGCTGATTTGGCGATTTGTACTGAAAAATTGGATGAAGATGAAAAGTTAATCGTGCAGCCATGCTACGAGTGGCATCATGTCGCGATTGTGCCTAAGGATCATCCTTTAGCGCTAGGTGATATTACTTTAAGCCGTTTGGCTTCTTTTCCAATCTTGACTTATTCGCCTGGTTTTACTGGTCGATCTAATATTGAAAAAGCCTTTAAAAATGCCGGACAGCGATTAGATATTACTTTATCGGCGGCTGATTCTGACATTATCAAAACTTATGTCAGACTTGGTTTAGGGGTAGGTATTATTGCCAGTATGTCTTATGAACCAAATATTGACAATGATTTGCAGGTCATCGATTTATCGCATTTAATTCCAAAGTCAGTGACTAAAATCGCTTATTTAAAGCAGATGTTTTTGCCTGATTACATAAAATATTTTATTAAAGAGCTAATCGCTAGTTCTGCACATTATTCCTAAACATCTTCTTTTCGATCATTTTCAAAAAGCCGCTGTCTTTAATTAGGCAGCGGCTTTTTTATTGACCGCTGTTTCTGAAATCGATTTTATCGATATTCAATTCGATTTATATCGTTTCCAATTACTTATTCACGCTTGTATCATTTTCACAACAACAATTATTAATAAAAATAATAATCGTCAAGATTCATTCGTAATGGTTTTTCGATAGGAGGTTATGTGTCCAGCGGATTTGGTGGCAATGTTTTAAAAACTGATGATAACAAGGAAA
Source organism: uncultured Pseudomonadota bacterium (assembly GCA_903918375.1). GTDB lineage: Bacteria > Pseudomonadota > Gammaproteobacteria > Methylococcales > Methylomonadaceae > Methylomonas. The sequence continues at coordinate 29,477 of CAIXED010000020.1, read as the reverse complement.
TTGCTTTGCACATCGCATCACTTTTACAAGAAATACGTTTTGGTTCAATCGAAGTGGTTGTTCATGATGGACGTATTGTGCAGATTGATAAACGCGAACGCTTTCGGATTGAGCAAAAGAATCCAAGCTAATTCATCAAATTAGACAGAATCAATTAAATCTACCGGACAGCCGGTGAATAAATTTAAAAAACTAAATAAGCAACAACTGACCGGTAAACCGGAAGTGTTATCAGAAAGAGGAAACACACATGGCAATTTTTAGAAAAACGGCATTGGTAAGCGGAATTACCCTTGCTTTGATTGGTATCTCAAATGTTCAAGCGGCTAGCACTGACGCTTTAGAACAAAGAATTCGTGAATTAGAAAGTCGTTTGGAAAAGTTTGAGCAAGCAACTGCGCCAACGACTACCGCAGCAGCACCCAGCGCAGAAGTTGAAAAACTGAAAGGTAAAATTAATACCTTGGAGCGTAAATTTGAGGTCGAACAGGAAGTGACCGCGGCTAATGCCTTGAAATTGCCGAAGTTTGATGCGGGTGCAGATGGTTTTAGAATTTCTTCGCAAGATGGTAAGCATCAAGTCAGAATTCGTGGTGCGGTTCAGACTGATGCGAAATTCTTTGCTGAAGATCATGGCGGATCAAGAGGTTCAAATGGTTATACAACTGGCACAGGCATTCCCGATCAATTCAATTTAAAGCAAGCGCGTATCTGGCTTGAAGGTAAATTTTTCGACAATATCTATTTCAAAATCATGCCTGATTTTGCAGCTACCAATATTTTGCCTGATGCTTATTTGGATTATGCCTATAAATCGTATGCGAGTTTGAGCGTAGGTAAACAAAAAACCCCTTTGAGCTTGGAGCGTTTGCAAGGTGATGCGGATGGTATGTTCTTGGAGCGTGCGTTCCCAACCTATTTAGCAAGCAATCGTGACGTTGGTGTGATGTTGCATGGTGAATTTGCAAAGCCAGGTTACAAAGCTGAATACGGTGGCCCTGTTGATTTTAAAAATTTCATCAGTTACCAGTTGGGTGTCTTTAATGGCTCTGGTGACAATGGCAATAACAATGCTGGCACTTTTGACGATAAAGAATTTGATGGTCGTATTTGGGCACATCCTTTCCAACATTCTGGTTATAACTGGTTAGAAGGCTTAGGTCTTGGTATTGCGGGAAGTTATTCACATCCAACGGGAGCGCTTGATGCCAGCAATAAAATAACTGGTCTAGCAGGTCCTAAATTACCCAGTAACATTGGACAATTAACCATTACAGATTTGACTGGATTAGCTGCTGAAGGTTCTCACATACGAGTTTATCCGCAAGCCTATTGGTATGCTGGTCCTGTTGGTTTTATGGGGGAATATGTTTTATCGCAATCTCATTTAACAAATTTAACCACTAACAAAAATTTTGCTCAGAATAATTCAGCTTGGCAAGCACAATTATCTTATGTTTTGACAGGTGAAGATGCTAGTTTCCAAGGTGTTAAGCCGATTCAAAACTTTGATTTATCAGCCGGTACTTGGGGTGCATTGCAATTTGCAACTCGATTCAGTCATTTAGATATTGATCCAAATACATTTAGTATCGGTGGTGTTAAAAATTATCAAAATGTACGACAAGCTGCTTCGTGGGCAGTGGGTTTAAACTGGTTCTTGAATCAAAACGCCATTATTCGTGCTGATTACGAAGAAACTGATTTTACTGGTGGCGCAGGAGTATCGGCAGCAAAAGTAAGTGATCGACCAAAAGAAAAAGTCTTCGGTACCCGTTTCCAATTGGCATTCTAAATTTAGTTAGTCATACAAAAGGACCTTAAAGCTCAGTGGATTAGGGATAAAAATCTAACCGAGTTTCCGCAAGGATGCGGAATTGACAACAGGGATTTCATTCCTTCAAACGATTAATTAACTTAAATAGGTTTTACACATGAAAAAAACTTTACTTAAATCCATAGCAGCAAGCTTGCTAGTATTCAGCGTTGCTAGTGTGGTTAACGCGGCTGAAATTAATTTACTAAACGTATCTTACGATCCAACTCGTGAGTTTTATAAAGAATACAACGAATTATTTGCTAAATATTGGAAAGAAAAAACTGGTGATACGGTTAATGTTAAACAATCTCACGGTGGCGGCGGTAAACAAGCGCGTGCTGTATTAGATGGTTTAGAGGCTGACGTAGTGACTTTGGCGATTTCATACGATATTGACCAATTGTATAACCGTCGCAAATTGATCCCAGAAAACTGGCAAAGTCAGTTGCCTAACAATAGTTCTCCTTATACTTCAACCATGGTATTTGTGGTGCGTAAAGGTAATCCACAAAAAATCAAAGATTGGAATGACTTGGTTAGAACTGGCGTTAGCATCGTGACACCTAATCCAAAAACCTCTGGTGGTGCCCGTTGGAACTATTTGGCGGCTTGGGGTTATGCCTTAAAACAAAACGGCAATAACGAAGATGCAGCGAAAGAGTTTTTGCGTAAATTGTTTAAAAACGCTTCTGTATTAGATACCGGTGCTCGTGGCTCAACCACCACTTTTGCTGAACGTGAAATTGGTGACGTTTTGATCACTTGGGAAAACGAAGCTTATTTAGTATTGAAAGAATTCGGTGCTGATAAATATGAAGTCGTTACGCCATCTTTCAGTGTTTTAGCTGAGCCGCCTGTGACTGTGGTTGAAGACGTTGCTCGTAAACACGGCACAACCGAAGTGGCGACTGAATACTTGAAACATTTGTACAGCAAAGAAGGCCAAGAGCTGATTGCTAAGCATCATTACCGTCCTAGCGACAAAGAAGTGTTAGCGAAATATGCGAAACAATTCCCAACGCTTGAATTAGTCAATGTTGCACAATTTGGTGGCTGGACAGAAGTGCAAAACAAACATTTCGCTGATGGCGGTGTGTTTGACAAGATTTACGAACGTTAAAATCTGTTTGTAATAGTTCAGGGATGATTAAAAACTGATAGTTTTATCTCTAAATTTGCACCAGTTCAATTTGAACTGGTGCAAATCAAAAAATCAATGCTTTCTCAAAACCACCAACGGCGGCTGTTTCACCACCGATCTCACCCCCCAATAGCCGGTCAATCCAACTATCAGCGTCCCAATCAAAGGTAATGCCAGCCATAACTGATAGGTTGGATGATATTCAATCCGCAACAAGCGCGTATAAAGCCCGTACAAAATCGCTTCACTAGCGATGCAAGCCAAACTGCCCGCAATAGCACCGATTAAACAAAACTCAATCAAATGACTAAGCCGCAATAAACCACGTTTTGCGCCTAAAGTTCTTAACAAAGCGCCTTCGTACAATCGCTGATCCAAACTGCTGTAAACCGCCGCTAATAACACGGTAAAGCCTGCCGCTAAGGCAAAATACAGCAAAATATTGATCGCTTCGGTGAGTTGGCTGAGGATGGTTTTGAATTGTTTTAAGACCTGATCAACTTCCAAAATGGTGGTGGCGGGGTATTTTTTGACCAACGCGGTTAACAGGCTTTTTTGGTTTTCGGCTAGATAAAAACTGGTCATCAAAGTGGTCGGGAAATTATCCAAACTACCCGCTGAAAAAATCATGTAGAAATTCGGTTGCATGGTGTCCCATTGCACACTGCGAATATTCACCACTTTAGCGCTGACCGGTTGGCTGCCAATGGTAAAACCGAGTTGGTCGCCGATTTGGATTTTTAAACTGTCGGCCAGTTTTTGTTCGACTGAGATACTGCCCGGTTCAAGGTTTTGCCAGTCTGCGCCGCTGATGATTTTGTTATCAGCCGGTAATTGTTGGCTCCAAGTCAGGCTCAGTTCGCGTTGAGTCGCTGCTTCGCCTTGGCTGTCTTTGCTGACCCGTTGTTGTACCGCTTGTTGATTGATGCTGACTAAACGCCCCCGCACAATCGGATAAAACTGGCTGCTGGCGATTTGTGCTTGTTGTAACTGTTCAGCAAAGCCAGCTTGTTGTTCGGGCAGAATGTTTAACGCAAAGTGATTAGGCGCGTTTGCCGGTAACTGTTGTTGCCAGCTTTCGAGTAATTGATTGCGAACGCTGTAGCTTAGCGTCATTGCAGTTAAAGTAATGCTAAACGCCAAAATTTGACTTACGCTGGCTTGGCGGTTGCGAAACAGACCTTGCAAGCCAAAGCGCCAAGTTAAGCTCATTCGTGGCAAGGCGCGGCGACCGAGATTTAACAAGCCGTAAACCACTAAGCCCAACACCAGTAAACCAACAAAACCGCCGCCCAGGATGATCAGCGTCATTTTTAAATCGTTGGTATAGCGCCAAATTAAACACGCCACCAAACCCAGCGCCAAGCCGTAAATTAACCAAGCACTATTCGGGGTTGGTTCCAGTTCGCGGCGCAAAACCCGTAACGGTGACACTTGTTGTAGCCGCAATAAAGGCGGCAGCGCAAAGCCTAATAAAATCGCAAAACCGGTGATAAAGCCCATCGCCAAGGCAAAACCGCTGGCGCTGGCTAATTGTTCCGGTAACAACGGTTTAAGAATCACCATTAACCCTAGCTGTGACAGCCAACCTAAACCGCAGCCTAAGCCACAAGTGACCAACCCCAGTAATAAAAACTGCACACTGTATAAACGCAGAATTTCGGTTTGTTGACAGCCCAAGCAGCGTAGTAGGGCGGTGGCGTTGAAATGACGTTCGCTATAACGGCGAGTCGACATGGCGATGGCGACGCCGGCAATCAGAATCACCACAATGCTTGATAAACCCAAATAGCGCTCCGCGCGGCTTAAAGCCGAACCCAATTCAGGGCGATCTTGATGAATATCCAAAATCCGTTGCGAGGGGTTCAGCTGTGGTTTCAGCCAGTCTTTAAACGTGGTCAAAGCCTGTTCATCACCGCTGAATTGAAAACCATAATGCACACGGCTGCCAGGTTGAATCACTGCGGTTGCGGCTAAATCGGCTTGGTTGATCATCACTCGTGGCGAGAAATTATAAAAATCACCGCGTTTGTCGGGTTCAAAACGAACCACTTGGCTGATTTGCAGGGCTTTTTCGCCAACGGTCAGCGAGTCGCCGAGTTTCAGGTTTAAGGCGGTTAAAACCCGATTATCAACCCAAGCTTGTCCAGCGCTTGGACCATGATTAATACTGGTTTGGGTGTCGTAATCATCGCCGCTGATTTTTAATTGGCCGCGTAACGGATAGTGGTCGCTAATCGCTTTTACCGAAGCCAATAACATGGCTTGGTTTTCTAACAAAACGCTGGGAAACTCGCTGGTTTGTGATTGCTTTAAACCCAGTTCGCTGGCTTTTTCCAGCCAAGTCGAATTGATTAAGCTAGGGCTGGAAACCGCTAAATCAGCGGCTAAAAACTCTGCGGCTTGGTTGTTGAAGGTGTTTTGTAAGCGGTCGGCGAATAAACTGATGGTCGTCGAGCTAGTGACGGCGATTAATAAAGCGAACACCAACAAACTGAGTTCGCCGGAACGCCAATCGCGCCACAGCATTTTTAAAGCCAGATTGAACAATCTCATAGTAAATGTCCCGCTTCCAAAGCAATAGTGCGTTGGCAACGTGCGGCAAGATGAGCGTCGTGGGTGACCAAAATCAAGGTGGTGTGTTGCTCGTGATTTAGCTCGAATAATAAATCAATAATGCTGGCGCCGGTTTTGCTGTCTAAATTACCGGTCGGTTCGTCGGCAAACAAAATTGCCGGACGAGTGACGAAAGCCCGCGCCAAGGCAACCCGTTGTTGCTCGCCGCCGGATAATTGTTTTGGAGTGTGATTTAAACGATGGCCTAAACCGACCCGTTGCAACAGATTTTTAGCGGCGCTTTCGGCTTGACGATCACCGGCTAATTCCAGCGGCAACATTACATTTTCTAAGGCGGTTAAGCTGGGCAGTAATTGGAACGACTGAAACACAAAACCAATCGCTTGATTACGCAAAGCCGCGCGGCCATCTTCATTCAGTTGATTAAGATCAATGTCGTTGATTAACACTCTGCCGCTAGTCGGCAGATCCAACCCCGCCAACAAGCCCAGCAAGGTCGATTTACCTGAACCGGACTCGCCGACAATGGCGATGGTTTCACCGTGCTTGATGCTTAAATCCACTGATGACAAGATATGCAAAGTGCCTTCTGATGTTTGAACCGCTTTGCCCAGTTGTTGAGCGGCGATAATTGGTTGGCTGTTGAGGGTTTCTGGAGTGTTAAGCATGTTAAAAATTTTCCTTGTCGTGATGATGACTTTATTACCGTGGACGGTGTCCGCTAAAACCATAGTCGTGTTGGGTGACAGCATTAGTGCCGGCTTTGGCATCGAAGTTCAGCAAGGCTGGGTCGCCTTGTTGCAAAACCGCTTGACGGCACAGCATAGCCCTTATGTTATCAACAATGAAAGCATCAGCGGCGATACCACGGCCGGCGGTTTGGCTAGGATTGATGATGCCTTGCGTCGTCATAAACCGCAAATTGTCTTGATTGAATTGGGGGCTAATGATGGTTTGCGCGGTTTATCACCGGAAGCGATGAAAGCTAATTTGATCGAAATGGTGAAACGCGCGGAAAAAGCCGGTGCCAAAGTGTTATTGCTGGCGATGAAAATCCCGCCCAACTATGGCAAACGCTATATCGAAATGTTCTACAACATTTATCCGCAACTGGCTGCCGAGTTAAAACTGCCTTATGTGCCGTTTATATTGGAAGACGTCGCCCTTAAAGCGGAATTGATGCAGGCTGATGGTTTACATCCGAATGCATTAGCCCAGCCTATCGTGGCCGAGAAAATTTGGGCTTATTTGGTGCCGATGTTGAAATGAATAGCCTGAAATCCCGCTTGTAGTCTGGGATAGCAGCCCAAAACTGTGTATGATTAAATTTCTTATAACTGTCTGGAGAATCGAATGCATAACGTCACGTTGATTAAAGGTGATGGTATCGGCCCTTCAATTATGGACGCCGCTGTTGCGGTAATTGATGCATCTGGGGCAAAAATCAACTGGCTGGAAGCCGAAGCCGGTTTAGCGGCTTATGAAAGAACCGGTACACCATTACCAGAAGCGACTTTGGAATCCATCGAAAAAACCCGTGTTGCATTTAAAGGTCCATTGACCACTATGGTCGGCGAAGGCTTTAGAAGTATCAACGTCGAATTGCGTAAACGCTACGATTTATACGCCAATGTTCGCCCTGCCAAAAATTGGAACGGCGTTAAAACTCGTTATGACAATGTTGATATTGTTATCGTTCGTGAAAACACCGAAGGCTTGTATGTCGGTTTGGAACATTATCTAACTGCCGACAAAGACATCGCCGAAAGTTTAGCGGTTGTTACACGCAAGGCTTCTGAGCGGATTGTTGAATATGCGTTTCAATATGCGCGTGATAACAATCGCAAAAAAGTCACGGTTTGCCACAAAGCCAACATTCTTAAATTCACCCAAGGTTTGTTTTTAAAAACCGCTCGTGAAGTGGCCGCTAAATATCCAGATATTGAATTTGATGAAAAAATCGTCGATGCAGCTTGTATGCATATGGTGATGAAGCCTGAGCAATTTGATGTGGTTGTAACCACCAATATGTTCGGTGATATTTTGTCTGACTTAACCGCTGGTTTAGTCGGTGGCTTAGGCTTAATTCCTGGTGCCAATATTGGTGCTGATGCCGCTTTGTTTGAAGCCGTTCACGGCAGTGCGCCGGATATTGCTGGCAAAAACATTGCTAACCCAATCGCAGTGATGATGGCCGGAGTGATGATGTTAAATCACCTTGGCGAACATGACGCGGCGAATCGGATGCAAACCGCGATTGAAAAAGTGGTGACAGAAGGCAAATTCGTCACCCCTGATTTGAACCCAAATAGCACAACCGGCACCAGCGAAATGGCTGAGGCGATTATTGCGGCGATGGTTTAAGTGTTTTAGTGGGGCGATGTTTGGGCATCGCCTCACTCGCTGTTGTTTTAACCCCATTTATCTTTATGAAAAAAGCAATTATCTATCTTCATGGGTTCAATTCTGCTTCATTGGATTTGAACGGCAATTTGTTACAAAGCAAACAAAAATTAGTGGTGATGCAGGCGTTTTGCCAGCAAAAGAACATCGTGTTTTTTAGCCCAAATGTCGATTACAGGGATTTTCGAAGCTTGGTTGAGGATATATTGTTTGAATGGAATCAGTTTTTAGATCAAGGCTATCAAGTGTTGTTCATGGGGTCTTCCATGGGCGGTTTTGCTAGTGAATATTTGGCAATGAAAACCGGTAGCAAAGCGATCATGATTAATCCGGCGATTACTCCGAGTGAATTGCTGACCCAGTTTATTGGTGTTACCGAAAATAGCGAACTTGGCTTGAGTTATGACTGGCAACAGTCGCACTGCGAGCAATATCTTCTCTACCAGCAACACCTAGAAAACAATACCCAAGTTATCGATAGAACCATTTTGTTAGATATGGCGGATGAATTAATTGATTCGCAGCAAACGGTATTGAAGTATCAAAGCAAGGCCAAACTGCTGACCTTTGAAGGTGGGTCACACAGTTTTGAACACATCAAACAGGCATTGCCTGAAATTGAACAGTTGATTTTTGACTGAGCGTTTAGATTTCATCTTTGCCAAGCCAAGGTTCAACAAGCGAATGCTGAAAGCTTAAAAAGCGTTTGAGTAAATGCGCTGGCTGACTTTCTACCATCAACATCTGACGATGACGGGGTTTGAAAAATTGTTGCTCGGTAACGTGATCCAAAAAGCGAATCAGGTCATCGTAATAACCGGCGACATTCAGTAAACCCAAAGGCTTGTTGTGAATACCCAATTGCGCCCAAGTCCAGATTTCGAATAATTCCTCAAGGGTGCCAATCCCGCCGGGCAGGGCGATAAAACCATCGGCTAACTCCGCCATCAACATTTTGCGTTCGTGCATGGTGTGGGTGATATGTAGCTCGGTGAGATTCGGATGAGCGACTTCTTTATGCGACAAGGCTTTTGGGATTACGCCTATCACTTGCCCGCCCAGCGCTAATACCCGATCAGCAACCATGCCCATAATGCCAATGCTGGCACCACCGTAAATCAATTGGATATTTTCAGCGACTAGCGATTCGGCAAGTAGATTGGCGGCTTCGCTGTAGACTTCTAGTCGTCCTGGGCTTGAGCCGCAATAGACACAGATAGTTTTAATTGAGGTCATGTTTGATTATTAATGATTGGTAATAGCGCAAATTTTACCCGACCATGTGCAAATATTTTGGGCAAAAAAAATCCGACTTGAAGTCGGATAGAGGAAGGATTCATCAGCTAGCGCATCTAGCATGGGGTGTAGATTACTGCTAATTGGTCGATTTGAAAATGTGACCAATTGCCGCGCGACAATATGTCACAGCGAATATTCTGTAACTGATGGTATGTTGATAATCGTAAATCAATCAGATTAGGAGTTTGCAATGGATATTTTGGTCGTGTTAGCAGTATTTGTGAGTGTATGTGGCTTAATGTTATTTCTTAAATCGGAGAAAGTCGTATTGAACGGCACTGACTTTGTTCCTGAAGACTCAATGTTAAGACGGCATTTTTATACCGAATTGGAATCCAAACGTCAGGCTTTAAAGGGTTAAAGGATTGTTAGAGAAAAACCCGATTCTGCCGATTTTTTATAGTTTTCGGCGTTGTCCCTATGCTATGCGAGCGCGTTTGGCCATTGCCTATTCTGGGGTGATGGTCGAATTGCGCGAAATTGAGCTGAAAAATAAACCTGAAGCTATGTTAACCGCTTCGTCAAAAGCCACTGTGCCGGTTTTGGTGTTAGAAGACGGACAGGTTATTGATGAAAGTTTCGATATTATGCGCTGGGCACTACAGCAAAATGATCCTGACAACTGGCTTACTAGCTTAAATGGCGATGATATTAAACAGCTCATTGCTTGTAATGATGGCGAGTTCAAGCAAGCTTTAGATCGCTACAAATATGCGGATCGTTACCCAGAATTTCCAGAAAGCCATTATCGCCAACAAGGCGAAATTTTTTTAGCAACTCTCGAACAGCGCTTAAATCAAACTGACTATTTGGCTGGTGCTAAATTTGGTATCGCTGATGCCGCTATTCTGCCTTTTATTCGCCAGTTCGCTGCGGTGGATAGCGATTGGTTTAATCAAGCCGCCTATCCAAAAACCCGTTTATGGTTACAGCAGTTTGTCGGTTCATCGCTATTTACCTCAATTATGACGAAATATCCTGTTTGGCAGCCCAACCACGCAAGACTGATTTTTAATCAATAGCTCGCCGCTTTTTCCGCTTAACCCAGCCACTCAGTTTATCCAAATACAAATAAACCACCGGTGTGGTGTACAAGGTCAAGGCTTGGCTAACCAACAAGCCGCCAACAATCGAAATCCCCAGCGGTTGTCTTAGCTCTGCACCATAGCCAGAACCTAATGCCAATGGCAAAGCACCGAATAAGGCTGCCAGTGTGGTCATCATAATCGGCCTAAACCGCAACACGCAGGCTTTAAAAATCGCTTGTTCGGAACTTAAGCCCTGTTCCCGTTCCGCGTGTAAAGCAAAGTCAATCATCATAATCGCGTTCTTTTTGACGATGCCAATCAGCAAAATCACGCCAATCAAAGCAATAAGGCTAAATTCGGTATCGCAAGCCAATAAAGCCAGCAAAGCACCAACGCCCGCCGAGGGCAGGGTAGACAAGATGGTGATTGGATGGATGTAGCTTTCATAAAGAATGCCCAACACGATATAAATCGATACCAAGGCCGCCAAAATCAGCATTGGTTGGCTGTTGTTGGATTCTTGAAAAGCCTTGGCCGAGCCTTGGAAACTGCCGCGCAAACTGTTGGGAGCACCAAGCTTGGCTAACATTTGTTGAATTAACGGCGTTACCTCAGACAGCGAATTGCCTGGTTTCAAATTAAACGAAATCGTCGCTGCCGCGAATTGGCCTTGATGATTGACACTTAACGGTGTGTTGCTAGGTTTAAATTCAGCGATAGCGGCTAACGGCACTTGAGTATTAGCAATCTTGGGGTCTTTGCTGGTGCTGTTGATATACAGCTGTTGCAAGGTCTGTGGGTTTTGCCAGTATTCTGGTGCTAGTTCCATTACCACCCGATATTGATTCAAAGGATGATAAATCACCGACACTTGGCGTTGACCAAAGGCATTGTTTAAGGCGGTATCAATCGCCGCTTGGCTGATGCCATAACGCGAGGCTTTTTCGCGATCAACCACTAACGACACTTGTTGGCCTTTGTCTTGTTGATTGGTGTTAACGTCAGTCAGTTCCGGCATGGCTTGCATCGCTGCCAATACTTTTGGCGTCCATTCGCGCAGTTCAGCGAGGTTATCCGATTGCAAACTGTATTCAAACATCGCCGCCGAGCCACGGCCACCAATTCGCAATTCTTGCACCGGTTGTAAAAACAGATTGGCACCAGCGATATTGGCTAATTTTTCCCGCAAGCGTCGAGTAATCTCGCCCACTTTTTCTCGGCGTTGGTCGGGTGGCGTCAACACGGCAAACAGTTGTCCACTGCTACTTTGTCCACCGGCAAAACCGACCACGGTGGTAATTTGCGGGTCTTGACCGAGAATGCCGGCAATTTCATGCAATTTGCTTTGCAAGGATTGGAACGAGGCGCTTTGATCAGTTTGCAAGCTGCCGCTGATGCGTCCGGTGTCTTGGGTCGGGAAAAAGCCTTTGGGGACAATGATGTATAAATAGACGTTAAGGCCGACACAAGCCGCTAACAGCAACATCATTAAGCGTCGGTGTTGCAATGCCCAGCTTAAACTGTGTTGATAGCCATTTTGTAGGCCGTCTAAGCGCTTATCCCACAATTGCAGTAAACGATTCGGCTTTGATTCCGATTCATTACTTAGCCAGCGGGCGCAAAGCATTGGCGTTACTGTTAGCGATACTAATAAAGACACCAAAACCGCCGCTGATAAAGTCACGGCAAATTCTCTAAACAAACGCCCGACTATGCCGCCCATCAATAAAATCGGCGTAAATACCGCAATCAACGACAAGCTCATTGCCAACACCGTAAAGCCCACTTCGCTCACCCCGCGCCGCGCCGCTTCTAACGGTGATAAACCGTTTTCAATGTGGCGGCTACTGTTTTCCAGCACCACAATCGCATCATCAACTACAAAGCCGGTGGCGATGGTCAAGGCCATTAGCGATAAATTATCGATACTGTAATCCAATAGATACATGATGCCGCAAGCGCCAATTAACGACACTGGCACGGCAATGATTGGAATCAAGGTCGAGCGTAACCGCCGTAAAAACAGTAAAACCACCATAATCACCAAAGCAATGGCAATGATTAAGCTGTGTTCGACTTCATCGACCGAGGCGCGGATGGTCATCGAGCGGTCAATCGCTACTGATAAATCAATCGCCGCCGGTAACAAGGCTTGTAATTGCGGCAACATGGCTTTGACATGCTCGACGGTGTCGATGATGTTAGCGCCAGGTTGTTTATTGATGATTAACAACACCGCTGGCTTGCCATTTTTTAGGCCAGTATTGCGTAAATCTTCCACCGAATTAATCGCCGTTCCTAAATCAGCAATCCGAACCGGCGCATTGTTGCGATAAGCGACAATCACTGGCAGGTAATCTTCGGCTTTATCAGCTTGATCGTTAGCTTGAATTTGCCAATGTTGGTTATTAAATTCCAATGCCCCTTTGGGACGATTGGCGTTGGTGCTGGCGATGGCGCTGCGGACTTCATCGAGGCTGATGTTGTATTTCGCTAAAGCCGCCGGATTAAGCTCGACTCTTACCGCAGGTAAAGAGCTACCACCCACGGATACTTGCCCAACCCCTTCAATTTGCGAAATTTTCTGTCCCAAAATCGTGGTAGCGGCATCGTGCATTTCGCCACGGCTGACGGTGGTGGAGCTTAACGCCAAAATCATAATCGGCGAATCAGCCGGATTGATTTTGCGATAGCTAGGCCGATTCGGCATGTTAGTTGGTAATAAACTGCTGGCGGCGTTAATCGCTGCTTGCACGTCGCGAGCAGCACCGTCGATGTCGCGATTCAAGTCAAACTGCAAGGTGATTCGGGTCGAGCCTAAACTGCTGGAAGAGGTCATCTCGCTAACCCCAGCAATTCGACCCAATGAGCGTTCTAAGGGAGTAGCGACGCTGGAAGCCATGGTTTCAGGGCTGGCACCGGGGATGTTGGCGGAAACCGAGATAGTCGGGAAATCGACTTGCGGTAATGGTGCGACCGGTAATTGCAAAAAGCCAAGCAAACCCGCTAAAGCCACGCCTAATGTGAGTAGGGTGGTGGCGACTGGTCGAGAGATGAAAATATCGGAAAAACTCATGGCTGAATTGGTTGGTTAATAGCGGGTCACTTGATAACTTTTTATAAGGATTCGCGTTGCGAGGCTTATTTAGATGTCGGTTTCACGAAAAACATCCGTGTTTTTCGCCCTAAAGGGTAAATGTCAATCGGCTATCCTGCCGATTGGTCGCACCGACAAGCGAGTTACTTTTCTTTGTTTGGGCAAAGAAAAGTAACCAAAAGAAAGCCCACCCGACCGCCGCTTGAATCCTGCGCTCCGAAGCTTTTGCTGGGGGTTGGCAAAAGGGGATTCCTGCCCCTTTGCCAACTTCCCGCATCCATGCGGCGACAACCCTATTCCGACTTGTGCGGGCTATTCCCAGCAAAAGCTTCGGTGCTCGGCGCGGCAGACGGGAGAGTGATCCCACACCGATAAACATTAGCTGATATTTAGTGGCTTTTTTGACTATCTTCTATTTTTTAGTTGTTGCCAATGACTTAAGGCTTTTCCGTTCGTCCTGAGCAACGTCGAAGGGCGAATGGAAAAGCCGAGGGGTAGAGTGAGTTCTACAAATTCCTCAACCGCCGAGACAACCGATCCAAACTCAGATAAATCACTGGCGTGGTGTACAGCGTTAATAACTGACTAAACAACAAACCACCGACCATGGTAATCCCCAACGGCTGCCGCAACTCCGAACCAACGCCACTGCCCAACATCAACGGTAACGCGCCTAATAACGCCGCCAATGTAGTCATCAAAATCGGTCTAAACCTTAGCAAACAAGCTTGAAAAATTGCTTCTCTCGGCGCTAAGCCTTGATGCCGCTCTGCTTCCAAAGCAAAATCAATCATCATAATCGCGTTCTTTTTGACAATCCCGATCAATAGAATGATGCCAATGATGGCGATAATCCCTAAATCATTGCCGGTTGCCATTAAAGCCAATAAAGCCCCAACCCCAGCTGAAGGCAGGGTGGATAAAATTGTCAGAGGGTGGATATAGCTTTCATACAGCACACCCAGCACGATGTAAACCGTGACTATCGCTGCCAAAATCAACCATAAAGTATTGCCTAGCGAAGCATTAAACGCCTGTGCCGCGCCTTGATAATCGATTTGGATGTGGGCGGGTAACTCGATGTCGTGTTTGGCGTCGTTAATCGCTTTAATCGCATCCCCCAAAGCCGCACCATTGGCTAAGTTAAAGGAAATAGTGCTAGACGGAAATTGGTCTAAATGACTGATCGCCAAAGGCGTTTGCCGTTCGGAAACCGTGGCCAATGTTGCCAATGGAATTTGATTGCCGTTACTGGAGGGAATTCGTAATTGATTTAAGGCTTCTGGGCCTTGTTGATTAGTGGGATCGACTTCTAACACCACGCGGTATTGATTAGATTGGGTGAAAATCGTCGAAACCAGACGCTGACCAAAGGCGTTGTACAAGGCATTGTCTATCGCCGCGGTGCTAACCCCTAAACGGCTGGCAGTAGCGCGGTCGATGTTGATATAGGCTTGTAAGCCTTGGTCTTGCAGATCGCTGGCGACATCTTGCAGGCTAGTGCTGTCTTGTAAGTGTTCCACCAGTTTTTGCGACCATTTTGATAATTCAGCAAAATCGATGCTTTGCAGGGTAAATTGAAACTGGGTTTTGCTGATGCGGTTTTCCAAGGTTAAATCTTGAATCGGTTGTAAGAATGCCTTAATGCCGTTGACTTCGGCAAGCTTGGGTCGCAAGCGTTCAATCACTTCGCTGGCGGTTTCACCACGTTGCGCTTGCGGTTTCAGGTTAATCAAAAACCGTCCGCTGTTCAGGGTAGCGTTACTGCCATCGACACCGATAAATGAGGATAAATTATCCACCGCTGGGTCTTGGAGAATTTGCTCCGCTAAAGCCCGTTGCCGTTCGGCCATCGCTGCAAAGGAAATACTGGGTGGGGCTTCTGAAATGCCTTGAATCAAGCCAGTATCTTGAATCGGGAAAAAGCCTTTGGGAATCGCCAAATACAGCAATACGGTTAACACTAATGTGCCAATCGCTATGGCTAAAGTCAGTGATTGACGAGCTAACACCCATTCCAAACTCTGCCCATAACGGGCAATCACCCGATCTAAAAACTGCGGTTTTTGGTCATGATTTTCTTGATGCGGGCGCAGCATTTTTGCGCACATCATCGGGGTTAAGGTCAGTGAAATGACTGCTGAAATTAAAATCGACACCGCCAAGGTAATCGCAAATTCGCGAAATAGTCGGCCAACCACATCGCCCATAAACAACAACGGAATCAACACCGCGACCAGCGAAAAAGTCAGGGAAATAATGGTAAAGCCAATTTGCTCGGAGCCTTTCAAAGCAGCTTTATAAGCCGATTCGCCGCGTTCGATATAGCGGGAAATATTTTCAATCACCACAATCGCATCATCGACCACAAAACCGCTGGCGATGGTTAAAGCCATTAGGGTTAGATTGTTGATGCTGAATTCAGCCAGATACATCACCGCGAAAGTCGCGATCAACGACAACGGCACGGCGATGCCAGGAATAATGGTGGCGGGGAGATTGCGTAAAAACAGGAAAATCACCATCACCACTAAAGCCACCGCTAACATCAATTCAAACTGCACATCATGCACCGAGGCGCGAATGGTAACGGTACGGTCACTTAATGGCAGCACTTCAACTGATAACGGTAGGGCAGATTTTAATTGTGGTAACAGGTTTTTAATCCTATCTACTACTTCAATCACGTTGGCACCGGGTTGGCGCTGGATGTTGACGATGACCGCAGCGGTTTGATTAGCCCAAGCCGCTAGTTTGACGTTTTCCGGTGCATCGACGGCGTTGGCAACTTCGCCTAAACGCACCGGTGAGCCGTTGCGATAGGCGACTATTAAATCGCGGTATTCAGCTGCGGAGCGTAGTTGATCGTTATTGTCGATAATCGCCGATTTTAATGGCCCATCAAACATGCCTTTGGGTTGATTGACGTTGGCGGCGGCGATGGCTAAACGTAAATCTTCCAGACTTAAACCGTAAGCCGCGAGGGCTTGGTGATTGGCTTGAATCCGCACCGCTGGCCGCTGGCCACCGCTGATGCTAACCAAACCAACCCCAGGTAATTGGGCGATTTTTTGTGCGAGGCGGGTATCGACTAAATCTTCAACTTTTGACAGTGGCAAGCTGTTGGAACTCACCGCCAAGGTCAGAATCGGCGCATCGGCGGGATTGACCTTGTTGTAAATCGGCGGCATGGGTAAATCATTGGGCAAAAAATTGTTAGCAGCGTTAATCGATGCTTGCACGGTTTGCTCGGCAATATCCAAATTCAGCTTGAGATTGAACTGCAAAGTAATCACCGAAGCGCCGCCGGAGCTGGTCGATGACATTTGTTTCAAGCCCGGCATTTGTCCGAATTGGCGTTCTAAAGGCGCGGTGATCGCTGAGGTCATGACCTCGGGGCTGGCACCGGGGTAAAGGGTGGTGACTTGGATGGTGGGATAGTCAACTTGTGGTAGCGCCGAGATAGGTAACAGCCTATAAGCCAAAATACCCGCCAGCAATAAGGCCACCATTAACAAAGTGGTGGCGACTGGGCGTTGGATAAAATGGCTGGAAGGGTTGAAACGCGGGTTGTTATTGATGGTATCGGCCATAACTAGCGAGGGCGGCGACGTTTGTTTTCGGGATTGGCATTGTCAGGATTGGCTGGCGGGGTTTGGCCGGCAATATTGACCTGGCTGCCTTCACGCAATTTATCCGCACCATCAATCACCAATTTTTCATCAACGCTTAAACCTTCGCTAATCACGGTGTTATTGCCATCGCTGGCAGCGGTTTTAATCGCTTTGACGGTAATGGTTTGATCGTCTTTGACCACATAAACAAAAGCGCCATTAGCCCCGTGTTGAATCGCTGCGTTCGGTGCCAGAATCACCCCTTGTAAGGTGTCCAGCTTCATTTTGATATTGACGAACTGGTTGGAGAATAAAGTACGTTCTTGGTTATCAAACTGGGCTTTCAGTTTTAGAGTGCCGGTTGTGGTGTCGATTTGGTTATCAACCGCCAGTAATTTGCCGTCAGACAGTTTAGTGTTGCCAGCGCGGTCGTAAGCTTCGACGCCAATATTGTTATCGCGATGCCAGCGTTGCATGACAGCGGGGATTTGATCTTCCGGTAAGGTAAACACCACGCTAATCGGTTGCAGTTGGGTAATCACGGCTAAACCATTAGCATCGTTGCTATGAATCATATTGCCTTGGTCAACCAGCCTTAAACCAATACGACCTGAAACTGGGGCGGTGACGTGAGCATAGCTGAGTTGTAATTTGGCGTTATCCACTAAAGCCCGATCAATTTCCACCGTACCTTGATATTGTTTAACCAAAGCTGCTTGGGTGGCGGTTTGTTGGGGCGCAATCGAATCTTGTTCTAGCAGGGTTTGGTAGCGAGAAGCATCGATTTGGGCGTTTTTCAACAACGCCTCGTCGCGCATTAACTGGCCTTGCGCTTGTTGCAATTGCACTTGATAGGGGCGAGGGTCGATTTCGGCTAGTAAATCGCCTTGTTTGACCAATTGGCCTTCGGTGAACGCGACTTTGACTAATTCGCCGTCAACCCGAGAACGGACAGTGACGGTATGCAAAGCGGTGACTGTGCCTAAGCCGTTGAGATAAATCGGCATATCACCTTGCTGGCTGTTAGCAATGGCGACTGTGACGATTGGGTTTTCGCCTTTTTCACCTTTAAAACCTTTGAATTTGCCTTCGCGCGGTTTTGAATCAGCGCTATCGTGTAATCCCCAATAAGCACCGCCAGCTGTCACGGCGGTTGCGACAATTAACCATGGCCATTTAGCGAGCCAGTTTTTTGAGGATTTCGGTGAATCATTTGCTTGCTTCATGCGTGTGCTTTTTGTTGATTCGAGAGTAAGTGTGTCGGGTTAGGCTAAAGCTAACCCGACTAAAATGATTGCTAGTATTACTTTTCCATTGTTACAAACGCCATCTTGGAAATTCCCGCGTGTTGTACCGTGGCCATCACTTCCGCGACTTTACCATAGTTAACCTCTTGGTCAGCCCAAACATGAATCACCACTTCAGGATTCTGAGCCAATTCGTTTCGCAAACGAACATCCAAAGCATCCAAGTTTTCGATAGGTGTTTTATTCAAGGAAATCATACCTTTACTATCGACGCCTAATTGCAAGGGTTGCTTTTGCGTGTCTGGTGTCGTCGAGGCGGTTTTTGGTAACGCGACATTCACCGATTGGGTCATGAGCGGTGCGGTAACCAGCAAAATAATCACCAGTACCAACATCACGTCTACTAAAGGCGTAACGTTAATTTCGCTAACGGCATCATCGTCATCTGAATTAGTTTTAAAACCCATTTCGATTCTCCTTAGGCTTTGTCGCTGAAAGCAATGTGTAAAAAGCCGTCTACAAAGTGTTCCAATGAGGCTTTGTGTTGTTTAGCGCGGCGGATGAAAAAGTTGTAAGCCAAAACTGCTGGAACAGCAACGGCAATACCAATCGCAGTGGCAATCAAAGCGTCACCGATAGGGCCGGCTACGACTTCTAAACTTGATGAACCGCTAGCGCTGATTTGGTGCATAGCATGCATGATGCCTAAAACTGTACCGAACAAACCGACGAAAGGTGCGGTGCTACCGATGCTGGCGAGCATGGTTAAACCGATTTCCATGTGATTTTGTTCTTGCTGAGTTTGTTTGCGTAGGGTTTGTTCCAGCAAATCCAATGGTTGACCACGAAACTTAAGGCTGCTGGATTTTTCGGAGCGGCGTAATTGCGCTAACCATTCAAAACCGACTTGAGCAACTCTGGCTTTTGCGCCTTTTGTAACTTCTTCGGACAAGTTCTCTGCGGCCTTAAGATCAGCGGCATCCCAAAAAGCAGCGCTATATTGTTTGTTGTAGTAACCGGTTTTAGCGAATTGCCAGATTTTAAACAGAATCAAAACCCAAGTAATGACAGAAAAACCAAGCAAAGTGTAGAGAGTGGCATCAATGATGATGTTGGGGTCTATGTGATGAGGCATTTAAATCTCCTGATTTTTTTAATAAGTATTTATTGGTAGTTTTGCGAAGGGTGCATAAAATCCACCCTTCGCCATAATGCCAACCGCGTTAATTTTTCAAACTAAACACTATCGGTACAATCACGGCACTGGCTACTGCAGTTTCGCCTTTTTTAGCGGGGATAAATTTCCATTTCTTAACTACATCAATCGCAGCTTCATCCAACATTTCATGACCGCTGCTGTTTTCAACCTCTACTGAATTTGCAGTACCTTCTGGCGATACTTGCACTCTTAATTTCACTGTGCCGGTCCAGCCGCGACTTTTAGCGATCGATGGATAATCTGGTTTTGGATTAGATAAATAACTTGCGTTGAAATTGGCCTCAGTAAAATGTTCAACCACGGGAGTTGGTGTCGCAGGGGCTGGTGAAGCGGCGGCAGGTGGTGTTGGTTGTGGCGCACTGACTGGCTCAACAGGCGCGAAATCAGGTGATTTTTGAACAATCGGTGGCGCTTTTTTAGTGATTGGTTTCGGTAAAGGTTTTTTCGGTGGTTCAACCGGTTTGGGTGGCGCAACTTGTGGTTTGGGTGCCGAAATGGTGACCATCGAAACTTCCATCTGCAAGGCTTGAGCTGGGGTGATTTTTTCTTCGGGCGCAAAAAACCACATCAAGGCATAGACGTGGATTAATACCACTAATATCGTCAATAAGCTGACCATACTGCTGGGCTTTTCTTCGCCGAATAATTGCGCGATCAATGTTGAGCTATTGTTAGCTGATGATATTGGGTTGCCGGAAATAGGGCGGTCGTGCACAGCGTTTCCCTTGCAAATTGATAAATGCGTAGAAGGTTAAAAAAGGTTTTGATTGACTGTTAGATTCCCAAAACAGCCGATGGTTGTTTTGGGAACTGTTTTTAATGATTACAAATCATCCAACGCTTTGAATTGATAGCCTTGACCGGTTTGCCATGACAAATACAGATTATCACCATCGCTGATTAGAAAACCATCGTCAGCGCTTTCGCTGGTGCTAGTAACGGTTTTTGCGGTTGACCAAGTTTTACCGCTATCGTTGGATTGAATTAATTTCAGTAAATTGTTTTTGCCGTCAAATTCAGACCAGATAATCGCTACATTGTGACCAATAGCCATCACGCTAGGATGTTTTGCACCTTGGTTGCCAAATGGATAAGCCGCTGAAAAGCTTTTACCTTGGTCATTTGAATAGCCATAGAACAAGCCTTGGTGATCGGCAGCACCGCTAAACCAAACCGAGTGATAAGTGCCATCGTCGGCAATCGATAGGGCTGGCCCGTGATGGGGGCAGGCTTCGATTTTCCAGTTGTCTTGGCTGGCGCGCTGAACAGGGCCTGGCGTATTCCAGTCTTTGAATTTAACTAAAGCTTGATCGCGGATTTGGCCTTCAAAGACATGACGCCAAAGTACGACAGGTAGATTGTCGTTATCAATCGCAATCCCTAATCGGCAACATTCGCAGCTGTGTGGAGCCAATGGTTTGTTGGGATAAAAGCTTAGTCCACCATTATCTGACCAAGTGTAATAAACCGCAGTGCCTAAGAATTCTTGTTTTTTAGCTTTTGCCGCTTCTTTTTCCCGAGAGTCTAACCATGCGATAAAAATCTCGCCGTTTTTGCCGACTTCCAAAGCGTCAAAACGGTGGCCGATAATGTCTAAATTGTCATTAACGGTAATTGGTTTAGAGAAACTTTTTCCGCCATCCAATGAGCGACTAAAACGAATATTGCCGGTATGACGTTTTTCCAGATTTTGGGTCCAAGTTAAGTAAATTGCACCTTTGCTATCGAGTTTGATTTTCGGGCGGTATTCGCCGTGAGCGGCAATCGATTCAGCTTCGGCATTAACCTGAACCGTTTGTGAAAAATGTTCGCCTTGGTCGCTGGAGGATTGTAGGTAAATATGACCGTCATTGACCCAAACTACCCATAGTTTGCCTTGGCTATCGAAGTTGGCGGTGACTGTGTCCGAGCAACCAATAGTTGGCAAATGCTTGGCATCTTTGCACAAGGTTTTTAAATCAACAGCCGAGCTTGGATTGATCGCTTGAGTGTCAGCGGGTTTGATGGAATCGTGGCTACAAGCGTTAAGTGCTAAACCAGCTAAGATCAGCAGAATAGGGTTTACAGTTTTCATGGATACTTAAAAAGACAAAAATTTCGCGAATGATAGCGGTTTTTAAAGCGGCAATGGGGGAATTAATTAAACTGTGTTATATGACATAACAATTTGTTTTTATTGTGCTATATCACACAGTTTAAACGTATTAACTGATGTTGCGCAGAGATTTTTAGTCATTCTCTGATGTTGCCGTCATTCCCGCGAAGGCGGGAATCCAGATATCGAAGTCCGTCACCTAGATTCCCGCCTTCGCGGGAATGACGAAGCTAACAATAATAACCAAGTCAATGCTATTGAAGCTTACTCGCTGGGCTTTGATGGTTAGATTCTTAGGGCTGCGTAACATAAGGTATTAAATAGCCTTATTTTTCCAAGTCTTCAACTCGGCTTTCCAACTTTTTAAACTTTTGTAATAACTCAGGTAATTTGCTGAGTGCCGCCAATTCTTTCCACGCTACTTTGCGATCTTTTGCAGGGCTACCAAATACTTGAGTGCCAGCCGCAACATCTTGTGAGATACCGCTACGCGCCATGACTACCGCCCGAGTACCAATTTTTACATGGTCAGCAACCCCAGAACTACCGGCCAAAATTGCACCGTCTTCAATCGTACAAGAGCCGGAAATGCCAGATTGGCCGCAAATAATCACATTGCGACCGACGACATTGTTATGACCAAGCTGAACCAAATTGTCGATTTTGCTACCTGCGCCAATTTTGGTTGCGCCTAATGCGCCACGGTCGATACAAGTATTGGCACCGATTTCGACATTGTCAGCGATTTCAACATTACCAACATGCGGCACTTTAATGTGTTGGTTGTTGCGGAATTTATAGCCAAAGCCGTCGGCTGCAATAATTGCACCGGCATGGATAATCACGTTGTCGCCCAAAATGCTGTTGTCATAAATCACCGCATTCGGGTGAATCAGGCAGTTTTTGCCGAGCTGGACGTTATTACCAATTCTGGCACCCGCATGAATCGTGCTACCGTCACCGATAACGCTGTGTTGGCCGATGCTGGCAAACGCAGCGATATGAACATCGTTGCCAATTTTGGCACTGGCTTCAATTGCCGCTTGTGAGGAAATTGAGCGGATTAATTGCGGTTCAGGGTGTAACAGTTTGACGGCATTTAGAAAGCTGATTTCAGGGTCTTTGCAAACTAGCAAGGTTAATTGCTCAGGAATTTCGCCATCAATCAGCGCTTCCGCAATAAAACAAGCTGCTGCTTGGCTGTCTTTGAGATATTTTTTGTATTTACCATCACTTAATACTGTGACTTGCTGAGCTTGTGCCGACATGATGTCAGCCGCTGATTGAATATCAATGTCAGCGTTTCCACCTTGAATTTGTGCATCGCATAATCGAGCCAGTTCCGTAATTTGCATAGCAGTTCCTATTTCCAAATGCCAATAATATGGGTGAAATCATCAGTCCACGGATGTAAACCAAAGGTTAGCGGTAGTTTTTGCCAATGACCTAAACGACTTTGTTGTAAACGTTGTAGACGTTCTGGGTTTTTGCTAATCACCACCCAATCGGTTGCTACCACTAAAGGCTGTTCTGTTTCTGGTTTAAATTCTTGTAACAAAGCCGCCAAGTGCATGGTGTTGACATGGTCAGCTAAGACATTTTTGATTGCTAAATGGCGGTTAGTAATGTGAAAAGCCAGCAAACCGTTGTCGTTTAATTTTCTTAGGTATAACTCTAAGGCTTCGCGAGTCAGCAAATGGGTAGGGACAGCATCGGAGCTGAAAGCATCCATAATCAATAAATCGAAACTACCATCGTCTTCTTTGGCTAATGATAATCGAGCATCACCGACGATCATTTCGGCTTTTTTGTTACAACGATTTAGGTAATTGAACCAGTTAGGATTTTTCGCAACTTGCACCACTAAAGGGTCAATTTCAAAAAAGTGCCAATGTTGGTTGTCTTTGCTGTAGCAAGCCAAAGCACCCGCACCCAAACCCACCGCACCGATGACCCAATTTTGATTTTCGCCATCAAATTCGTTGAATAGCTGACCAATCGGACCAGGGCGACTGTAGTAGGTGAGTGGGGTGGTGATATTGGCGGCTGTTAAGCGTTCTGCACCGTGTTTGGTGGTGCCGTGATATAGCTCGCGGACAGTTTCAGGACGTTGATTCTCGTCAGCAATCACGGTATCACGCACTGAAAGCACGCCAAAAAAGCTGCGTTCTTGATACAAAGTGCTAGACGCCATGTTGTGCAAGCTAATGGTGAAAATCAAAATCACCGCGGTTAATAAGCCAATTGCCAACGGGCTTTTTCTGAATGAATAAGTTAAACCGGCTAATAAAATCAGCGCACCACCGATTAAATCAAAATAATCAAATAACTGATCGCTGCCGAAAAAAACCGTTAAACCAGCGACAAACACGGCAACGGGGAAGATGCTTTGTAGCCACCATTGACCCTTAAAAAAGTCCGGTCTTAATAACAAAGCAGCGACGATCATGATTGGATATTCGTAAACCGCATTGAATACAAACGGTGCGACGAAGGTATTGAACAAACCACCCAACATGCCGCCAAACGACATAATTAAATAAAACTGGGTCAAATGCCGAGTTGCAGGGCGATTGCGCGCCAGTTCGCCGTGGCAAACCATCACCGCGATAAAAAACGCCAAGCAATGCAAAATCAAATCCAACCAAAACGGCAATACTGCAGGGTTGATGAATGAATAAGCGATAAACACCGTCAATAAGGCTGGTTGAACGGCAATCATTGCTGGATGAATCCGGTCAGCCCATTTTGAAAACACTAAGATGAAAGTCAGTAAATAAATCGTCAGCGGCACGATCCACAACAAAGGTACTGAAGCAATGTCGGTGCTAATGAATTGGGTTAAGCCCAGTAATAAACTGGATGGCACAAATGCCAAGGCCAACCAATGTAATTGTTGTTTTGTGCTGAGGGGTTCCGCATCATCTGATTCAATTTCAGCAACATCATTTTGATTATTAGCATGGGTTTTCCACATCAACACCGCACAGCCGATAATCAGCAAGCACAAACCGCCATAAGCAAAGCTCCAAAGCAAGCGCTGGCTGGCAAGGCCAATGTTCGGTTCAATTAAAAATGGATAACTCAATAAAGCTAACAAGCTGCCAGCGTTACTGGCTGCATATAAATAGTAGGGATCGTGACTGCTGGCATGACCGCATTGCGAAAACCATTTTTGCAACAAAGGTGCAGTGGTCGATACGACAAAAAACGGTACACCAATCGCAACGAACAAAGTCCAGATTAGCCACAGTGTCGGATTGCTGTCAGTCGGTGGATTAATGTTGTCCGATAAACCAACCGGTAAAGCAATGAAGCTGAAAATCAGCAAAGCGGTGTGAATCTGAATTTGTCGCTGGTGATTGCTATGTGTGCTTAAACGATGTGCGTATAGATAGCCCAGAAACAGTAATGTTTGGTAAAACACCATGCAAGTATTCCAAACCGCCGGCGTACCACCCAATAACGGCAACAAGATTTTGCCGAACATCGGTTGCAAAACGAACATCAATGTCGCGCTTATAAATAAGGTACTGGCAAACAGAAAAACAGGTGAAACGGTGCTTTTGGCTGGGTTTTGTTGCATGTTGTTCATTGTGATTTTGGCTGTGGCTTAAACGGCTTAAGCCCCATGATAAAACATTTGGCGAGGGTTGTGGCTGGGAATTGTTGGTTTAAAACAACTGAATTCGATTGCTGTGGTTAAAAATATGATTCAGTGAGTGGTATTCGCTTTTTGAGCGAATTAATATTGTTAATATCTTGTTTTTATTTATTTTCTATTTTGATCAAGCTAAAAATTTTAGATGAAAAGTCATGGGAAATGCGTATGGAGCTTTTATCAATAAATCGCTCAAAAATAATTGAAAATAGAAAACAAATAAAAATATAGATAATAAAATTAGCAGTTATAAATAAACTATTTTTTGGTAAATGAATATAGAAAAAAGATGAAAAAGAGCATAGAACAATAAAATGAAGAAGATAAATCGAAAAAGAAATTCTTCCTAAAAACTGTGTCACTCGGCTCTCAAAAAATACCGACCCAAAGCCCTGTATTACTGCAGTTGTTATTAATACTGCACCAATACAATTGTAGAAATTTTTCTTTTCCCACAAATCAACACCCATAAAATTCAGGCTGGGTAGGAAATCATACATTATTGATTCAAACTGAAATCCACCAAAATAAATCCCAAGAATAAGAAATACAACTCTAAATTTTATAGATTTTTCAATTTTGCTTAATAATGAACCGAAAAAAATAGCAAAGTAGTAAATTGAATCTTGTTGATTGTTAGCATAAATTAAAATAAACACTATTAACATTGGGGTTAAGGTGCTATTTTTTGGCTTTAAGATATACAACAGTAAGACATAAACCGAACCTACAAACTCAATGTGCAGCGACCACAGTGGTGGGACAAGCAGCTCTTTTCCAAAAAGTATTGAATTATATAGCGCTTCTTTTATGGTAGTTAAGGGAGATATTCCTTGCGGATAGAAGTTTTGAAGCCAGTTTTTTGAGCCAGATATTTCAGCGGCTTGTATATTGAAATAAAATCCTGATTTGTAGAATAAAAAAGATAAAAAAATAGCCGCAGCAATTGGGATGTTTAATCTTAAGTATCTACCTAGCAGTCTTTTGCTGAGGGTGTGTTTTGCCTTATTATTTTCCATGTAATAAGGTAGGCTGAGAACATATCCAGACAAAACAAAAAATATTAAAACAGCAAAGTGTCCATTATAGATAAGCGTAAAAAATGGCGATGTTAATAGTTCAAAAACAGTGCTTGGCTGTTTGTTTTCAGTAAATACCGATGGATAATTGTTATGTAACATCATCGGTAAAAACGCCGCCACAAAATGATGAATAGCAACATTAAATGCAGCAACGCCTCTCAGTCCATCAGCGCTTTTATTTTTCATTTATAGTAATGTTTCAAATATTACTGACGAATATACAAGGTTTGGAAGGGGTTTTAAGTCCTTCCAAAATGAATGCCAAGCTTCTTAATAAACATCTCTCACATAACGTTTATCTTTTTTCAGTTGATTGACGTAATCAACTGCTTCCAACAAAGTTTTGTTACCGTGTTGTTGAATCACTTCATGCAAGGCTTTATCAACGTCTTTCGCCATGCGGTAAGCGTCACCACAAACGAAGAAGTAGCCGCCTTGTTCCAGCCAAGCCCATAATTCAGCGCCGCTTTGTTTCATGCGGTCTTGAACGTAGATTTTTTCTTCTTGGTCGCGTGAGAAGGCTAAATCTAAACGGGTTAATAAGCCGCTGCTTTGCATGGCTTCGATTTCTTCGCGATAGATGAAATCGGTGCTGGCGTTGCGGTCGCCGAAGAATAACCAGTTTTTGCCGTTGGCTTTGCGGAATTCACGTTCTTGCAAGAAAGCACGGAATGGCGCGATACCTGTGCCAGGGCCAACCATAATCATTGGCAAGCTGTCGTCGTTAGGAACGCGGAAGTTATTGTTGGGTGTAAAGAACACCCGAACATCGGTTTCTTCACCCACCAAATCAGCCAAATAAGTTGAGCAAACCCCTTTGTGGTTGCGACCGTGTGCATCGTAGCGAACGCTGGCGACGGTTAAATGCACGGTGTCTGGGTGGGCTTTGCCGCTGGATGAGATCGAGTAGGCGCGGTGTTGCAATGGTTTTAACAGAGCAATAAATTCTGCGGCTGAAAACTCAGCATTAGGGAATTGCAAAAATAAATCCAAAGTATCACGACCCCAAAGGTAGTTTGATAATTGGTCTTTATCGCCAGATGACAAAATGTTATTCAGTTCTTGATCGCCAGAACGTTTGGCAATTTCTTCAACTAGTTCTTTGCTTGGCAATTTAATTTCAAAATGACTTTGCAAAGCATCGCTTAAGCTGATCAATTCGCCAGCAACCGGTTCTTGTTCGCTACCGGTGCAGCCTAAGGCTTTGATGATGTTAGCGACTAATTCTGGGCAGTTGCTTGGAATCACGCATAAAGCATCGCCCGCTTCGTAGCTTAAATCAGAGCCGGAAATCGAAATTTCGTAATGACGCGTTTCTTTGGATGAATCCAAGGCAGTGACGATACGATTAACGCTCATCTTGGCAGGGAATGGGTTTTTGCGGTTATAAGCTGATTTGCTGGCTTGTGGTGCAGTATCAACCACAGCAACCGTGCTAGCGCCTTCTGCCATCAAAGGCACCACTTCACTAATCCATTCTTCAGCCGCGGCTTCAAAATCAACATCGCAATCAACGCGGTCGAAAATGCGTTTAGCGCCTAAGGCTTCTAAACGCTGATCCCAGTCGATACCGGCTTGGCAGAACAAGTCGTAGCTGGTGTCACCCAAAGCTAATACCGAATAATTGACGTTTTCCAGTCTTGGCGCGGCATCGCTGTTGGCGGCTTCCCAAAGCATTTCAGCGTTGTCAGGCATCGCGCCTTCGCCGTAAGTGCTGGTAATAATCAACAGATAGTCCATTTTCGCTAATTGCGCGACATCCACTTCATCCATGCTTTTAACCATCGGTAATAAACCGTGGCTTTTAGCGCTGTTAGCGACATCGTGTGACAGCGATTCGGAATTACCGGTTTGGCTACCGTAGAGGATGTGCAAAGTGCGGGCGTTGCTTTGGTCAACACTGCCAGCGCTTTGTAGCATGTGGCTGTGCATTCCTGCGAAAAAACCGCCAAGCCATGCGCGTTGAGTGTCACTGTAAGGTGCGTTTTCTGGGATAAAAGGTGCTTTCATGTCATTACCATTTTTTGGCCGTTTTATCGGCCCCGGTCACTTTAAATGTCCTTGGGCTGGGATGAACAATCATCCCAGCGTTAGCCGTTTAATTAAGCTGATTGGTCTTCTAGCATGTCTTTAACGATTGCCAAGCTTTCTAAGCTGGCAAGGTTTTTATCGACAGAAGGTAAACCAGCTAATGCTTGGCGGTTGATGTGGTCTTGTTCAATAATCCAAGCGGTTGAGCCGATTGAATAAATGCTTTGAACATCGCGCAACATCAGAGTGGTTTTGTAATCTTGCAAGCGTTTAGCCGCCATCAATGCCGCCAATTGGCTGTCATCGTATTGGCTGTAGGCTTCACGGATGTTTTTCACCAACGCATCTTGCAGCTTGCGTGGTCTTTCCATTACCAATTTGTACGCCTGTTTATCAATCAATGCTTGGCTTAAGCTTTGGCCAGCTTTGCTTAATTGATCTTTAGCGATTTGTTGGGCCTTGTCGATGACCGCGTAGCTGTTAATCAGTTTTAAGGTCAAATCAGCATCGGTTTCGCCATAAGCAGGGATTGCACCGGCAAATAACGGCGTATTGGTTTTATAAGCCTGTTTGATTAACTGAATTTGTTGTTGCGCAAACTCGACCGATAACTCTTCAATCATGGCTTTACGATCCATCGATTTGCTGAGGAATTCGGCAGTTTGAGTTCTGTTCAACCACAACGGTAAGGCAAATTTGAAGTGTTGACGTTCAGTTGCCCAATTTGCCAACAACGCTTTGGCTTTTTCAGAACCGGTGTATTCAATGTGTTGCTCAAGCATGTACAAAATGAATTGTTCATGGCTGGCAGCGACATCAGTGCCATCGGTCAAGCTGTGAATGCTGACAGAAGTATCGTCATACAAGGCTGGTAAGCGATTTTCAGGGTCATATTGATAAGCATTACCGCCCGACATACCGGTGCAATAGCCTTTACCAAAGCCGCCCAAGTTCAACACAGCACCGTTAATCATGTATTCGCAAGCGAAATCACCGACGCCTTCGACGACTGCCATGGCACCGGAGTTACGCACTGCGAAACGGTCACCGGCTTCACCGTTGATGAAGGTTTTACCGCCGGAAGCACCGAACAGAGCAAAGTTACCAATCAAAACATTTTCACCGGCCAGATTAGAACCACCGCCTGGTGATTTAATCACGATG
>CAIXED010000019.1 GCA_903918375.1 uncultured Pseudomonadota bacterium | reverse complement strand
GCTGCAACAACAGCCAAACCAGTTTGCTTGGTGAACATAGCGAGCGTGAACCACCCGATCCCATCCCGAACTCGGAAGTGAAACCGCTTTGCGCCGATGATAGTGTGGCAGGTTGCCATGTGAAAGTAGGTCATCGCCAAGTTCTTATATCAAAAAAGCCCTCCTAGCAATAGGCGGGCTTTTTTTTGCCTATAACTTTTTCACTGAAAAACACCAAAGGGCTAAATGATGATTAATCGACCTCTATTTGCGGTAGTATAAGCCCAATAAATTATGCTGAGTTTTGACAAATAGACTCATCAGTCAAAGAGGCTTTTATGTACGATCATCTTGAAACCGCACAAAATCCAAGTAATTTAAAAAGGGTAGTAATCGATCCTGTTTCTCGAGTTGAAGGCCACGGCAAAGTTACTCTATTGCTAGATGAGAATAATAAAGTCCAACAAGCTCGATTACATATTGTCGAATTCCGAGGCTTTGAGAAATTCATTCAAGGCCGACCCTATTGGGAATTACCCGTTTTAGTTCAGCGACTATGCGGCATTTGCCCAGTCAGCCACCATTTAGCCGCCGCCAAAGCCATTGACCAATTAGTCGGAATTGATACTGATAATTTACCCCCTGCTGCCGATAAACTCCGGCGGTTGCTACATTTCGGCCAAGTCTTACAATCTCACGCCTTACATTTTTTCCATCTCTCCAGTCCTGATTTACTGTTCGGATTTGAAAGCGAAATTAGCAAACGATCGATTGTTGCTGTCTTAGAAAACTATCCCGAAATCGGTTTGCAAGGTGTCAAACTCCGCAAATACGGACAAGAAGTGATTCGTATGGTGTCCGGTAAACGTGTCCACGGCACCGCGGCTTTACCTGGCGGCATGAACAAACCACTCAGTAAACAAGAACGCGATTACTTGTTAGAAGACATTGACCAAATCATCACATGGTCACAAGCTGCAGTCGATTTAATCAAGAAAGTACATACTTCAAATCTGCCGTTTTACGACCAATTTGCCACTATCCGCAGTAATTATCTCGGTTTAGTTAAACCCAATGGCGCATTAGAGCTTTACCACGGTGGTATTCGCGCCAAAAATCAGCACGGCGAAACCTTGCTAGATCACTTCGATTATTGCGACTACAACGCCATTATCCATGAAGAAGTCCGCTCATGGAGTTACATGAAATTCCCTTACCTAACCGCTTTCGGCAAACAAAACGGTTGGTATCGAGTCGGGCCATTAGCGCGAGTCAACAACTGTGATTTTATTGACACACCGCTTGCCGAAATTGCTCGTATACAATTTAAACAACACAGCGATGAAGCAATGGTTCACAGCACCCTAGCTTTCCATTGGGCGCGATTAATCGAAGCTTTGCATTGTGCCGAAAGCATCAAAACCTTGCTCTACGATCCTGATTTACTGAGTAATGACCTGGTTGCCCAAGGCGAAAAACGCTACGAAGGCATTGGCGTTATCGAAGCCCCGCGCGGGACTTTGTTCCATCATTACCAAGTAGATGAAAACGACATAGTCACCAAAGCCAACTTAATCGTATCCACGACTAGCAACAACACCGCGATGAACGAATCAGTCCGCCAGGTTGCTGCCGAATATTTATCAGGCCACGAATTAACCGAGCCTTTATTAAACAATATTGAAGTAGCGATTCGTGCTTACGATCCTTGTTTATCCTGCGCCACTCACGCCGTTGGTAAAATGCCATTACAGCTAGAGTTAATCGATGCAGAAGGCCAGCTTGTTGACCAATTAACCCGACACAGCAACGGCGAGTTTGTTCGCGAATCGGCATGATCCAACCGATATTATTACTAGGCTACGGCAATCCTAGTCGTGGTGATGATGCGGTTGGGCCTTTGTTACTGGAAGCGATAGCCGAACAAATCGACCCCACTCAAATCGAACTCATCACCGATTTTCAACTACAAATCGAACACGCATTGGATATGCAACATCGGCAATTGGTTTTGTTTATTGACGCCTCAGTGGCTTGTAAAACTGGTTTCAGTTTTAGCGAACTGCAGCCCGCTAAAGACAACAGCTACAGCACCCACGCTATCAGCCCCGCAGCTGTGTTGGATGTTTATAAAACCATCACCAAACAATCGCCACCCGCCAGCTTTTTGTTAACCATTCAAGCTCAGCAATTTGAACTAGGTACTGGTTTAAGCGAGTTAACCGCTCACTATTTCAAAACCGCCTGTGAATTGGTCATACAGTTACTCAAACAACCTCAGTTCAACGCTTGGCGAACACTCGTCACAAAATAATTTCTCAGGAGATTTTATGAAGCAATTTTTACAAACCTCACTTGTATTGTTTAGCTTGGCATTCGCTTCAGCCGCCATTGATGCTGCTGAATTAAGCCGTAGCCAAGTCGAACAACTACTCAGCAAAGCCGATAAGCAACATCCCGCTGATTTACGCCGCAAAGACTTAACTGATCTTGATTTATCCGGCCTCGATTTTCGCAATGCCGACTTATGGGGTGCCGACTTACGCCGCGCTAATCTAAGCCGCAGCAATTTGTTTGGTCTGACCTTAGATTTAACCGTTATGACCAACATCAAACTCAGTGGCGCAAATCTAGCTAATACCAGTATTTTTGGCGTCAGCCTAATGCACGCCGACCTTAGCGATACTGATATGAGTGGCAGTCGGGTGGTAGCGATTATGGATGGTGCTAATCTCAGTCGTGCCAACTTAAGCAATGTTGATTGGGCGGCGGACATGAAAAATCAATCAATGGGCTTAATGCGAGCCAGTTTGAAAGGTGCCAATTTAACCGGTGTTAATTTCAGTCACGCCAAGCTCGGCCGCGCCATGCTTAAACACGCCAAACTGAACAACGCGAATCTGCAACAGGCTAATTTATATTCAGCCGATATGGATGGTGCCGATTTAAGCGGTGCCGATTTAACTGACGCTGATTTTTCTCAAGCGCGCTTACACGATGCTAAATTTAGCAATGCAATACTGACCCGTACTAAATTTGATGGTGCAAAAAACTTGCCCGAACTTCATTAATTCACGGAGGAAAAAAAATAATGTCATTCAGCCAACAACTGCTAAAACGAAAATCTGTTGCAGCACTGACCAACGCCGAAAACGGCTTAAAACGCACATTAACCGCCAAAGACCTGACCATTCTTGGTGTTGGTGCGATTATTGGTGCGGGGATTTTTGTTTTAACCGGTATAGCCGCTGCCAAATACGCAGGGCCAGCGATTGTGTTGTCGTTTGTCTTTGCCGGCATAGCCTGTGCCTTGGCCGCTTTGTGCTACAGCGAGTTGGCAGCGATGATTCCAGTTTCTGGTAGTGCCTACAGCTATGCTTACGCCACCATGGGCGAATTAATGGCTTGGATTATCGGCTGGGATTTGATTTTAGAATACGCCCTTGCCAGTAGTACCGTCGCTATCGGTTGGGCAGGTTATCTCAACAGTTTTCTTAATTCGATAGACGTCCATCTGCCCAGCTATCTGACCACCGCCTATCTTGCCGACCCCGCGCAAGGTTTTATCAATTTACCGGCGGTAATCATTGTGTTGTTGCTGACAGGTTTATTAGTAGTCGGTATTCGGCAATCGGCGATTTTTAACTTTGTGATGGTGTTGATTAAATTAGCGGTCATTGTGGTGTTTATAATTGCCGGCGCAGGACATATCCAAACTGAAAACTGGTCAAATTTCACACCGTTTGGCTTTGGTGGGGTGTTGACTGGTGCCGGTGTAATTTTCTTTGCCTATATTGGCTTTGATGCCGTTTCCACTGCTGCCCAAGAAGCGATTAATCCAAAAAGAGACGTACCCATCGGTATCATCGCCTCCTTGATTGTCTGCACTGTGCTTTATATTTTAGTGGCGGGTGTGTTGACGGGAGTGATTTCCTACACCGAATTAAACGTCCCCGCACCGATTGCTGTGGCCGTGGATCACATCGGCATGAGCTGGTTATCACCGATTATCAAATTAGCGGCAATTGCTGGTTTAACCTCGGTGATGTTGGTATTACTCATGGGCCAAAGTCGAATTTTCTACGCCATGGCCAATGACCGATTATTGCCGCCTTTATTCGCCAAAATTCACCCCAAATTTCAAACCCCACATTTATCAACCATTGTGGTGGGTTTCGCGGTTGCCTTATTAGCTGGATTTATGCCGATTGAAAAACTCGGCGAACTGGTCAGCATCGGTACTTTATTCGCCTTTGTCTTAGTCTGTGGCGGCGTTTTAGTGCTTCGTAGCAGTCATCCAGAATTACCTAGACATTTCAAATGTCCGGCTGTGCCAGTTGTACCGATTGCTGGGATTTTAGTTTGCTTAGGTTTAATGGCGGGTTTGCCGTTAGATACTTGGGTTCGATTACTGGTTTGGCTGTTGATAGGCTTTGCGATTTATTTTGGTTATGGAATTAAACATAGCCAATTGCGATAAATTTATTTAATTTCATTTTAATTACCGATATACCGCTATGAATCACGAATCTGTTGCCAACCGAGTAGAAACCATTGCTATGACCACCGGCATCCTCGCCGGTTTATCCGCTGCCGGTGCCGCGTTTGCCGAACCTGAAGGTTTGTTCGCGGTTGGAGTTTGGCTTGGTGTAGCCGATGAACCGCTAGTGGTTACCGCCGCGCCGATGCTTGGCAATCTTGCAACGGTGATGGGGGTTATTTCCGGCTTTGCTTTCTTTTGGGCAAAATGGCGGAAATGGCGGGATAGTAAACTTTAAACTAGGTTTGAACAGGCGCACCTAAGATGAGCGGTGCGTCTCACTTTATTTAGCACTAAAGTAATTTAACCAATGCCGCAACTATCCCTATAGCAAGTGCGATCAAGCCGCCTAATCGGATAATCAAACGTTGTTCCATATCATGCATATCACGTTTTAAGAGGGTGTCCTAGATTTTGTGTAAACGGGATTTAAATTATCGGCTCACCATCCGATCCTCAAATTGAATAGTAAACCGATTTAGAGCGGCTTTCCAGTCACGCAATGGCATAGTCCATTTCTTACTAATATTCATCAACG
>CAIXED010000018.1 GCA_903918375.1 uncultured Pseudomonadota bacterium | reverse complement strand
CTGTTATGAAATTATTTTATCTGGCGTTGATGAATATTAGTAATAAATGGACTATGCCATTGCGTGACTGGAAAGCCGCTCTAAATCGGTTTACTATTCAATTTGAGGATCGGATGGTGAGCCGATAATTTAAATCCCGTTTACACAAAATCTAGGACACCCTCTGATAATGAGCACCTAAACCAACATACTCAACTTTATCTTTGTAAAACTGGCCGCTGGGTGTGTAGCCGTTGAAATATTCGACCATCAACTGCAATTTACGACCCAAGAATTTTGAATGATCAAACTCAACACCGGCTCTGGCCGATATATCGCTACTCCAATTATTTTGGTCATAATTTTTAATATCGACAGCAATAATTGGCCGCATCGCCGCCAGCTCTAAGCGCCAAGGGCTTCTAAATTCGACACCGTATTGGCTTGACCAAGTTTTCAGCGCCGCTGGCTCCTTGTGGAATAAGCCACCACCACCGCCATAGACCCGAACCCCGTAAGGCAATTCATAGGATAGTTTCAAATCCACGCCTTCATAACTCAGATTAACCCGTTCAAATTGAGTATTGGCCTTGCGTAGTAAAAACTCATCGCCCAGATGTGAGCTTTGGTGATAAACCCGACCGAATACAGAAAATTGCTCAGCGCGAACACTGGAGTAGAGCGAGGCAATAAAGTCGGTATTCAGCAAATCAGACGATGAAGTGTCAAGATTAAAATCGCTGAACACACCGGCTTGAACCCCAGTTTCCCATTGTGCGGTCGAATGGCCAAAGTTGCCGCGATAAAACGGAATCGTTTCACCAAAGCTGACCGAGGCGATGTTGCGACCATCGAAATTATTGCTTTGGTAATTACGGTAAGTAGCGGAAAAATGCGCCCAGCGCGGATCGGCCAATAAGGGTTTGAACAAATGCCCAGACGGTAACACGCCAACCGGTAAGATTAAGGTGTCGGCTGTTGTGACGGTAGTTGTATCAGCGTCAACTAAGCTATCAGCCTGAGTTTGTTGTTCGCTGGTAGTCGCTAATTTCACTCCATTAACACCGTGAATTTCAGTTAATACCCGTGTCGCTTCTGAACGTTGGGCGCTGCTGAGATCTGCGGCTGGCAAGCTGATTACCCCGTCTTTTACCGTTAATGCCGGTATATCCAGCTTTAGTTGTTGCTTTAAGGTCGCAGCGGCATAACCGGTAATGTAAGCATCATCGGCTGGCGTAGCCTGAACAACAGGCGCAGATAACAGCAACAGGCCGGATAAGGTTAGTCGTCTAGGACTGGTGGTCATGGTTGTTTCCTTGATTGTGATTTTCTTGGAAAGTCTAAGCAAAAGAACAGCTTGGGTCTGTACATTGGCCAACATAGGTCGCTAGTTTACAAATTGGCTTCTTGAGGTAATAAATCGTGGATGTTGCCGTCATTCCCGCGAAGGCGGGAATCCAGACGTCGAAGCCATCACCTAGATTCCCGCCTTCGCGGGAATGACGAAGTTGATGGCGGTGAGTTATAACCTTGGGTTGGTTTTCGCGGTACACAGTTAAAATTTCGATAGAGTTGCCGTTGAGTCGATAAATGAAACAGAAGCGATACGTGAATTTATCCCGTCGTTTAAATGTTTCAAATGACTGTTAAGTGGCTGGAAAGATTGCAGACGGGGTTTAGGTCAAGAACAGCTTGGGTCTTTACATTGGCCAACATAGGTCGTTAATCACGCCAACATGAACGCAAAAATCGTAGGTAGGAATAAGCACATGGTTCCCCAACGCACAGTATCGGTAATTAGCGGGCTATAGAATCATGATTTGTCGAAATTTAAAGAGGCGGGCATGGTCGAAAGCGTTAATCCCTCAAAAGCCCTAGTTTCCTCCTGCAAAGATTTTCCCGTTGTTTGTGTCGGTGGTTCAGCGGGTGGACTTGATGCGTTTATTCGTTTACTGGAAAATCTACCGGCTAATCTCGGCGTAGCTATCGTGATTGTTAATCACCGAAAACTTATCAATTCAACCTAACCACGTATTTATCATCCCAGCCAATCGCGATTTACACGTCACTGATGGACAGTTTCATTTAAAGCCCATCTCTAAACCGCGTGGTTGGCCGGATGTCATCACGGTATTCCTACGCTCGTTAACTGAACACTGGGACGGACAGCTAATTGCTGTGATTGTCTCTGGCTATGATGGCGACGGTGCGGATGCGCTTTGTGGGATTAAAGACGTGGGTGGTATCACAATTGCCCAGAAGCTTGATACCGCTATGGCGCCCAGTATGCCGGAATCGGCAATCGCGACCGGTTGCATTGATTTCGTCTTGTCACCGGAAAATATCGCCAAACAAATCGAGTGCATTCTAAAAAATCGTAGGCAGGAATAAC
The DNA here is from genome assembly GCA_903918375.1 of uncultured Pseudomonadota bacterium. Taxonomy (GTDB): domain Bacteria; phylum Pseudomonadota; class Gammaproteobacteria; order Methylococcales; family Methylomonadaceae; genus Methylomonas. Next base: position 5,796 of record CAIXED010000018.1, on the reverse strand, counting down.
TCAAGCAGGGCGGGGTTTGTAACCCCGCACGTAACGTTTCAAATCACTTCCAAAGTAGCAAAAACAATTCAGACGGGGTTACAAACCCCGTCTGGCAGTAGTCGATTAGGGTTCGAAACTTCGACCAACTTAAAAAATCGTAGGCCAGAAACGCTGTGCTTATTCGCGCCTACCGACTGCATGGCCAAATGCACATAAAAAAACGCCCACGCTAAGCTAGCGTGGGCGTTGTTGTTAGCCTGAAAATTAAGGTTTTACGCGATAAAACTGGCCTAATGCCTCGCTTTGTTCTTCCCATTTTTCTGAGTTTTCTGGCCAATGTTTTTTATCAAAACCGGGCGCATTTTTTAAAGTGTCTTTATCCAGATCCAAGACGTAATGATCTTTAGGTGTGGTCCAATGCAATGCTCGCCAAGGAATCGCAAATAACTTGTCACCCAAGCCCATGACGCCGCCAAATGAAACCACTGCATACACGACTTGACCATTGACAGGATCAATCACCAAGTCCTTGATGTCACCCAGATTTTCACCGGCGGTGTTTTTGACTTTAGCACCGGTAATCTTGCTAGATCGACTCACTTGCTGCATCGACTTGTTAGCCTCTTGAGCACGTTCGACCGATACTTTTTTATTAGCTTGATTTAATTCAGTCTGTTTTTCTCTGACTTCTTCTTGTTTTTTATTGGCTTCCTGTTGCGACTCTAACAGGTCTTTAGTTTTCTCTTTAACCTCATCAGCATAGACGGGGGTTAAAATGACCGCACTCCATAAAGGCAATGCTAGGAATAGATTTGAGTTTTTCATCGCTTGCTCCGTTGATTTAAAAGTTCCCTAATTTTCGAGTTTGGTTTGCCGCCCAATACGGCTCTCCAAACTCATAGCAACTTTATTCGATGCCTCAAGCGCAGTCGGTACGCCATCGAACATGGATTGATCGCTTAAAAACTTAAAACCGCAACGAAAACCCTGCAAAGGCACTAAAGCTTGAATAAGTCGCCGCTTGATAGCGGTTTAAAGTCAGATCAAGGTTCAAATCATCATTCAGTTTCAAATTCAGCTTGCCAGTCCCGTTAATCTGGAATTTGAAATCCTTATCGGCTTCTTTACCCATGCCCGGCGCAACGCTCAGTTCGGTGCTGATGGTGTCGTTCCATTGTTTTTGATAAGTCATCGGCGCAGCAAAAGCGGTGTATTGATTGGGTGTCCAAAACAGCAGATTGGTTTTTTTCGTATCGTCATAGATAAACTGTGCGCCCACCGTAAAATCAGCAACATTCCAAAATTTGCTATCCAATTGCAGTTCGGTGCGATTGCGCTGGTTATCATCCGAATAATAAAAATAGGCATTTTTAGCAGTGAAGCTCAACGACTCCATCAGCTTGATTTTGGCTTTCGCTTCACCACGGTTAAAACTCAAATCATTGATAATCGCCCCCGCCGTATTGACGTAACTGTGATCGGCGCCTATGGCTAAATCGACGTTATCGCCAAAACTCTTGCTGACATCCACCGAACCCAGCGGCATGGTTGAACCGGTTTTACTGGCGTCATTGGATGCGTTGCCCGAAAAATCCACCACACCTACAGAAGCCGAAATCGCTGACTTAGCCCCCAGTTCATAATTAACTTGAGCGCCTAATTGATGACCGGTCGCTTGAAAATGCGGCTCTTGCTCGGCACCGCTGGCGGCTTTGGTGATGGTTTGATTAAAATCCAAATACTTATAAAACGCCGACCATGACAAAGCATCCGACAAGGAAAACTGCGCCGATGGGCTGAAACTGTAATAAGTGCGATGAGCGTTGTCTTGGAAATACAAACCGTTCGTTTGCAGCGCCGGTCTTAATCGTTGATCGAGTTTTTTCAGCTGCTCTTGTATCAATGGATCATCGGGTTTAAGGGCGATGGCTTGGTTAAATTTAGTTCTCGCTGCCGTGTGATCGTCACTCCAGCTGAGGATTTTGCCTTCGGTGGTCAGTAATTTGGCGTTATCGCCATAACCCTGCGCTTTCAATTGTTCAATATTAGCCAGCGCCTGTTGATAATTGCCCGATTCCAAATTCAAGTGCGCTAAAGTTGAAACTGTCGATAAAGCCGGATCAAGGCTTTTTAGTTGCTTAAGCAAATCTTGCCCCGAAAAATCGCGTGGCACCTCAAAACGCGGCAGGCTAAATTGGCCGGATTCGGTGGTCACTAAATCGGTGTTATCAACGTTAAACGCCAATTTAAATTGTTTTTGCGCAATGCCTTGATTGATAGTAAACGCCTCCGGCGCATTGGACAGCGAGCGATGGCCTTGGTCGCCATAAGGAAAGGCAAAGGCAAAAATATCCACCCCCGGTACTTCTTTCGCTACGGTTTGTTTACAGGTCAACATATCTTGCTCAATCCGCGCACCGTATTCCCAATCGGTTTCCAAGCGTGCCGAATCGCTCAACCACATTTTATTGGCCAAAAAGTGACCAATATGACCTTCGGCATCGACCGCTACATAATGCTGAGCATTGGCACCGTGGCATTGCATATCCCAGCGGCCCGATTCATACATTTTGCGGATAATTGGCCACACCGTCGCATAAGGTTGGTGAGTGGCGACGTCGCTAACCGGCACAAACATCACCGCTTTAAAACCGACTTCGGCCAGCACTGGATCAGCGTATTTAAAACTGTCAGAACGCGCGTCATCGAAGGTAATCAAAATCGGCTTGGGCGGTAAAGCCTGTTTGCCTTCCAAAAAGCCCAGCATTTGTTTCATGCTAATCGACTGATAACCGGCTTGTTTCAAAGCCCGCATTTGTTGCTGAAAATTCGCTAATGGCACGGTGTCTTGATGATCAGAGACGGTGATGCCGTGATACAGCAACACCGGAATCGCCAATTTCTGGGCGCTGGCTTGTAATTGCTTTAATTCATCAAACGCCTGATTTCTATCACCAGCCAAATAGCTCAGTTCCGCCAAATCTTGTTTTAAAGCCGAATTTCCGACAAAAAAACGGCTATTTTCGGCCAGTGTGTCGCGTGCTTGGTCGTAATCGCCTTGCTCTTTATAGGCAACCGATAATTGCTTGATGACATCTTTCGCAATCGGATGGGTTTGATGCAAAGACTCACCGAGTTGAATCGCCTGTTCCGGTTGTCCCAACAGCCGCAAAGCCTGAATCATATCCACCGAAGCGCCGGATTTAATCGGATCTAACTGATTCGCGTGGCGAAAGTTTTCCAGCGCCATCGTGTATTGCTGCAGCGCTGCCTCATGCTTACCTTCCGCATCAATCTGTTCGCCCCATTGCATCCGCATTCTGCCCAAGTGGGTGAGGCGGTCGAGATTGGGGTTGATTTGCGTCAAGCGCTGATTCCAATAAATCGCGTGATCAATATCACCGGCAAAAGTCGCATCATCGGCCAGCATCGCCAGCGCAATCTCATTATTCGGCTCTTCAGTCACCACCGCTTGCGCGATCTTAATCGCTTGTTGATGTTGACCAGAACGATGCAACAAAGTCGCCAGTTTCAATTTCCACTTGATTTCATGCGGATGACGTTCAACCAATTCGCGCCATTTTTGTTCGGCCAAATCCCAATAATCCGCTGCCGAAGCGTGTTCCGCCAAACGAGTACGCAATAAGTCATTGTCCGGCTGTTGCTCCAAATGCGATTCCAACAAACTAATCGAATCATCGTAATCGTGTTTATTCCAATACGTTTGCGCCAAACCGATCACCGCCACGCTATCTTCGGGATTATGTTGCAAACTTTGTCGGTAATAGACCGCCGCTTCATCGTTTCTACCGGCATCGGCTAAAACCGTCGCCAAACGATTGAGTTTTTTCGGCACCGGATTGGCGGCCACTATCGGCTGTAATAATTGAATCGCTTCGGCGTCTTTATTCATCGCCAACAACACTTCGGCCTTGGTCGATTGGGCGTCAATATCGGACGGCGATTGCGCCAAAATCGCATTCAACTCAGTTTCGGCAGCGGGGTAATTTTTTTGGCCGATAAAAATTTTCGCCCGTCCCAATTTCGCCGCATGATTATTCGGCTCGGTTTTCAAAATCTGCGCGTAATTATCCAGCCCTTGTTGCCAAAGCTGATCTTGCTCACTGGCATGGGCCACCGCCAACAGGGTAGCGTTATCGGCAGGCACGGTTTGCAGTATCGATTGCCAAATCTGATAAGCGCGTTGATTGTCACCGGCTTTGCGCAGATTAACCCCCAAACCCCGCCAAGCCGCCAGAATCGACGCATCAGCGCGACCGCCCAAACTGGCCTTATAAATCTCGCCCGCTTGTTCATATTGGCCGATTTCAGCAATCGCCTTCGCCAAACGCAATTGATTAAACGGCACCGGCTCGGCCTTGGTCAGCTGTCTTAACAAGGGTTCAGCTTCTTGAAACCGCGCTTGGCCGAGTAAAGCATCCGCCAACAGCGATTTCGCATGGTTATCCGCCGCCTCATCATTCAAAGCCGCCCGTGCCGCTTGTTCTGCCGATTGAAATTGATGTTGAGCAATAAAAATCCGCGCCTGTCCCAAATGCGACGCCAAGTTATTCGGCGCAAGATTTAACACCTGCCCGTAATAACGAATAGCATCATCCCAAAGCTGATCCTGTTCACTGGCCTTACTCAAAGCCAACAAAGTCGGTAAATCATTGGGAAACGCCTGATTCAAATCGCGCCAAATTTGATAAGCGCGAGGTTTTTGCCCCAAGCCCCAATGACTCCAAGCCAAACCCCTCCAAGCAGTCAGTGAGCCCTTATCCAGCGCAATCGCCCGTTCAAACGCCACCCGCGCATCATCAAACTTAGCTTCCGAATACAGTGAATTGGCCTTTTCCAACACCACGCCAACAGAATCCGACCCTAATTCATCGGCATGGGAGGCCATAGAAAACCCCAGCAATAACATATTCGCCAATAACTTGGGTTGGCGCATTTGCTTATTAACCAGGCGTTGAACGCGATGTTGAAACGGCTTTGCCATTTAATAGCTTCCTTATTCTTGATTTAAGAAATGTGTACGACGGGGTTAGCTTAGCGGCAATGAAAATGGCGTTCTGTGCGTTGAGCAACATAGCGGAAGGGTTGGGAATGGCTGGGTTTGCAAGGGTGGGGGATGGGGTTATGTGGGGTGGGGGACGGATGGGGATGCGAATACTTGGCTATGCGATTAAAAAGATCCGATAGAGTGCTTGTGTCGGTTTTAGTGGTTAGAAACTTGACCATTATTTAAGTATTTAAAATAGTTAAATTTAGAGTAATAATCTGTTTGTTTAGGTGTTGAATTACGCATAAAAATGATTGTTTGTCTTGACAGTTTTTGTTGAAAACATTATAATATTAAGCGGTAACTAAGGATTGAGTTATTGATGGAATTGTATTTTAAATCACAGTTAATAATTAATTTTTTAAGGAAGAAAAATGAAAATTTTCGAAATAAATTTTTATAAAAAAAAGTATATCACTGATGTTTTGGGTGACACTATGCCAATGTTTATTTACATTGAAAAATATGCCAAACAATTAAAGGTAAAAGTTGATGTTCAAAGAGTTGATGGCTTTGGATATAAAACAATGGTAATTAGGTGTACTTCTGATATAAAAGCCACGCTTTTTTATCTTTGCATATCGGAATATTTGAATTAAATAAACAGGGCCATAGGATGATGACATGGACTCCTCTCCACACCCAACGGTGTCACAATGCACCAGACAATTAAAACGGGGCAAAGAGGAGTCCGAAATGAATCGTAACGTAGTGGGTTTGGATATTGCAAAAAACATTTTTCATTT
>CAIXED010000017.1 GCA_903918375.1 uncultured Pseudomonadota bacterium | reverse complement strand
AGCTTGTCGAAGCATGATCGGCGATGGTTGGCGAACGACTCGGCTTTCCCGCTCATCCTTCGACAAGCTCAGGACGAACGGGAAAGCCTTAACTTGCTTGCCAAACGAATTGCACTATTACCGATTTACTTTTGTTGTAGTACTTACTTTTTTAAACAAGACTTTTAACGCCCTATGCCATCCAAATCACACAACATTTACCTAACCAGCGTTGACAGCAGCGGCGACAACACGCCCATCATGTTGACCTTGATAGAAATGCTGAATGCTTATTCCGGCAAAACCGCGCTGTTTAGACCCATTATCGATAGCGATGAAGCCGTCGATCCGCTGATTGAATTTATCCGCCATCGTTATCCCAACAATCTGCCTTACGAAGCCCTTTACGGTTGTCAAAGCGACCAAGCCCATCAATTACTCGGCAGCAATCAATACGACGAATTACTAAAAATCATTCTGGCTAAATATCGCGCTTTAAGCGAACACTACGACCAAGTTTTATGCGTCGGTAGCGATTATCACAACAGCGATCCGATTTATCAGCTCGAATTTAATCTCGATATTGCCAACAATTTAGATTGCTTATTAATGCCGGTGATTCATAGCGCCAACCGCGATGAATCCCAATTACAAAATCAATTAGCTGGCTTAAAGCATGTTTTGCAAGAAAACGATTGTGAGGTACTGGCGGTTGTCGTCAATGGCATTGATGATCTAATGATTGAATCACTCGGTTATCCGATTTATTGCATTCCCGCTGATTTCTCACTCGACCGCCCTAGCATCGCCAATATCGCGGACAGCTTAAAAGCCGAAATTTTATCCGGTGATAGCCATGCGCTAAATCGTGAAGTATTGCATTACAAAGTAGCAGCAATGTTGGTACCGGATTTTCTGGATTACGTTGAAGCCGGTGATTTAATCATCACTCCCGGCGACCGCGCTGACATTATTTTGGCGAGTTTATTAAGCTATCAATCAAGCAACTACCCACAAATCGCCGGCTTGTTATTAACCGGCCATCAAGCAATCCCAACTCAAATTCAATCATTAATCGCTGGCTTAGGCGAAATGCCCTTCCCTGTTTTAGCAGTCGCTGGCGATACATTTAGCACTGCCCTAGCAGTCAGCCAAATCAGTGGCCAATTAAGCTGGCAAGATGATCGCAAAATCGCCAAGGCATTAGGTTTAATCGAAAACCACATCAATTTAGTTGAACTGCGTTTGCGCTTACTCAGTAAAGTCAGCCATAAAATGACGCCGTTGATGTTTGAATACGAATTACTGCAACGCGCCAAAGCCCACAAACAACATATTGTCCTGCCCGAAGGCAGCGAAGAACGAATATTGCGGGCCGCTGAAATCTTGTTATTGCGGGATGTAGTCGAAATTACTTTGCTCGGTAATGAAACCGAAATTAGACAGAAAATTCAAAACTTGGGTTTAAAACTAGCTCAAGTCAAAATCATCGATCCATTGCTTTCCGATTTACGCCCTATTTTTGCGGAAAGCTATTATCAAGCTCGCAAACACAAAGCCATCGTCTACGACACTGCCTTCGATTTAATGGCCGATGTCAGTTATTTTGGCACCTTGATGATTCACTTGGGCTACGCTGATGGCATGGTGTCCGGTGCAGTGCACTCTACCCAACACACGATACGCCCAGCCTTTGAAATCATCAAAACCAAGCCCAACGCAGCTATCGTTTCCAGCGTATTTTTCATGTGTATGGAAGATGAAGTTTTGGTCTATGGCGATTGCGCGGTGAACGTAAACCCCAGCGCTGAAGAGCTTGCTGCAATTGCGATTAGCGCCGCCGATACCGCGAAAATGTTTAACATTGAGCCAAGAATCGCGATGCTGTCTTATTCGACTGGCGATTCCGGCAAAGGCGAGGCAGTCGATAAAGTCCGTGAAGCGGTGGCGATTGCCCAAGGCTTACGGCCCGATTTAAAACTGGAAGGGCCGATGCAATATGACGCGGCGGTTGATCCTGAAGTAGCGAAAACCAAACTGTCAGCCAGTGAAGTCGCTGGCAAAGCCACGGTGTTTATTTTCCCCGATTTGAATACTGGCAATAACACTTACAAAGCTGTGCAACGCTCATCGGGCGCGGTTGCCGTTGGGCCAGTGTTGCAAGGTCTAAACAAACCGGTCAATGATTTAAGCCGAGGTTGTACGGTGACTGATATTGTTAATACGGTGATTATTACTGCCATCCAAGCTCAGGAGAGTCATTCGTGAACCAAAAAATCCTCGTCATTAACTCCGGTAGCTCGTCGATTAAATACACGGTAATCAACTTGGCAGATCAAAGCCGCTTGCTAACTGGCTTGATTGAACGGATTGGCGAAAGCGAATCCTTGCATCGCTACAGCCTAAGTGACGACAGCACCCAGAAAATTATTCAGCCGATTGCCAATCATCAACAGGCTTTACAACGCTTGTTTGCCACACTGTCCAGCACCGAAGTGGTCGGTAATGACGGTTTATTTTGTATCGGTCATCGCGTGGTGCATGGTGGCGAAAAATTCAAACAACCAACCTTAATCACCAACACGGTATTAGCCGAAATTGCTAATATCAGCCCTTTAGCACCGCTTCACAATCCCGCCAATCTGCTCGGCATTGAAGAAGCGCGTCGGCAAATGCCCGACACACCACAAGTGGCGGTATTTGACACCGCCTTTCATCACACCCTGCCCGACTACGCTTATCACTACGCCCTGCCCGCCAATTTATATCAACAACACGGCGTCAGACGCTACGGCTTCCACGGCACATCTCATGCTTACGTCGCCAAGCAAGCGGCTTTATTGCTCGGCAAACCGTTACACGAAACCAATCTGATAACCCTGCATTTAGGTAACGGTGCTAGCGTTAGCGCGATTGCTAATGGCATTAGCGTGGATACTTCAATGGGCATGACACCCTTAGAAGGCTTGATGATGGGAACTCGTAGTGGCGATATTGATGCAGGGATAATTTTCTATCTCAGCCGTTGCTTAAATCTGTCTAGCCAAGCGATTGAAAACTTACTCAACAAAGACAGTGGCTGCAAAGGCATTTGTGGCGAAAACGATATGCGGGCGATTCATCAACGCGCAGACAGCGGCGACCAATCCGCACAATTGGCGCTGGCAATGTACGCTTATCGCATCAAAAAATATATTGGTGCTTATTTCGCGGTTTTAGGCCGCGTTGATGCTTTGGTTTTTACTGGCGGCATCGGCGAGAACGATGCGTGGTTGCGGCAACAGTGTTGTGAAAATATGACGGTATTTGGGATTGAATTGGACAACGAAAACAACCAATCACCAACGCGACCAAGTGGTTTGATTAGCCACGCAAAATCGAAAGTGGCTGTGTTGGTGGTGGCAACTGATGAAGAACTAGAAATTGCTTTGCAAGCTAATCAATCGCTGTCAATTAAATAATAATCGTATTTACGACAAATACATATTTAAGATTAGCAATTTAATTTAACTCTCATGCTATCCTACATCTGTTTAATCGATTACCCCAAATTGATAACCGATTTTTAGATAAAAATTCAACCAATTAGAGATCAGAATGAGCACATATGATGAGGATAAGGAGCTAAGACAACGCGCTGAAAATAAACTTGCCAAAACAACCGACAATTATCTTAGCAAATTAATTGACCAAAAACGCTTGGTTCACGAATTGCAAGTACATCAAATAGAACTAGAAATAGTCAATGAAGCCCTGCTTGATGCACGAGGACAAGCAGAAATGGCTTTGGAACGCTTTTCTGAATTATTCAATTTTGCACCTATTGCATATTTTATTCTCGACCCCGATAGCAATATTATTCAAACTAATTTTCGCGGCGAATTTTTATTAGGAAAACCACGATTTGAATTAATCGGAAAAAAATTTATTTTATCCGTTGAAATAGAACAAAGACCCGAATTTGGACAATTCTTGAGTCATGTATTTGTTCACAATGGCGTACAAAGCTGCGAATTAAAACTGCTTATCAATAAAAACCTTATTTGGGTTACATTGCAAGCTAGTGTCGATATTAGCCGGAAAACCTGTTTAATTGCTGTTTTAGATATAACCGAGCGTAAAAAAGCCGAAGAAACAATTTTTATTCAAGCCCATATCGATTTATTGACTGGCTTACCCAATCGTCGATTATTTATGGATAGATTGCAGCAAGCGATTATCAATGCACATCGTCAAAATCAGAAATTAGCTTTGATGTTTTTTGACCTTGATCATTTTAAATACATCAACGATACCTTAGGCCACGACACTGGCGATAACTTACTAAAAGAAGCAACAAAACGACTACAAACCTGTATCCGAGAAGCAGATACATTAGCGCGTCCCGGTGGGGATGAATTTACCTTGATTATGAGCGATTTACACAACTCAAACGGTATCGAACGAGTAGCGCAGTCGATTTTAGAGGTAATGTCTCAGCCATTCTTACTGCAAAACGAACAATGCTATATTTCTATCAGCATTGGCATTGCCATGTATCCAGACGATGCCGATACACCTAATGATTTGCTCAATAAAGCAGACCAAGCAATGTATGCGGCTAAAAAACAAGGCCGGAATCAATTTTGTTACTTCACGCCAGCCATGCAAGCGATTGCCGAAAATCGTTTGCGCTTAGCCAACGATCTACGTACCGCGATTGCTGAACATCAATTTAGTTTGGTTTATCAGCCGATTGTTGACTTAGCGACGGGAAAAATTGAAAAAGCCGAAGCACTAATACGTTGGAAACATCCAACCCGCGGTCTTATGAACCCTAACGATTTTATTCCTGTAGCCGAAGATTGCGGTGCAATTAAAGCCATTGGCCAATGGGTATTTCTACAAGTAGCTAATCAAGTCGCTATTTGGCGTGAAAATCTAAATCCCAATTTTCAAATCAGTGTCAATAAATCACCAGTTCAATTTCATAGCACAGATAATAATCAAGATTGGGTTGAATATATAAAGAAAATTAATTTAGAAGGCAATGCGATTACGGTAGAAATAACTGAAGGATTATTACTCAACGCCTCACCAGCAATCACCGAGAAATTAGCTTCTATTAGAGCAACAGGTATGCAAATATCGATTGATGATTTTGGTACAGGTTACTCTTCCTTGTCTTATCTTAAAAAATACCAAATTGATTATTTGAAGATTGACCGAAGTTTTGTAAGCAATTTAGCACAGGATTCTACTGACATGGCATTATGTGAAGCGATGATTTTAATGGCACATAAACTTGGAATTAAGGTTATTGCCGAAGGAATAGAAACATCCGAACAATGTCAGCTATTATTAAATGCTGGTTGTGACTTTGGACAAGGCTTTTTCTTCTCAAAGCCACTTTCATCGATAAGCTTTGAACAATTATTCAAACCTTAATAAAATTTTATTTCTTAATAGGATCAGGTAATAAACGCTGAAATTCATTACAAACTTGTTGATAACATTCACATACTCTATTTTCTAAACCTGCTCTATCTAATACATTAATACGACCACGACTATAAGCAATTAACCCTGCTTGTTGCAGCTTGCCAGCCGCTTCGGTAACGCCTTCTCGACGCACACCCAACATACTGGCGATTAACTCTTGTGTCATATTAATTTGATTAGATGATAAACGATCAAGGCTTAACAATAACCAGCGACATAGTTGCTGATCTATCGTGTGATGGCGATTACAAACGGCAGTTTGCGCCATTTGAGTAATCAAAGCTTGGCTGTATCTCAATAGCAAATCTTGCAAGGCTTGACTGCGCCGGCCACCAGAACGAGCAATTTCCTTTACTAAATAATCGGCTCGCAGACGATAAGCATAGCCAGCACTTCTAACTACCGCACGATTGGCCATCGACCCACCGCCCATAAACAGCGAAAGCCCAATAATACCGTCATTGCCAACAACAGCTATTTCTGCAGAACCACCATTTTTCATAACGTACAACAACGAAATAATGCAAGTTGTTGGGAAATAGGCATAACGCAATTTAACCCCTGATTCATAAAGCGCATCCCCCAATGGCATTTCTACGCGCTCCAAGTAAGCAGCGATGCGTTGGAAATCAGTTTCAGGTAAAGCTGCTAATAAGCGATTTTGAATCGGTGAATCTAAAAATGACATGGCATCTCTCAGTAGCAAGAAAAAATCCCAAATAGCAACAATCAGAGAAACAAGCTAATTTTCAACACTGAAAGCACTTAATGGTACGAGAGTATAACCATAAACAATTATGGTTTATTTGATCTGTACGTAAGCCAACATACGACCATATATCTAAGACTAATAAACTAACATTAAAACAATAAAATATATTGACGTAAATCATAATTTTTTTAAAATTCACTAGTCACTCTCATTACTTCGTCCAAAGTAGTTAGTCCATGCAGGGCTTTATTAATACCATCTTGATACATGGTAGTCATACCGGCTTGAATCGCTTGTTGTTGAATTTTAAAGGCTTCTTCATGCTGCATGATTTGTTTACGGATAGCATCACTCATCAACAACAGCTCAAGAATAGCTAAACGCCCCTTATAACCAATGCCATTACATGCAGAACAACCGACTGCTTTGTACAGAACAATATCGCCTTCGACTTGCCAATCCCGTAATTGTAAATCATAAATCAAAGTTTCAGACGCTAAGTACGATTGTTTACATTGCACACAAAGCGTTCTAACCAAGCGCTGCGCCAAGATGCCATTGATGGTTGAACTGAGTAGATATTCTTCTAAGCCCATGTCTTGCAGTCGAGTAATGCCAGCCGCGGCGTCGTTAGTATGCAAAGTGGACAATACCAAATGCCCAGTCAGCGCAGATTGCACAGCAATTTTGGCGGTTTCAAGGTCACGCATTTCGCCAATCATAATTACATCCGGGTCTTGGCGAACGATGGAACGTAATGCCGAAGCGAAGGTTAAGCCGATTTGTGGTTTAGCTTGAATTTGATTAATACCTTCTAATTGATATTCAACTGGATCTTCAACGGTAATAATTTTTCGTTCAGGGGTATTTAATAATTTAAGTGCGGCATAAAGGGTTGTGGATTTACCGCTACCGGTAGGGCCAGTAATTAAAATAATTCCATGAGGACGAATTAATAAATCCATAAATTGTTCAGCTTGCTTACCGACAAATCCGAGTTTAGTAAAATCCAATACCGAATTATCTTGATCTAATAGCCGAATCACCACACTTTCGCCAAATAAAGTCGGAATCGTTGAAACCCTTAAATCTAATTCCTTACCCATGATTTGTAATTTAATCCGCCCATCTTGTGGTAGGCGGCGTTCAGCGATATTTAATTTCGCCATAATTTTTATCCGCGATAAAACTGCCGCAGTCGAAGCCGCTGGCGGTGAATCAATATCTTGTAAAACCCCATCAATCCGTAACCGCACTTTTAAACTGTCTTCAAAAGGTTCAATATGAACATCCGAGGCTAAATTTTCCACCGCCTTTTGCAAAATTAAATTCACAATTTTAATAATCGGTGCTTCACTAGCTAAATCTTTTAAATGTTCTAAATCTTCATTACTATCATCATCAATAGTCAGATCATCCATTAATCTAGCCATTTCTGATTTACCTTCACCGTATTGATGCTCTAAAGCCGCATCTATATCTGATAACAAGGCGATTTTAAGGATAATATTAAAATTAGTGGCTAGTTTTAATGCGTGGACAACATAATGATCAAGCGGATCAGCAACCGCCAACACAATATCATTTTCGGTTTTACTAACCCCAACCAAATGATATTGTTTTAAAAATCGAATAGAAACCGACTCAGGCAAAACCGGTTGACTAGCAATACAATCGGCATTAATCACTTCAATCTGAGTTAAGGTCGAAAAGGTATGAGCAATATCTTGTTCTGAACAAATACCTAAGCGAATTAACATCACAGGCAATACATCATCTTGGCTAGTTTTTAGCATTCGCCTGACTTTACTTAAATCATTATCAGCCAACTTACCACTAATTTTTAATTGCTCTAATAACTCAGCATAAATATCAAGACTATCAACTGGCTCAGTAATTAGCATATTATTTATTGAAAAAATGAATTGCTATCATCAGTCGGTTCAATATAAATCCCCGATAATTTTCGTTTAAACTCCGCAGTAACATCTTGTGCATCTTGTCGGCTTTTCATAACTCTTGGGGTTAATAAAACCACCAATTCGGTTTTATCTTTATTTCGACTGGTACTACCAAATAATGCACCAATCAATGGTATTTCGTGTAACACAGGCACACCGAACTTTGAATAATCATTACTTTCTTTAATTAAACCACCTAAAGCAATAGTTTCGCCATTTTGTACCACCACACTGGTTTCAATTTCTCTTTTAGTAATCGTTGGCGAATCAATACCGGAAATATCGGTCGTGGCTTTAGCTTGATTAACGGTTTGTAAAATATCCATAGAAACCAAACCACCGGCATTAACACGCGGCCTAACTGCCAAATGAATACCGGTATCTATCATTTGAATCGAACTGGTTTGAATGCCACCTGGGGTACTATTATTTAAATTAGTAGAAATTGAAGACCGAATCGGCACCGAATCACCGACTTTAATTGACGCTTCTTGATTATTTAACACCATCAAAGAAGGCGAAGAAATGACATTAATATTATTATCGGTGGCGCTGGCTTGCAAAACCGCATTAATATCTTTAGAACCGCTCGAAAAGGCATAGGAAAAACCGCCAGTAGTCACCCCTTTAGCAATATCAGTTAAATTAATCCCTTCAGGCGGTGAAGCTGAGCCACCGGTAATAATATTAGTACCACCATTATTATGAGTTAAATACCATTGAATACCATATTTCAGCTGATCGTTTAATGTTACCTCAACAATAGTGGCATCAATCATTACCTGTAAAGGCAGAACATCAATCTGTTTTAATACATTCTGAATCACTTTATATTCTTGAGCCGTCGCAACAATAATCAATGAATTATTAGCCGTATCAGCAATAATCTTAACATTTGGCAAATCGTTATTATTGCCCCCCGAAGAACTGCCTGTGCCCATTAAACCGCTGTCAGATTTTGTTAGGCTTTTTTTAACCTCATCGCCTTGATTACCGCCCATTGCACTATCATTTTTACTATCCGATTTATTGGATGCAGATAAAGATTTACGACCTGAAGCAATCGAGGCTTTACTACTAGTTTGAGAACCATTTTTGAAAATATTATTCAATGTATCCGATAAATCAATAGCACTAACATGTTGAGCGCGATAAACATTAACCCCACCCGCTGCTTCGGTATTAACCCGATCTAAACGTAAAATCCAGTTTTCTATACTTCTAAGATAAACGTCTTGATGAGTGATAGCCAAAATTGCATTAAGCCTTTCAATTTCAATAAAGCGAAAAAAACTCACCTCCCCTTCTTTTTCCTTCTTGTTATTAAAAATCTGATTCAATTCCTCGATAATTTTTGACGCACTAACATGAGCTGGGGTAAATAAACCAAACGAACGACCTTTTAAAACATCAATATCAAAGGTATTCACCAAATCAAGGATACGAATTATTTCAGCGCTAGAACCTGCGACTAACATTAAATTTCTAGCACTATCAACATGCAGTAATGATTTTTCTGGCATTAATGGTTTTAATAATTCAGACAATTCCACCGCAGAAACATTTTTAATTGGAATAACCTTAATTTGAAAACCAAGCGGCATTTTTGCACTGGAAAGTGAATTAATTGAACCGCTATACAAAGACTCATTAGCTGGCTTAATCAAATACATACCATTTTGTTCAGTCAATGCGGCATTATTGATAGTTAACAACATCTCCAAAGTCGGAATTAATTCCGCTTTAGTTAATGGTTTTGAGGTTTGTAAAGCCACTTTACCAGTCACTTGCGGTGAAATAGTGTAATTTCGATTTAAAATATCACCGAGTATCACTTTAGCCACCTCGGTAATATCGGCATCATTAAAATTAAGACTAAATTCACCCTTGGTTTTGCTATGATCGATATTTGATACTTTAGATTGAAATTCAACAGGCGCAGCTTGATCAGCGGGAAAAAACTCAACCTTAGTTTTATTAGTATCGGCTTCCAAACCAGATTGATTAGCTAATTGTGGAATTAATGAATCTTCATCCTCGACTTTATTAACCGCAATTATTGGTAATTTTTGCTGCATATGAGGACCAATTAACTCGCAACCGTTAATCGACAAACTCAAAAATATAGCAATAGTTTTTTTAAACAATTGATGAGCATGGGTAGTTTTTAACATCATTATTCCAGTATTACTTAGCGTTTTAGCGCAGGATCATAATCAACTGAAGGCTTAGCCTTAGGTTTGATGGTTATCAACTCTAATATTCGCTCTTGACCTGATAACTCTAATAAAACATGAGTAGGTTTGATTTCCTTAATCAACCATCCAGCGATAGTTTGATTTTCTGAAATTTTTAAGTATTTTTTATTTTCAGTACGATTTCTAAATAAAGCCGACATAGTTTGGTCTTTATTAAAAACACCAATTAACATCCAATTATCCAATGCGCCCATATCAGGAGCAGATGCATCAGCGCTTGTCGAGACGAGTTTTTGTGGTTTTCTATCCTCATTAAATAATGGCCTATCGTGAATTTCACTATCATCTTTAAAAACTGGGTTATCAACTATTAAATTCGGCAATAAAAGCGGTTGATAAACCATGGTTTGATTGTGATTAGAAGCATAAATAGCATTATCCATCCATAATTCAACCCCATACTCAAAGATCAGTAATAGGATTAAAACAACACAAAAACTTAGCTCTAGTCTTATGTAGTTATAGATCATTAGGGTTTTAATCTCATAAAACTAAAAATCTTAAAATTAACATTTAACGGATAATTGTGATTACCAAGCGTATTAGCTCTGGCGCTGCGTATCGGTGAAATATCTAATTGATCAATCACCATAATTGGTGAATTGGATTCTAAATAAGCTAAAACAGAAGCGAAGGCTTCAGCGTTAGTCATTAGCCTGACACTCACGATAATTTTTAGAAACTGTTTTTGATTTTCACTGGGTAAACCTTGTGTGCTAACTAATTGCCCGCCATTTTGAGCAATTGCTACCTTAATAGTATTTTGTAATTCAGCAGAAGCTAGTGACTCTGATTCTTGTGTCGAAAAATAATTTTGGTTTTGAAATTGTTGATTAATCGCTTCAAGATTTTCGGAGACTTGGTCTTGTATCGCCAAGCTTGCTAATTGCCTATGTAACTTAAATTCTAATTCTGATTTTTTCTCATAACTATCTAGCCAATTCAGAAACAAAGGCAAAACAATCAGTAATAATGCGATTGAAATAACCATAATTAATAACGCTAATGCAAGCCAACGCTTATGAATAATCTCATTCATTGTTAGGCACTCCATTTTCACTAGCTTGCTCGGCAACAGTAGCCAGTTCAATGCTAATTTGAAATCGTTCTTTACCTGAGTTTTTATCCTGGGTTATCGGCGAAACAAATACGACATTATTAAAAATTGAGGATTTTTCTAGCAAACCAATCAATGCCGATGCATTAGGTGAAACACCCTGTATCTGTATCTTTTTATCAATCAATTGAAAATTTGTTAACCAAGTCTCATTACTTAACAAATGGGTTAGTTCATTTAAAACTACAATAACCACAGGCGAACTATTTTTTAGATCAATCAATGCTTGGGTTTGTTTAGTTAATGCCTGTATTTCAGATTGTTGTTGAATAACATGATTAAACTGCTTTTCATTGGCTTTTATTTTATCGTTTAAAACATCAACAATATGACTCTGCCGCCAGACTGGCATAATCAATACCATTAATGCTAATAAACTCAACACGGTAATCGCTGACCAACGGGTAATTTTTTTTACTGTATCCTCTGCGCGTCTATATTGATCCGGTAATAAATCGTAGTCTTGTTTATTATGATTAAAATTATCACAATCAACTTTATCGGGGAAAACTTGTAAATGATTTAACTTAGTTATCAAATCATCTAATACCTGTTTTGGTGTCAAAACTAATAACACATTAATTTGACCATAGTCAGTTTTGCCAATCGGTATTGCAACGAAATAGACTTGTTCGGGATTAAACGGCGTAAAGCGGTTTAGCTCGAAACTAATTACCTGTTGCAAACTATCATAAACAGCAATCGGCAAATTAATGGTTTTTTTTATCACCTTGTCATCATTTAAAACTAATACTATTTCTGACTTTTCTAAATAGGGATATTTTTGTTTCAGCGTTAAAAAATCCTCATCGCCATTTATCTCTAATGAGGTAGTTATAAATGGATGATGTTCGTTCTTTTCATAAAATTTAAAATCAAATCTGTTTTGATTTTCGACTATCACCAATACCCCAGACTGATCGACCATTAACGATTTAATTTTCTTGGGTACCAAAAAACTCAGCTCATCAATCCACCAAATCCAAAATCGCTTTAAATCGAAGTTAATCGTTGTTTGTAAATTCATTTTGAAAAACCATGACTTGATTTTTAAATCGTTCATCAAACAACGAATATCGCTGCTGTCCATAACGCCAATCAAATATTAAGCTCGATTGTTGCTCTGGTTTTATTACCGCTTTAATCACAGCACCAGCCCCATCATTGATTCTGGCTTCAACAATAATGGTATATATTTCGGCATTATCATTAAGCTCTTCAAGCTGTTTAAAATTCTTTTGCCGATTCAACAGCTGATTTTCTAATTCAATATCATGGATATTTTGTTTCTGATACTGATTTAATATCGCTCTAAGCAATGGTTCGCTGGCTAATCCGTAATTGACTTCTGTTTTTTCAGAATAAATGGTAATAAAATCTTCAAGCTCTGCAAATATCTGATTATTGATACCCAATACTAATTGCAACTCTTCAATACTTTGAAAGGCTTGATTACTGGGTTGATAGATCAAACCGCTTTTTGAATATTGACTAGCTTCTGCGCCGGATGGACGCTGATCATCATCGGCATCGCGCCAATCGAGTATTGCCTCAAATATGGCATTTTGTTGTTTATCATCACTAATAACCTCATTAATAACCGCTTTTAATAGCTCATCTTTGGCTGTATTTATATCGACTTTTCCTATTTCAGAAATCACTTGGACACGAATTTCGCCTGAATTTAAATTAGCATGATAAATAGTGCCATTACCTAGCCAACGTTTTTGTGGATTAGCATGTTTCAACATTAATCCAGAAATCATCACCCAAGTTTCAGCCAATGCCAAACCACTTGCATTGATTTTTAGGCTATTACTGATACTAATTTCACGGCGAATAGTTTGGGTAAAACTAGCAGCCATCAAGCTTAATAAACTTAATATCCAAATTAAAATAACTAATGCAAACCCCGATTGATGCTTATTTTTTTTCATCGTTTGCATTATCAAAACTTTTATAGTCTGGTTGACTATTTACCGCGCTATGCCAAGCGGACACTTTTAATGGAAACACCATATCCGGCCAGATACTTTCATCTTCTAAAACCACTTTTATTTTGACTAATCTTGGTAATTCTTCTGATTCCAACCAGTCATTTTGCCATTCTCTTTCAAAGTTTTCGTTAAGCTTGCCAAAATATGAAAATTGGATTTGTTTAACATGATCTAATAATTCTGTTTGTTCAGCTTGTTGTTGCGGTTGTCGATAAGGCGTTAAAGCGACAATGATGCTATTAGTTTGTTGTGGATTAAGGCCAATATTAAATATCTGCTCGCCTTTTCTGATAGATGCTGCTGGTAAAGCCGATACAAATCTTATTGTTTGAGATGTACCTTGAAATAACATTTTATTAATTTCTGGCTGACTTTTTTTATTTGAATCTGAGTTATATTCAAATAAAGGTTTAGAATTTGTTAGATGCTGCTTAAAAAACTGGTAAAACACTGCTTTTTTATTAATCTGCTCTACCTTAGCCTCACCTATATTCCAGCTTTCAACCGCTGTTCTCATGCTAAAAAACAATAAACCCATCATAATACTTAATAAACTCATGGCGATTAACACTTCAATCAAAGTAAAACCCTGTGTTTTATGAGTATTGAATCGATTCATAAAAAATCACAACCTTATTTGTTGTTTAATTTGATTTAATTCAATTCTTGGTTTTACTTGACTATCTACCCAAGCCACCTCAACCCGTACTTGTTTAAGTTGATTATTTTCATTATTCGGGTCATTACTTAACAATTCCGTATCAAAAACAACCAGCGGTGAAACAGCTATAAACCATTGATATTTATTCTCTATTTCGCCTTCCAACTGACCGTTTTCTAAACTAATATCCTCACCCACTCTAGCCATTAATGACTCAGCGATTTGCACTGCGATGGTATATTCTTCAGTAGTTATTGAGGCTTTAAGACCGCTTGAAAAAATTCTAATAATCACAGTGATTGCAATTGCCATAATCACAAAAGCAATCATTATTTCTATTAAAGAAAAACCTTTATTTGTTTTCATTGATGGTCACTTGTCCTGTAATCCAATTAACATCAATTTGCCTAAACTGATTCCCCCATTCTAGTTTTATTCGACCACCCGTTGAGGAACCATCAGGAAAAAACCGAATACTGGCTATTTGTTCGGCGCTATATTCTTCCTCGGCAATCACTAATGACACGCTAATTGCCTGATTAAAGCTATATTGCTTTTGCTGATTACTCAGTGAATAACTGTTATCTTTCAGGTTTATATCAACTGCAACTGATTGTTGATTTAATAAGGCTTGTGATTGTGCATATCGCAAAGCTGAAGCAATATCCCGCGAAACCAGTTGTAATTTAGTGCCGTAATTACCTGAATTTATATTGCTGGATATAACGCTAAAACCTAAAACACTAATCACCAATACAATAATAATTTCAATTAACGTAAAACCTTGATTGGCTTTGGCCGAATACTGCATTATTCCCAACTATTAATATCTTGATCCTCGCCTTCGCCACCTTGTTTATCATCTGCACCATAGCTGTATAAATCAAACTTGCCATGTTGGCCTGGCATTTGATAATGATATTCTTGCTGCCAAGGATCGACTGGCACTTTCTCTTTGCGTAAATAAGGCCCATTCCATTGCTTACCATCAGCCGGTTTTTCGACTAATGCCGCCAATCCCTGTTGATTACTGGGATAATTACCAACATCGAGTTTATACATATCCAACGCGGTTGATATATCTTCAATTTGTACTTTTGCTGCTTTGAGTTTTGCGCTGCCCATATGTTTCATCACTTGTGGGCCAACGATGCCGGCTAACATGGCGATAATCCCTAATACCACTAATAACTCTAACAAAGTAAAGCCTTGTGTTTTTTTTAAAGAATGATTCATTACCTATCCTTTTAAATTAAGTAGTCACACAAAAGTAAACAGGTATCGCCAGCCCAAAATATTGCTTGTAACTTAAGCCGTTCGTGCTGTGCTTGTCGAAGCATGAGCGGCGATGGTTGGCCACCAACTCGGCATTCCCGTTCATCCTTCGACAAGCTCAGGACGAACGGGAAAGCCTTAACTCGCAGGCTAAACAATCAAGACTTTAATTACACAATTACCGATTTACTTTTGTTGAAGTACTTACAACGCCAAATCATTAACACTCAATATTGCTAATAATATTGAAACAATAATCCCACCTATCATTAGCCCTAAAAATATAATCAATACCGGTTCTAATAAGGCCAACATTCGCTGAATGCTATTACTTAATTGTTTATCGTAAATATCAGCGACCTTAATTAACATTTCTTCCAATCGCCCAGTTTCTTCACCCATCTTAATCATTTGGATGGCTAATTTTGGAAACAGTTCTAACTGTGCCAAAGCGATTGATAAATTTTTACCTTCTTTGACTTGCATTTCTGCTTTATCAACTAATTCAATCAACACGCTATTAATAATGATTTCTTTGACGATGATCATTGACTTTAAGATCGACACACCATTACCTAACAATGTCCCTAAAGTCCTGCTAAATACTGCCACTTCTTTTATTAACAACACTTCACCAATCAACGGTAGCTTTAATAAATATCCATCCCAAACTTTTTTTCTAATTGGATTGGCTAATTGCCATTTAATCAATTGCCAAATAACAATCACCACTAATAACACTACCCACCAATCGTTTTTTATTGCATCTGCCACTGCCACGACAATTTGAGTGGGTAGTGGTAACGCCTGCCCTGCACTTTCAAACATATCTTTAAACTGCGGCACCACAAACGTCAGCATCACTAACATCGATACAATTGACATCAGCAATAAAACCGCCGGATAAATCAACGCGGTGCTTACTTTGTCTTTTAATGATTGAGTACGCTCAAGGTAATCAAACAATTTATTTAACACCCCACCTAAATCACCACCCATTTCGCCAGCTCTAACCATATTCAAATAAAACTTGGAAAACATATCATTTTCCATTTCTAATGAATCAGCTAACGACTTACCGGCTTTAATTCTCTCCAGAACATTATTAGCAACTACATTTAATTTAGGATTATCTTCTGTTAACTGAATTAAAATGGTTAACGACCTATCCAAAGGCAATCCAGATTCAATTAAAGTCGCTAGTTCTGATGTAAACTTAATAACATCCTTAGTCGATAATTTTGGTTTCGATATTCCTAATCTAAATCCTAAAATACTTCTTGGTTTTGATAATCCAATTCTTATTGGAATTAAGCCTTGGCTTTGTAATTCTAATAATAATTTATTTTCATCAACCGCCTCTCGCAGCCCTTGCTCGGTTTTTCCTTGCTGGTTTACTGCTTTATAAAAATAGAGAGGCATAATATTTTTTACTCATTTTTTGTCCTATCAAACACCTGCTATGCGCGAAACCCCACTTATCTATTACCCTTCTATGCGTGCTTGCGAACTTAATTAGACCGCTTTTCCTACCCTGCTACTGTGCGTTATCGAACATACAGCTATGTTTTAAACAAATAGAATTTATTCAGACTTTTAGTTTCACTCAGCAATATCAGAGTGAAATTGTCGAATACTTTTTTACATCATGCTTTCGGTTTTAGCAGTCATTCGCTGAGGTTGCCGTCATTCCCGCTAAGACAGGAATCCAGACGTCAAAGCCATCACCTAGATTCCCGCCTTCGCGGGAATGACGAAGTTAATGGTGACTACAGGTCAAGACAACAGCATTGAAAGTAATTCACAACTCAACACGCTTTGGACAAGCGTTAATACAGGTAAAGGTATCTATGAAATGGGATCAATTTGAACGACGTAAAAGCCTAAGAGAAAAAGCCGAGGAACTGGTGGAAGATTTAAAACCACACCCACCTAGCTGCGAAACTGCCGAAGTGTTGTTACACCAACTACTGGTGCACAAAATCGAATTGGAAATGCAAAATGAGGAATTGCAGAAAACCCATCAAGCGCTGGAAGCCGCTCGTGATTGTTTTAAAAATCTATACAACCTCGCCCCAGTTGGCTTCATGGCACTCAATCGCGATGAACTGATTACCGAAATCAACCAAACTGGCTGCACTTTGCTCGGTATCGATCCGAATAAGCTCAATAATCTGCGTTTTTCTAGCTTTGTCGCCAATGAAAACCGCGATGATTGGTATCGTTTGTTTCGGCAAATGTTTCATGCCAATAGTGCCGATAAAAAACGTCTGGATTTACAACTGATACGCAGCGATGGCTGGACCTTTAAAGTGCATCTGATCTGCGTTTTTTTACCCTGTTCCGAAATCATCGCCACGCCGATATTGCGGCTGGCGTTCACCGACATTGCTGAAGTCGAACCTTTAACGACAAACCCGCAATAATTCTATGTTCGCTATACATCAAACCTCAGGATTGATGTATAGCGATTGCTTGAAAATCTAAGCCCAACTAAGTGCGTTAACGTACTGAATCCCCCTCATCCCCTCGATAAACTGCGGCCTAGAGTGGTTTTTCTAATGGGCGTTTTCCTACCGAACTCCACTTTATGTAATGTCAATAACCTAATGGTCGTTAACGGCAAATTGGTCGCTATCACCATTCAACAGGAGAGAGCTTATGTGCGGAATCATTGGCGCGATTGGACAAGGCAATGTAGTGCCTTTTTTATTAGAAGGCTTAAAACGTTCAGAATACCGTGGTTACGATTCGGCGGGACTGGCGGTAGTGGAACGCGGCGAGCTACAACGACAACGACAAGTCGGCAAAGTCTGCGGCCTAGAAGCACTGTTAAAAATTTCCCCCTTACAAGGTAAACTCGGCATCGCTCATACCCGATGGGCAACACACGGCAGACCGAGCACCGACAACGCTCATCCGCATATCAGCTGCGACAAAGTCGCGGTGGTGCATAACGGCATTATTGAAAACCACGAAGCCCTCCGCGCCGCGCAAATTCGCCGTGGTTATCAATTTACCTCCGAAACCGACACCGAAGTCATAGTCCACCAACTCCACGAAGAGCTACAAACCACCCCCAATTTGGTCGAAGCGCTACAAGCCACGGTCAAAAAACTTCACGGTGCTTATGCGCTGGGAGTGATTAGCCGCGATGATCCCGACACTTTAGTGGTCTGTCGCAAAGGCAGCCCGTTGGTGATTGGCGTCGGCAATGGCGAATACTTCATCGCCTCCGATGTCGCCGCGCTGCTACCGGTGACACAGCGTTTTATCTTTTTAGAAGACAACGACATCGCCGCGATTACCAAAGACAATTTGCTGATTTATAACGGCCAAGGCCAAATCGTCAGCCGCCCGATTAAGCACAGCCAGCTAAAAGCCGATTCAGTCAGCAAAGGCGATTTTCCACATTACATGCTGAAAGAAATCCACGAACAACCGCAAGCGGTTCAATCCACCCTAGCCGGTCGTTTTATCCAACATCAACTGCAAGCCACCAGCTTTGGACATCAAGCTTATGAAGTGTTCAAACAGATTAAATCAGTGCAAATCATCGCCTGTGGCACCAGTTATCACGCCGGATTAATCGCCAGCTATTGGCTAGAAAAAATTGCCAAAGTACCCTGCCGGATCGAAGTGGCCAGTGAGTTTCGCTATCGGCAGCCGATGATTAGCCCCGACACGCTAATCGTCACCATCTCCCAATCTGGCGAAACCGCCGACACTTTAGCGGCCTTACAAGAAGCCAAAAAACTCGGCGCGAAATACGCCTTGGCGATTTGTAATGTCCCCGAAAGCTCGATAGTCAGAGAATCGGATTTAGTCTTACTCACCCACGCCGGCCCCGAAATTGGCGTCGCCTCCACCAAAGCCTTTACCACTCAATTAGTCGGCTTGATGATGTTGGTATTGGCAGTCGGTAAACATTTCGGCTTGGATCAAGACAGCGAACAACAAATCACCGATGAGCTGTTTTCCCTGCCCAGTAAAATCGACCAAGTGTTGTTATTGGCACCGCAAATCGAAACCATCGCTCGGTCGTTAACCAGCGCCCAACACGCGTTATTCTTAGGCCGTGGCACCCAATATCCGGTAGCGATGGAAGGTGCGTTGAAGCTAAAAGAAATTTCCTACATCCACGCCGAAGCCTACCCAGCCGGAGAGCTAAAACACGGGCCATTAGCGCTCATCGACGCCAATATGCCGGTGATTGCTATCGTGCCCAACAACAGCTTGCTGGAAAAACTCAAATCCAATCTGCACGAAGTCAGCGCCCGCGGTGGCAAGTTGATTGTGTTTATTGATGAACAGCTGGAAATGGCGGCAGCGGAGAATGTGGAGATTATTAAAGTGCCGAGGGTTGGCAATGCGGTTGCGCCGATTATTTACAGTATTCCCTTGCAGTTGTTGGCTTATTACGTGGCGACTTTGAAAGGGACTAATGTGGACCAACCGAGGAATTTGGCGAAGTCGGTGACGGTGGAGTGATGGTGGGGGTTAATTGATCGTTGGTTGAACGAAGTCGAAGCCAATTAATTGTTGTTACATTACAAAGCATTACGTAGGGTGGATAAGCACAGCGTCATCCACCATGTTGGCCTTCGCGGTGGATGACGCTGCGCTTATCCACCCTACATACTGAGCCACCTTTGTTTTGTCATTCCGTTAGGGATCGCTTAACTCTAAACAAATTGGATAACTTTGAGGCTAAGGGATTCCTACGGAATGACAAAATCAAAGGCAAAGGCATTAAATTCAGTGCTCGGCTCGGCAGACAGAGCAGCCAACCCCTCCTTGTACAAAACATATCTAACACCTAATCTTTCTTAGCGTGTGTTGAGTTCAATCACCACATCAATCAAACACAGCTTGTTTGGCCTTGTTATGCGGTAATCCAATTGGCTTTTGTATAAAATAAGATACAATCAAACATGAAGACAATTTTCACCACCAATACTTTTGATCGCTGGTTTTCTGGTCTGAAAGATAATCACGCTAAACGCCGAATTCAAATGCGAATTGATCGTGCCGAGGATGGCAATTTTGGCGATACCAAACCAGTTGGCGAAGGTGTTTCAGAAATGCGTGTCAGTGTTGGTGCTGGGTATCGGGTCTATTACATGCAAAAAGGTAATGGCTATGAAATTGTTATTTTATTAGCCGGTGGTGATAAATCGACTCAACAACAAGATATTAGAACCGCAATAGAATTGGCGCGTGACATCAAGGGGGAACAATGACCGTTGCATTAAAACGCTGGGATTCAGCAGAACACTTACAAACCGAACAAGACATTCAGCTTTATTTAGAAGCCTGTTTTGAAGAAGCTGGCGACGATGCGGCTTTTATTGCTAAAGCTTTAGGCAATGTCGCCAAAGCACGGAGCATGACCCAATTGGCCAAAGATACCGGCCTTGGACGCGAAAGCCTTTATAAAGCCCTTTCCGGTGAAGGCAATCCAAGCTTTGGCACAATTCTCAAAGTGATTAATGCCTTGGGGTTGAAATTACATATTGATGTGGCGGAAAAAATCGCCTGATTTGGGATTGAGGCTGGCGGAGCGAAGCCGAAGCCAGTTGCAGGCAAGGCAAGATTTCATATTTCAAACATTGCGTAGGGTGGATAAGCGCAGCGTCATCCACCATATTGGCTTTCGCGGTGGATGACGCTGCGCTTATCCACCCTACGT
>CAIXED010000016.1 GCA_903918375.1 uncultured Pseudomonadota bacterium | reverse complement strand
CGCGGCTGTGAATGAGTTTTTACAAGCCAATTCGATTTTGATGCCCGCTTTAAACATCGGCTTACCAGATCGCTTTGTTGAACAAGGTAGTCGGGAACAGTTGTTGGAAATTTGTGGGTTGGATGCGAAAGGGATTTTGGCAAGAATTGAGAAAGTTTGCGCATAAAGGCGGTAGATAATGAACAGATTAACCAGCAAAATCCGCGATATTCCCGACTTTCCTAAGCCAGGTATTATTTTCAAAGACATTACACCGTTGGTAAAAGACCCAGCGGCATTAAGACTTGCAGTTCATCAATTAGTCCAACCGTTTCTTGGCCGCGATATTACTGCGGTTGCCGGCATGGAAGCGCGTGGATTTATCTTTGGCTCACTGGTGGCATGGGAACTGGGAATTCCTTTTATTCCTTTACGCAAACCCGGCAAACTGCCTTATGAAGTTCAAAGCGTGTCTTATGATTTGGAATATGGCTCGGCAGAACTTCAAGCCCACATCGATGCTGTTGATAGCTCTGACAAGGTATTGTTAGTTGATGATTTACTCGCTACGGGCGGCACTGCTAAAGCCAGCTGTGAATTAATTGAAAAATTTGGCGCAACCGTGGTTGCTTGTGCGTTTGTGGTCGAACTGGATTTTCTTGAAGGGCGTGATGTTTTAAAAGGCTATGAAACACATTCCTTAATACATTACTGATACAAAAAAGGCGCCTTCCGGCGCCTTTTTATTATTACTTTCTTCTTGATCGCTTCTGTTTTTCAAGCCTATCGAGCTTATCAGATGCATTTTTAAATTGCTCCTCAGCTCCTTCAAACGAAGTAGACATCTCATTAAAAGCCTTCAAAGCATTATTTGAATCATTCAAATCCATAGAAGATTTAATCTGCTCATTCAACTGCCCAGGCTTGGTAGATTTAGACGAACTTGCTAACACAGCATCCAAATCTTCATCATAAGCACTAGAATCCGTTTTACCATCGTTAACTAAACTGGTGCGATACTGCAAAAATGACTCACGCATAAATACATAAGGATCTAAAGCAGCCTCATCAATAAAGTTTAAAGCACCTTCTGCATTAGCTCTATCACTGATACCCTCAACAATACCCGTTCCAGGTAAATACGTACCTGGATTAGCCGCTTTATCAAATACAACAGCAGTACCATCACGTAATGTAGTTGGGCCAAATAAAGGCAATACTAAATAAGGTCCTTGTTCAACCCCCCATACAGCTAAGGTTTGACCAAAATCTTCAACATTATTTTCAAAACCAAAATCAGATGCGACATCAAATAAGCCTAACAAACCAATTGTAGAGTTTGTAGTAAATCGTCCGGCATCTGATGCACTTTGTCTGAATTTGCCTTGCAACAAATCATTGATTACAACGTTAATGCCTTTCAAGTTAGTAAAAAAATTACTAACCCGAGACTGGACAAATACCGGAGTCACAGACTTATAGCCGTTTGCAACAGGCTTCAATAAGTTTTTATCAACGGTCATATTGAAATCATACATAGACCGATTAAAGCCTTCATATGGATCATGCTGTACCACCTCTGCTGTAGCTTTGACTACCGGTGCCACAGCATCAGCCTGTTTAACATTTTCTTCCGTGCTTGCGCACCCAGATACAAATAGAGCTGCTGAAACTAACAAAGCATTAGAAATTTTGACTTTGTTTGCTTCCAAAGGACCATCATTAAACATTATTTTTTCCTAACAATTTATTGCGCTGCATAGTTATCAATTTTTTCAGTGATTTTGGCTATCAATACATCAAAACCATCTTTGCTCAATATACTAGTGTATTCAGAGCGCTTTAAAGCCAAGTCACTAACACCATCAGCTATTATATTGATAATTTGCCAGCCATCGTCTTTTTTCTTCATCTGATAATCAAACTTTACATCCTTTTGCCCAGGAATCAATAAGTTAGTATGAATAACCACACCCCCGCGCCCTGTCTCTTCTTCTGAAACAAACACGAATGATTCACCAGAATAGTCTTTAAAGTTATGCGCATAAGCAGAAACACTCAACTTACTAAACACCGATTCAAGCTTAGCTTGCTGCTCAGCTGACAATTCTTCCCACTGTTTACTAACAACGATACGAGCAATTTTTGCCAAATCATGACTACTTCTGACCGCACCATCCAATTTTTCATAACGACCTTTAAAACCAAGTGCTTTGCCTTGCTTCATAACCGCTATCAATTGATTTTGAAACTCCTCAACCACTTGTTTAGCGGACTGCTCATCAGCCATCGACAGCGGTGAAGTTACTAAAAACAACAGAAAAACAACAAACAAATAAATTTTTCTTAACATAGTCGTTATCAAAACCTTATGAAAAATTAAAACGCTACCCAGATACAATGCAATTAAGATTCAACCTTAACTGAAATTTCCTCAAGAGCACTTTTTTGCTGAGCTACCGGTGCAGTTTGAGCAACCATTTCACCTTCAGTTTTTGGGCCGCGCAATGTAGACAATAATGCTTTAATTGGGTTGGCAAGCGTATCTTCAACAGCGGTTGCTTCATAACCACAATGGGCCATACAGTTAACACATTTAGGATTATTAACGTTGCCGTATTTATCCCAAGGCGTTGTATCTAACAATTCTTGGAATGAGGCTGCATTGCCTTCGTCCGCTAATAAATAGCAAGGTTTCTGCCAACCAAACACGTTACGGGTAGGATTACCCCAAGGAGTACATTCGTAGTTTTGATTACCTGCTAAGTAATCCAAATACAAAGATGAGTGGTTTAAACGCCATTTACGGTTTTTACCAATTTTAAAAATGCCACGGAACAGATTTTTAACATCGACACCTTTGATAAACACATCTTGTCTTGGCGCGTGTTCGTAGCTAAAGCCAGGAGCAATGGTGACACCTTCAATACCTAATTCCATTGCATAATCCAAGAACTCTGCCACTTCATCAGGTGTTTCACCTTGGAATAAAGTGCAGTTCACATTGACCCTAAAGCCTTTACTAATGGCTAATTTGATAGCTTCTACCGCAATATCAAAAACACCTTCTTGGCATACAGAAGCATCATGACGATCTTTCAATCCATCAAGATGAACAGAAAAGGTTAAATAAGGCGACGGTTTGTAATCGTTGATTCGTTTTCTCAATAACAAAGCATTGGTGCAAAGATAAACGAATTTTTTTCTAGCAATAATGCCTTCAACAATTTGCGGCATTTCTTTGTGAATTAACGGCTCGCCACCTGGAATCGAAACCATCGGCGCACCACATTCATCGACAGCTGCCAAACACTCTTCAACCGAAAGTCGTTTATCAAGAATGTCATCTGGATAATCAATTTTTCCACAACCAGCACACGCCAAGTTACATTTAAACAACGGCTCTAACATCAATACCAAAGGATATTTTTTAACCCCTTTGATTTTTTGTTTGATTAAATAACTACCTACCGCGATTTGCTGACGTAAAGGAACACTCACAGACTCACTCTCCAAATACCATACTAAAAGTTCAACGGCCTTCGTTGCTAAACCACAACACCGCAAAAGTTCAAAACGAACCAATAAACCCTAAAACATCAAGGAATTACCACGCCCGCCTACAAAATGTGGCAAGAATACTACTTTTCACAACAACACTCCAGCATTTAAACAACAAACCCACCCACACTACTAAATAGTATTTAAATTCAAAGCATTAAAAACCTAATTATTATTTGGACAATCCCGTGTTAAAGCTTGATTTGACACACAAACAGGACAATCGAGATCCAAAGCACAAAGACCTTTTGCCAAACAGCAACACAGCTTTGCAAAAGACCAACAAACAGTCTATTATTAAACTATATTGCAACAGTTTTTATAAAATAGATGACAACCATTCAGTCAATTACAGAAAACACTCAATCACTTGCCGCGCTTGCAGACAACGAACTCCAAGCCGCTTTATTAGAGGGTGTTTCCCGCACATTTGCCTTAACCATTCCACAACTCCCTCAAACGCTTTATGTGGCGGTTGCCAATGCCTATTTACTGTGCAGAATCGTTGACACCATTGAAGACGAGGTTTCTTTAAGCGCTAAACAAAAAAAACATTTTTGTAGCGCATTTATCGATGTTGTGAAAACAGGCCTTGGTAGCGAGAGTTTTGCAGAACAATTAGCTCCCTTGCTTTCCGATCAGACCATCCCAGCCGAACACTGCCTAATTCGCTTAACACCCCGAGTCATTACCATTACGCATTCATTAGAATCAACCCAAATTCAAGCATTAGCTGATTGCGTAGAAACCATGGCTAACGGCATGCCTATCTATCAAGCATTAGATTTACATGCAGGCTTAAAAACCCTGAAAGACATGGATGACTATTGCTACTACGTTGCAGGCTGTGTTGGCGAAATGTTAGCCAAACTGTTTTGTCATTATTCGCCTGAAATCGCCAAACATGAAACCGAATTACTTAAGCTTTCGGTTTCTTTTGGTCAAGGCTTACAAATGACCAATATCCTTAAAGATATTTGGGATGATGCCCAACGCGGCGTCTGCTGGTTACCACAAGATATTTTTACCGAAACCGGCTTCAACCTTGCTGAATTAACCCCAGAAACCGATGACGAACGCTTCCGTCTTGGCCTAAGCCATCTGATTAGCATCGCTCACGGCCATCTGCAAAACGCTTTAACCTATACCCAACTCTTGCCTAGCAACGAAACCGGCATTCGTAACTTCTGTTTATGGGCCTTAGGCATGGCGGTTTTAACTTTGAAAAAAATCAAAGATAATCTGAACTTTAACGACTCCAACCAAGTCAAAATCACTCGTAACAGTGTTAAAGCAACGATAGTCGCCACCAAATTAACTGTACGCAGCAATTTATTGCTATCTCTTTTGTTCAACCTAACTAGCCGTCATTTAAAAACGCCAGATTGGCACTATTCCCCTACAAATTCTGTAGGGAAATAAGAAAACACTATGTTTACTGAGTCCAATTTAGAAAGTAACGATCAAACTATGTCGAACAGCACAATTAGCGATTCCATTAATTTTAGTCAACTCACTCATGCCATCGAAAAAGCGCAAGAGACGTTATTAAGCTTGCAACACCCAGATGGTTATTGGGTATTTGAATTAGAAGCCGACTGCACCATTCCATCCGAATACATCATGATGATGCATTACTTGGATGATATTAATGTTGAGCTACAAGAAAAACTAGCCGTTTACATCCGTAGCCGCCAAGCAGACAATGGCAGTTATCCTCTATTCACTGGCGGTCCTGGCGAAATAAGCTGCAGCGTAAAATCCTACTACGCACTAAAAATGGCTGGCGATTCAACCGATGCACCTCATATGGTTAAGTTACGCGAATGGATTCTTAGCCAAGGCGGCGCGGCAAAAGCCAACGTCTTTACTCGGATTGCCTTAGCGATATTTGAACAATTGCCTTGGCGCGGCGTTCCCTATATTCCAGTCGAAATCATGCTATTTCCCAAATGGTTCCCTTTTCATTTGGATAAAGTGTCTTATTGGTCACGCACAGTGATGGTGCCATTGTTCATTCTGTGCACCCTTAAAGCCAAAGCTAAAAATCCACATAAAATCAGTGTATTGGAATTATTCGTCACCCACCCTGACGAAGAGCAACACTATTTTCCTGAGCGCACTTTGTTAAACAAATGCTTTTTAGTTTTGGACAAACTGGGCAGAATCACCAGCCCATTAATCCCAGAAACTATGCACCAACGCGCGATTCAAAAAGCCTTGGACTGGTTTACTGAACGCTTGAATGGCGAAGATGGCTTAGGCGGCATTTTCCCAGCAATGGTTAATGCCTATGAATCCATGTTGTTACTGGGCATGCCTCACGACCACCCCAATGTTGTGACCGCCCGCAAATCAATTGATAAATTATTAGTCATTAAAGAAGACCACGCCTATTGCCAACCTTGCTTATCACCGGTTTGGGATACCGGCTTAGCCAGCTTGGCATTATTAGAAGCGGATAAACAAGGCACAGTTGACAGCCTCACTCGCGCTTACGATTGGCTAAAAAGCGTCCAATTGTCTGATGAACCAGGCGACTGGCGAGTATCTAAACCTGATTTAGCGGGCGGTGGCTGGGCATTCCAATTTGCTAACCCACACTATCCTGATGTTGACGATACTGCGGTCATTGGTTTTTCTATGGCTGAATCTGGCCAAGACAACTTAGATGAATCTATCCATAGAGCTACCCGCTGGATTGTTGGAATGCAATCAAAAAATGGTGGTTTTGGGGCGTTTGACGTTGATAACACCTACTACTATTTAAATGAAATCCCATTCGCTGATCATGGCGCATTACTTGATCCACCAACGGTTGATGTCAGCGCCCGTTGTGCAATGCTGATGGCACGAGTTGCTAAAGATCACGACGAATATCGACCAGCGTTACAACGCACGATTGAATACATCCGTAGCGAACAAGAAGCCGACGGCTCTTGGTTCGGTCGCTGGGGCACAAACTACATTTACGGTACTTGGTCTACTTTATTAGGCTTAGAGCAAACCGATCTACCAAAAACCGACCCGATGTACACCAAAGCCGTTGCTTGGCTGAAAAGCGTACAACGTGAAGATGGCGGCTGGGGCGAAGACAATTTGAGCTATCACGATGAACATGCTTATCGTGGTCGCTATGAATTCAGCACCGCCT
>CAIXED010000015.1 GCA_903918375.1 uncultured Pseudomonadota bacterium | reverse complement strand
GCCGATCAACAAATGCCAGCCGTGAAAACCTGCGCCCAAACCACCGCCCCCGCTTGGAAATACAAAGCCCACATCGCACCTTTAGGTCTGCGCTTTTACACCGGCAGCCAATTTCCTGCCGACTATTACAAACAGCTATTCGTCGCTCAACACGGCTCTTGGAATCGCAGCCAAGCCCAAGGCTATCAAGTGGCGCTAGTCAAATTCAGCGAAGGCAAACCTTATATTGAAATCCCGTTTATTACCGGTTGGTTAACGCCCAAAGGCGAAGTATTAGGCCGCCCCGTCGATCTATTGCAAATGCCCGATAGTAGTTTATTAATCAGTGACGACAGAATTGGCGTAATTTACAAAGTCGAGTACAAAAAATGAGTGATAAACAATTTCAAATCCTTGAGCAACAAACCGTTTACCAAGGCTTTTTTAAACTCGAAACCTACACGATAAAACACAGCTTGTATGGCGGTGGCTGGAGTCAGCCCTTAAAACGCGAGCTGTTTCGGCGTGGCAACTGTGTCGCGGTGCTGCTTTATGATCCTGATTTAGATCAAGTGGTATTGATAGAACAATTCCGCGTCGGTGCCATCTTGCAACCAGAACGGGCTTGGTTACTGGAAATTGTCGCCGGTGCCATTGAAGAAGGCGAAACCGCTGAAGAGGTAGCACACCGCGAAGCTTGGGAAGAAGCCGGTTGCAAAATCGAACAGCTGATTAAAATCAACCAGTTCTACACCACCCCCGGCGGCTCATCAGAGTTTCTAACCTTGTTCTGCGGCAAAGTCGATAGTCGTGGTGTTGATGGCGTTAAAGGCCTGCAAGAAGAGGGCGAGGATATTCGGGTAATGGCCGTGCCGTTTGACCAGGCATATTTGCTGTTAGAACAAGGCAAGATTGAGTCGGGGATTCCGATTATTGCTTTGCAGTGGTTGTATATTCATCGGGATAGGTTGAGAGGGGAGTGGTTGGAGCAGACGCTTGTGTAAAAGCCTAATAACTGCTCTCAATAGTTGTTTGCGCTGAATTGTTAAGGTAAACCAGATGATCACCATCCACGCCACCAAAAAACTCTATGCTCATTTGCCCGCGGCAGCCTTAGCGCAACCCGCAGCAATTGCCAATTCTATTGATAACCCCTTAAGTGGTTGGCACGCTAATCTGATTACCTTGCAACGGCGCAATTGTGTATTGTTAGTCCATGATGTCACGCGCTTTCCTTTGATTATCAAAGGCTTGTTGAAAGCGGATTACGCCCATTTCGATCAGCTATTTGCTGATAGCCTGATGAATACTTTGCTTAAAATCGGTGCCAGTCAATTGCAATTGGATAATGCCGCAGCACTTTTGGCTTCATGTCAGTTTGATAGCGATTGTAACCGCTCGGTACAAGGCACTATGAACCAAGCTGCGCGTGATGTTGAGTGTATGCTGGGATATGAACATCTTAGGCTCGATGAAATATGCAGCTATGAAATTGCAAAATGGCTGGCACATCGCCCTTGTACCGTGAAAGGGCAAAAGGACTGTATTTGGCCTGATAAAGCAATGTTGGGATTGTTGACCAATTCCACTACGGTTAAAAATAACCTCGTGTCATCGAGTGATTATTTGAGGTCGAGCGGTGTCTAAAAGTTATCAACCTCCTTACACAATCACCGCCACCATCATCCGCCTGATTTCCGAAATCAGCGAACGGCTTGGGCGTTTGGCGATGCAGGAAGATGACAACAATCTGCGCTTGCGCCGAATCAATCGGATTCGCACCATTCAAGGCTCGCTTGCTATCGAAGGCAATACCTTAAGCGAAGCCCAGATTACCGCTATTTTGGATGGCAAGCGGGTGATGGCGCCGCCCAAGCAGATTCAAGAAGCGCGTAATGCGATCAAAGCCTATGATCAATTTGCCAGTTGGCAACCGACTAACGAAAAACAATTATTACAAGCACATCAACTGTTAATGGCGGGCTTGATTGATGATGCTGGACGCTATCGCAACGGTAATGTTGGGGTTATGAATGGTGAAGCGGTGGTTCACATGGCACCGCCAGCCAATCGGGTTAAGAAACTGATGGGCGATTTGTTGGGCTGGTTAGCGGTTAGTGATCAACACCCGCTGATCACCATTTCGGTATTTCATTATGAGTTTGAGTTTATTCATCCGTTTGCCGATGGCAATGGCCGTATGGGGCGTTTGTGGCAAACCCTAATTTTGAGTCAGTGGAATCCGTTGTTGGCGCAATTACCGGTTGAGAGTATGGTGCATGAGCATCAAAATCAGTATTACCAAGCCATCAATCTCAGCACACAAACAACTGATTCAGCGCCGTTTATCGAGTTTATGCTGGGCGTGATTTTGGCAACGATTGAAAGTTGTGCTGGAGGTAGCCCTCAAGTCGAGCCCCAAGTCACCCCTCAAGTCGAAGCCTTGCTAAATGCGCTTGGTAATGAGCTAAAGCCCTTAAGTGCCAATCAATTGCAAGTGATGTTGTCGCTAAAAGATCGAAAATCGTTTCGTGAGCGTTATTTGAAACCAGCGTTAGTGTCGGGTTTGATTGAAATGACCATTGCAGCCAAACCCAATAGCCGTTTGCAGCAATATCGCCTTACCGAGCAAGGTAGAAAATTGCTTGCTTGAATGACAAGGAGTTTCTTGAGGATAAGCCCAGTATTGTTGATGTAAAAGCAAAAGATGATGAGGGTCGGCTTTACCAAATCGAGATTTAATTGCTGAATTACGTCAATTTATCATCACGGATTGTTTACAATTGGGCCGATATTTACAGTCAGCAGTTGCAAAGCGGTAAGGATTATCAACCGTTACGTTCGACTTATTCGATTTGGTAATTAGCTGAAATTGACCGCTTGAAAGCTTGGTTGGCAAAAAACAATCTTAATTCATAAGCACCATTAAACCTAGGTTTGACGGCTTGCCGTGCAGATCAAAAAAAACAAGCGCATCCGAGCTATTCAGCAACGAGCGACCGCAGGAAATAACTTAGATGCAACTCAGTAACTTTGATTTTCTAAAACACCATGACGAGCTACTGGTGCGCCTCGCTCAAACCGCCGAAGCTTGTTTTATCCCCGATCCCAACACCACGCTCATCAAAATGCGACAACTCGGCGAAGAACTTGCCAAAACCATCGCTTCGCGGGTGGGGGTTGATGCTGGTATCGAGGTCAAACAAGTCGATTTGTTAAGAGAACTCGATTACACGCTCCGATTAGATAAACAGGTCAAAGACGCTTTTCACGCCTTAAGAAAACTCGGCAATCCGGCAACCCACGACATTACCTCATCCAGTCACCGCGATGCCCTGAAATCATTGCAAGTAGGCCACGCCCTCAGCGCATGGTTTCATCAGCAATTTGGCGGTGATAAAGCCAAAAACTTCAAGCTTGCTGCATTCGTAAAACCTCAAGACCCATCGGAAAAAGTCCGCCAACTTGAAGAAGCCTTACTGGAATTACAAAAGCAAACCAAAACCGCACAAGAGCGCTTAAGCCACGCAGAACAACAAAAAACCATCGAAGCCGAAAAAGCCGAAGCCGAGGCGCAACGCGCCGAAAAAATGGCGAGTGAAAGCCAAGTTTGGGAACAAATCGCTACCGAACACGAAATTAAGTTGGCGGAATACCGCGCAAAAATGGATGCCGCTAATGTCTTTTATTACCAGACTTTCGGTAAGCTTGAAAAACAACAACAAGCCGAGCAAATCCGTCGCGTCGAAAAATCGACGTTACAGCTTAACGAAGCCGAAACTCGAATTCTGATTGATCAACAGCTGATTGAAGCCGGTTGGGAAGCCGACACCGTCAATCTCAAATATGCCAAAGGCGCTAGACCAATCGCCAACGCTAACCGCGCGATTGCCGAATGGCCGACCGATTCAGGCCCCGCCGATTATGTACTGTTTATCGGCTTAACTCCGGTTGCGGTAGTCGAAGCCAAAAAGAGCGCCAAAAATGTCTGTGATGATATTGGTCAAGCCAAGCGCTACGCCCAAGGTTTGCAAACACAAGGCGCATTTAGCATTGAAAATCGCTATGGCGAATTCAAAGTGCCGCTGACTTTTGCCACCAATGGTCGCCCGTACTTAAAACAACTAGAACAAGAAAGCGGGATTTGGTTTCTCGACGTCCGTGACAACAGCAACCGCCGCAAAGCCCTCAAAGGCTGGTACACGCCGCAAGAAATCAAAACCTATCTCAGACAAACCCCGCAGCAAGCAGAAGCACAGCTCGACCAAATGGGCTTTGATTACAATCTAACCCTGCGCGACTACCAAATTAACGCTATTAAAGCCGTCGAAACCCGCATCAAACAAGGTCAAGATAAAGTGCTGATTGAAATGGCGACCGGCACCGGCAAAACCAAAACCGCCATCGCCATGATTTACCGTTTGCTGAAAGCCGAACGCTTTCGCCGCATTCTGTTTTTAGTGGATCGCTCAGCGCTTGGCGAACAAGCCACCACTGATTTCAGCGAAGTGCGCTTAGAACAGCTAAACACCTTTGCCGAAACCTATGAAGTCATCGGCATGGCGCAAAACAAACCCGCCAAACCCAACCCAAACGATGACACCAAAGTCCACATTGCCACTGTGCAAGGCTTGGTCAAACGGATTTTGTATCCCGGTGATAACGACAACAAACCTGGCGTCGGCCAATACGATTGCATTGTGGTAGACGAATGCCACCGTGGTTATTTGCTCGACCGCGCACTTAGCGATACCGAAATCCTATTCCGCGATCAAAAAGACTACCAATCCAAATACCGCGCGGCGATAGACTATTTTGACGCCTTCAAAATTGGCCTTACCGCCACGCCAGCACTACACACCACCGAAATTTTTGGCCCACCAATCTTCACCTACAGCTACACCGAAGCGGTACTCGATGGCTATTTGAACGACCATCTGCCACCGATTCGCATCCATACCCAACTGGCTGAACAAGGCATTCAATACGCGATTAACGAGCCCGTTAAAGTCTACGATGCCGAAAATAACAGTGTCGAAACTTACAACACACCGGATGAGCTCAACTTCGAGGTTGCCGACTTTAACCGCAAAGTCATCGCCCCAGAATTCACCAAAGTCGTGACGCAATGGCTGATCGAAAGCGATGCCCTAGACCCTTATTCATCAGCGAAAACCCTCGTGTTCTGTGTCACCGACAAACACGCTGATGAAGTCGTTGAAGCGTTTAAAACCGCTATCGAAACCTATCACGGCGAAGTAGATGACGACACCGTGCAAAAAATCACCGGCGCGACAGACAAACCGTTGGCCAAAATCCGCCACTTTAAAAACGACCGCCTACCGAATATTGCCGTCACCGTCGATTTGCTCACCACTGGCGTCGATGTACCAGCTATTTGTAATCTAGTGTTCCTGCGCCGCGTCAACAGCCGCATTTTGTATGAACAAATGCTAGGCCGAGCCACCCGTTTATGCCCAGCAATCGGCAAAGGCCCGTTCCGGATTTACGATGCCGTGGACATCTACAAACAGCTGGAAAACGTCAACAA
The DNA here is from genome assembly GCA_903918375.1 of uncultured Pseudomonadota bacterium. GTDB lineage: Bacteria > Pseudomonadota > Gammaproteobacteria > Methylococcales > Methylomonadaceae > Methylomonas. The sequence continues at coordinate 5,551 of CAIXED010000015.1, read as the reverse complement.
CATGAAACCGGTCGTGACTAAAGTGGATATAGGCTTTAGCGAGCTAGCTGCCGAAATGACCCAAACCAGCGCACCGGATTTGCAAGATTTGGCCAGAAAGCAGTTCATCGCCAAATTACAGGTGAAAAAGCAATTTTTAACCGAGCAACAAGCCGACCAATTTGAAACCATCGTCGGCCAATCGCCCGCCGCGTTTGCCAAACAACTAAAAACCATGCCGCTAGAGCAGGTGGCACAATGGTTTACCAATCACCCTGCGCTCGGCGAACTCCTCGACGCCAAAGCCAGCACGGGTGGATTTAAACCCCCATTGGTAATCCACGAAGGCGAAGACCAAGTCACCCATATCACCACCGGCTACGGCGACGGCCAAAAACCGGAAGATTACCTAAAAGCCTTTAACGACTTCATCAACGCCAACAGCAACCGCTTGCTGGCGATTGAAACCGTGGTCAATAAGCCTTGGGGCTTAAGCCGACAAAGCTTGAAAGAACTGGCGGTTGAGCTGGATCGCAACCATTTCCGCGAACAAGACCTGCAAAGCGCTTGGCGTGAAGCCAATCAGCAAGAAATTGCCGCGCGGATTATCGGTTTTATCCGTCAAGCGACGCTGGGCGAAGCCTTAATTCCTTGGGAACAGCGGGTTGATAAGGCGCTGGAAAAAATCCTGCAAAGTCAGCCTTGGAAAACCCCGCAGCGCCAATGGCTACAACTGATTGCCGACCAAATGAAAGCCACCACCATTGTTGACGAAGCCGCCTTGAATCAAGGCATCTTCAAACACCACGGCGGTATCAAACGCGCCGATAAACTGTTTGAGCAACCAGTGGCCGAAGTATTGGAACGCTTTAATCGGGCATTGTGGGGATGATGCAGTAGCCAAATCAAAAATAGTGACTACGTTTAAAGTCTTTATCGCAGCAAGGACTTTAAGTCATGAAACATTTCATCGACCCCAAAATTGATTGCGTCTTTAAAGCTTTACTCGGCGCTGAAAACAATCGCAACCTGTTGCTGCATTTTCTCAACGCGATACTCGATAGCGAATTAGATTCCCCCATAACTCAGGTTGAGATTCTCAATCCCTACAACGACAAAGAATTTCTCAACAACAAATTGAGCATTGTCGATGTTAAAGCCCGCGATAGTGAAGGTCATATTTACCAGATTGAAATCCAGTTATCGAGTTACGCCCATTTGCCCGCACGGATTTTGTACACTTGGGCGGATATTTACAGTAAACAACTGCAAGATGGCCAAAAATTCCATCTACTACGTCCGACTTATTCGATTTGGCTGTTGACGGGGAATCTGATCAAGGGTGACAGTGACTATATCCACAGCTTTAAAATCAGGGATAATAAAGGCAACTGTTTGAGCCAGCATTGCGGCATCTGGCTGTTAGAGCTGGAAAAATTTAACGCCCAGCAGATTGAAAATGAACAACAGCGTTGGTTAAACTTTTTTAAAGTCGGCAATCAATTAAACGATGATAAATTGCCAGACTGGATGACCACTACCGAAATGAGGCAAGCCATGAGCACACTAAGCCAGTTTTCAGAAAAAGAACGGGATTATCATGCCTATCAAGCACGACAAAACTACCTGCGCCAACAGGGAACTATATTGTATGAATTGGATGAAGAGAGGAAAGCCAAAGAAGCCGAGCGTCGCGCTAAAGAAGAGGCTTTAGAAGCCAAAAATGAAGCACTAGCCGAAATTGAACGACTAAAGGCGTTGCTGGCAAAAAACAACCTAGATTCCTAGTCTTCAAAACAACGAGAGATCCTAGCCAGCTCAATAAGCTGGTCAGACCTAGCCCCGAATAAGCGCAGCGTTTCGGGGATATAGCTTAAAAAACCGCTAAAGCCTCCGCCGTAAACGCTACGCTTATTACGGCCTACAAACCGCGCCCTTTGCTCAGTCAATTGCCCTATCAAAAATAACAACTACGCTTAAAGTCTTTACCACACAAGGACTTGAGCCATGAAACACGCCATCGACCCCAAAATTGACTGTGTTTTTAAAGCCATACTCGGCGCTGAAAACAATCGCAACCTGTTGCTGCATTTTCTCAATGCGATACTGGGTAGCGAGTTACCCGCACCCATCACCCAAGTTGAGATTCTTAACCCCTACAACGACAAAGAATTTCTCAACAACAAACTCAGCATTGTCGATGTCAAAGCCCGCGACAGCGACGATCATCTTTACCAAATTGAAATCCAATTATTGAGTTACGCCCATTTACCGGCGCGAATTTTGTACACCTGGGCCGATATTTACACTAAACAACTACAACAAGGCCTAGATTACCGACAACTAAGACCGACTTATTCGATTTGGTTATTAGCGGAAAATCTGATTAAAGCCGATAGCGACTATATCCACAGCTTTAAAATCAGGGATAATACAGGCCGCTGTTTGAGCCAGCATTGCGGGATTTGGCTGTTGGAGCTGGAAAAATTCAACGCCCAGCAAATTGAAAATGAACAACAACGCTGGTTAAGCTTTTTTAAAACCGGTGAACAATTAAACGACCAAGGATTACCGGATTGGATGTCCACCAACGAAATGAGGCAAGCGATGAGTACACTACGCCAGTTTTCAGAAAAAGAACGTGATTACGATGCTTATCAAGCGCGGCAAAATTATCTACGCCAGCAGCGTACTATCCAATTTGAACGGGATGAGCTTGAGCAAGAATTGAATGAAGAACGGAAGGCCAAAGAGTTTGAACGCAAAGAAAAAGAAGCCGAGCGCAGTGCTAAGGAAGAAGTCCTTGCCGAAATTGAACGACTAAAAGCTTTGCTGGCAAAAAACAACTTGGATGCCTAGTCTTAAAATGAAGAAAGATTACCGGATTGGATGTCCACCAACGAAATGAGGCAAGCGATGAGCACACTACGCCAGTTTTCAGAAAAAGAACGTGATTACGATGCTTATCAAGCGCGGCAGAATTATCTACGCCAGCAGCGTACTATCCAATTTGAACGCGATGAGCTTGAACAAGAATTGAATGAAGAACGGAAGGCCAAAGAGTTTGAACGCAAAGAAAAAGAAGCCGAGCGCAGTGCTAAGGAAGAAGCCCTTGCCGAAAATGAACGACTAAAAGCTTTACTGGCAAAAAACAACCTAGACGCTTAGCCATCAAATAACAAAATCTGCCAGCCAGACGGGGTTTATAACCCCGTCTGAAACGTTTCCAGTCACTTAACAGTCATTTGAAACCCTTAACAGGACCGGATAAATATCCCGTCCAGCTTCGAAACCATTGATTCTGTAGGGTGGATAAGCGAAGCGCATCCACCAATAAAGCCTTCACGGTGGATGCGCTGGTGCTTATCCACCCGACTAATTGCAACCCAACCCCCAAAACTCATGAGCACCCAAGACCTTGTCGCTAAACTCTGGAATCTTTGTAATTTATTGCGAGATGACGGCGTTACCTACCACGAATACATCAACGAACTGACCTTTTTAGTGTTCCTGAAAATGGTGGAAGAAACCGGACAAGATCAGCTAATCCCCGCTGGCTGCCGCTGGACTGATCTGGAAGCCATCAATGCCGCCACCCGTCTGGAAGCTTACAAAAAAATGCTGGTCGATTTAGGCTCTCACGGCTCCTTGATTACCCAAGCGATTTTCAATAACGCCAGCACCGTCATCCGCAAACCCGCCACCCTCAACAAACTGGTCACCGAAATCGACAAACTCGACTGGTACAGCGCCAAAGCCGAAGGCTTGGGTGATATGTACGAAGGTTTGTTAGAAATCAACGCCACCGAGAAAAAATCCGGCGCAGGGCAATACTTCACGCCACGGGTGCTGATCAACGCCATGGTCGAGCTGATGAAACCGAACTTGGACGATGTGATTGTTGACCCCACCGCGGGCACCGGCGGCTTTTTAATCAGCGCCCACCATTACATCCAACAACACAACGACGTTAACGCCCTCAACGAAACCGCCTACGACAAATACCAGCACAAAACCTTTTACGGCATGGAACTGGTACCGGATACCCGTCGTCTGGCGATGATGAATTTAATGCTTCACGATCTGGCTATCGACGACCACAACGCCGGCATCCAGTTTGGCGACACCCTCAGCAACGAAGGCAAACAACTACCCGCCGCCAGCTTGATCTTAGCTAACCCGCCATTTGGCACCAAACAAGGCGGCGGTGTGCCGACTCGCGACGACCTGATTCACTACACCAGCAACAAACAACTGGCGTTTTTGCATTTGATGTATTTACGTCTGCTCAAACCCGCTGGCCGCGCCGCCGTGGTATTGCCCGACAATGTCTTGTTTGAAGGCAGTACCGGCAAAATCATCCGTCAAGATTTAATGGAAAAGTGCAACCTGCACACCATCCTGCGCCTGCCGACTGGGATTTTTTATGCCGCAGGCGTCAAAACCAATGTGCTATTTTTCAACAAACCGCAAAACATCAATCAAGACAAAGCCAATACCCAAAATGTCTGGGTTTACGACCTTCGCGCCAACATGCCGCAATTCGGCAAACGCACCCAGTTCACCGCCCAGCATTTACAAGAATTCTACGACGCAGTCGGTCACGACCTAACCCAAGTCGATGAAACCGCCCGTCAAAGCTTTATCGACCGTCATCTTCAAGCCACCGGCAACCCAGACAGCTGCCGTCTACGCTGCTTTAGCCGCGAACAAATTCGCCAAAAAGACGATTCGCTGGATTTAGCTTGGATACGGGATGATAGCGTTGAAGACAGCGCCAACCTGCCAGAGCCGGATATTCTGATCAATCAAGCCTTGGAAGAAATGGCCGGCGCGATGCAGGAATTGCAGGCGATCTTGGTGGAGTTGGGGGCGGCGGAAGAGGGGTTGGAGGTTTTGGGATGAGTGAGCTTCCTTTAGGGTGGTGTCATGTTACATTTGATAACGTCATCGAAACGATAACGAACGGTGTCAATGGAAAACAAAATAAAGATGGTATTGGCTTGCCTGTTTCCCGCATAGAAACCATTGCTAACCAATCGATTGATATGGAGCGAATTGGATTCGTAAGCGATTACGTTGAAGAAAATTTTAAGAAATATCGACTCAACGAAGGCGATATTTTATTCAGTCATATAAATAGTCCAAGTCATCTCGGTAAAACTGCTTTATGTGGGAAAAATATTAAGTTATTTCATGGTGTTAATCTTCTTCGAATAGTCGTTAATGGTGCTGTAACGCCTGAGTTTTTTAATTTTTACTGTAAGTACATTAGGGGAGTAGGCGAATTCTCATTAAAGGCTCAACATGCCGTGAATCAGTCTTCACTTAATCAACAAAAATTAAAGCAATTTATTTTGCCAATTGCCCCTCTAAACGAACAAATCCGCATCGCCAACAAACTCGACAGCGTACTCGCCAAAGTTGATGCGGCTCAGGCTCGTCTGGAAAAAATCCCCACTTTGCTAAAACGCTTCCGGCAATCCGTGCTTGCTGCGGCTACTTCGGGGGAGTTGACAAGGGAGTGGCGAGGAATATGTGAAAGCCGCGATGAATTTCTTACATGGAAGTT
>CAIXED010000014.1 GCA_903918375.1 uncultured Pseudomonadota bacterium | reverse complement strand
CGTCAGTCACGGTAACACTGTAAGTACCGTCACTTGTCGCCTTTGTAACATAAGTATGATTACCAACTGTTACCTCAACCTTGGCATTGGCCTCGGCGTTACCCTCGATGACGGGTTTGTTATTACTGGTAATACCATCGGCATGGGAGATCCCCGTATCACTTAATGCACTAATCGCCCCAGTTTGACCTGATGGCAGCGTTGCATCAACTGAAAAAAAAAGCTTGATTTGATTAGTAGTCCCACCCAGATTGGTAAATCGGGTAACGGCTTCATAATCACCATCACTTAATGGATTAGTGATGGTGACTCTATACACACCCTGTCCATCAGACCTAGTAACATAACTATGCCCATCGACAATCACCTCAACATCAACAAAAGCATTCGTACGACCGGATATAGTCGGAGTACGTTTATTAATAAGTTGGTACGATGGATAAGCCATGTTCTAAAAACCTCAGGTAATCTTTATTTAATGTTGAATGAACGATTAAAGAAAACCTTGGCCGCCCCCATCGAGCGCTGCATCAATCAAAAAGGGTTTTATTACTAGTGCATTATAAAGTTCTTGGTTATTGGCAAAATCAGCAAACTGAGCCTCCGTAAATTCTCCCGCTTGTTGCGGTCCGCTTGTATTACCAGCAACATCGGTAATAGTAATTATCGGACGATAGATAGTGTGATCAGTTAGTGGATGTTCAGGAGTACCAATTGCAATGGCATAAATCCCGTTTTGATCAGCTTGTCCACTATAAAGAAGATCGTCAATCTTGATAGTAACGTGGGCGCCGGCTTCGGTATGCCCCGTGTAAATCACGTTATAACCTGTTTCCGCTGTATCATTAATAACCAAGGGATTAGCTCCGGTATATCTTGTTATCCCATCATCAACGAACGCTCCAGAGTCACTCAAGTGGCTAAGAAAACCAGTAAAATCTTCAACATGCATATCAATAGTAAATACACTGCCATTTACGCTAGAACTATTACCAGCTGCATCGGTGACTTTGATACTTGAGGTGTAAGTAGCCTCTAACAAACTATCAAGTTGAATACTGTAATGACCACTGTTATCAGCATGAGTGCTGTAGGTCTTATTATTGATAGTCACTTCCACTAGAGCATTAGCTTCGGCAGCACCAGTAAATAAAGGGTTTGGTGTTCTAGTCATACCATCACGATTAGAATCACCGCTATCAGAGCTTGTATCAATACCACCCGTTTGACCTGTTGGAGCAGTCGTATCAGTTGTCTCGACATAAACAGGAGGAGCAGGTTTTTTATCGCCCCCTCCCATTGCAAATGCGATCCCTGCCCCGCCTGCCGCCACGCCAAGCACAATAGGCAATAAGGCCAAAGTATCATCGCTTAACTCTGGCACTTCCAACATTTGAGTATTATTAGATTCAACCATTGCCAGCGACTCAGCTTCGCCACCATCAACTAAAGTTTCAATCGACTCAGCATGCATAACTCTTTCAACAACATATTGATGTAAGCTGCCGTCAGCACTCAATCCAACAACTTCATTACCCATGCCGAGCATTAAATCGAAATAGTTTTCGATAATAACGTCTGGCTGAATATTGTCATCAAACATAATATGCAGATTTTTACCAACCCGTTTTGCGTAAATCCTCTTTGGACCTAAACCAGTATTAGCATCCTGCAATTGATAAATACTATCTGCTTTAGCAGATATATGCACAGTTGATCCTTGATTAACATCAATAGCTGTATCAACATCATTACTTCTATTAATTGCTTTAGATTTTATAAAGACTTTAAATTTCTTTGCCACAACATTACCTATCTAAATTGCGTATATTAATATTAAAAACCTAGACAACAGCAAACACTTTAACTTTAATTAAAAATGTATTTTCTAAGTCCTTTATTATCATCTTCTTTAATATCAACTAAATCACCACCATAAGCACGACTCAATAAACCCATAGATGACATTAATTTAAAACGCGCAATCAAATAATCATATTCATTATTAACCATAGCACTACGATAATTAAATTGGTCATTTTGAACATTTAACAAATCTAATAATGAACGCTTTGCCAATTCAAACTGCAATTTATAACCATCAACCACTTGCTTTGCTTGTTCTGTTTGCTGCTTCCCTATTTCGGCACGCATTTGCGTAGCGCTTAAATCTTCCCAAGCAACAGATACTCTTTCTTTTAAAACTCGGCGTATTTCATCTAATTTAAACTGTGCAGATTGACGCTCAGCAATAGCTTTATCGGTTGCCGCATCAATCGAACCACCGGCAAATATTGGCAGTGAGACTTGGGCCTGCCCCATAATTTCTGTGTTATTAGTCGCCCAGTTATATTGACGACTAGCAGAGAAATCGACCTTAGGATGATATTGACTCCGAGCAATCCCCAAATTTGCTTCAGCCGCATCAAGACTGGCTTTAGCGCTGGCTAAACTGGGGTGTTGTTGATCAACAATCGTTAAGGCTTCATCCAAACTAGCTGGCAACTTACCTCTAAATTCATCAACACCAACCGGCTGATCAGGCAAAGCATCAGGCCAAAAACGAGTTAAGCGCTCAGCGGCCTGTTTGACTTCTGCAGTCCGCGAGGTGATTGCGATTTTGGCATTATCCAATCGCACTTGCGCCTGCATTAAATCAATACGGCGACCGGGATCATAATCAGTAATTTTTTTAATTCCAGAATAAAGGTTTTCGTGTATATCTAAATTATCTTTGGCCAATGTTAATAATTGTTTTGATTTAGCCCATTGCAAGTAAGCTTCTGCCGACATACTAACAATGTCATCTTGAGTACCAATTAGATTATTCTTTGCGGCCGCTGCTAAACTTTCTGCCTTTTCAACTTCAGACTGAATACGCATACCAGACCATATATTCATATTAACAGTCGGAGTAAGAATTTCACGACTGGCCCGCCCACCAGACTCATATCGGTTAGCAGAAGCCTGAAGACCAATTTGAGGAAAGTGCTGACCAAATGCTCTATCAATATCATATTCAGCAGCTTCGGCATTATATTTAGCCGAGATTATTGCCGGATAATCAACTACAGCCCTCTGTATTGTTTCACTAAGCGACTGCCCGTAAGCATCATTAATAACCATAGTCATAAAAACTGACAATAAGGTCTTTTTTCCACAATTTTTCATAAGCCTATCGCACTAATACCAATTCGGTAAAAATAAATGTAAAATAATATTAAAAACAAATAAAATCAATAATAAACACTTTTTATCTCATAGAAAAAAGCTTCAAAAACTAAAATTCATCAACCAATCTAGCAACAAATCTTACAAACAAAATATTACAAAAACATTACATTGAAAAACTGTATTTTTAGATTTTATTATCTAAAAATAAAATGAACTACAAATATTAAATAAATATGTAAAATATATTTAATTTCATATCATATTAACAACTAGAATCATCTGCTTTTTTACGTTTTTTTAATTTTTAAAAAATTACAGTGATTCGATGTAAGAAATTTTTATGCAAAATCAAGTCCAGAACCACGATTAAAGACAGTGGATTCAAAACCAATTTCAAAGATATGGAGGTGCAGAACCATAAGAAACGACACTGACTAACGATTAGCAAGATTTGCAAACGCCTCAGTTCAAGGTTTTTGCAGATTGCTTTGTATTGAAGCCAAATCCAGCTTGTCAGTGCATAATTAGCTCTATATAAAACTCACTATGGAGCGCACTATGGCTTACTGGCTAATGAAGTCCGAACCCGATACCTTCAGCATCGACGATTTAAAAGCTCGCCCAAATCAAACCGAACATTGGGACGGTGTTCGTAATTATCAGGCGCGGAATATGATGAGGGATGAGATGAAACTCGGTGATTTGGTGTTTTTTTACCACTCAAATTGCGATGAGCCTGGAATCGTCGGTATCGCGAAAGTGGTGAAGGAAGGCTACCCCGACTTTACTGCCTTTGACCCTGACGACAAACATTTCGATCCGAAAAGTAATGCTGATAAGCCGACTTGGATCATGGTCGATGTGCAGTTTGTGAAAAAACTATCGCGAACGATTAGTTTAAAAGAATTGAAATTGAAAACCGAACTAGCCGATTTAGCCTTAGTACGCCGTGGTAACCGACTTTCGATTATGCCGGTTACCGAAGCGCAATGGCAGTTTATTTTGGCTCTGGAATAAGCTGATTCGCGGCTTGTTCCCATACACTTTTCGAAACCGAACGAATATTGACATCACGTTGCGGATAAGGAATTTCGATATGGTTGGTTTGTAGCGCATGGTAAATATTGGTATGCAAACTATGCGTTACGATAGGTCTATCGGTTAAATCTTTGACGAATACTTGAATATTAAAATGCAAGGAACTATCGCCAAAGCCGTTAAACACTATATTAGGTTCAGGTTCTTTCAAGACTAATTGAGTATTTCTAATTACATCCATAAAGATCTTTTCAACTAACGCCACATCGCTTCCGTAAGCGACACTAACTGGAATCACGATACGGGTCACAGTATCGGATAAAGTCCAGTTGATTAATTGATCAGTAATGAACACCTTGTTCGGCACAACCAGCTCTTTTCTGTCCCAATCAACAATATGGGTGGCACGCATTTGAATCCGACTGACGCGACCAGTGACATTACCGACCGTCACAGTGTCGCCAACCCGAATTGGCCGTTCAAATAACAAAATAATCCCCGATACCATATTGGCAAAAATCTCTTGTAAGCCAAAACCCAAGCCCACACCTAAAGCCGCCACCAACCATTGCACTTGTGACCAGCTACCACCGAGCTCGTTAGCAATCGCTAAAAAGGCAATCGCAATCAGCACATAGCGCACTAATTGAATCAAGGCATAGCGACTACCCGCGGTGATTTCGATTTTTTGCGTTAGCAATAAATCAACCAAGGCCGGAAAATTGCTGGCAAAGACAAAAGTCAAACTGGCGTAGACCAAACAGATGATTAAATTAGTCAAAGTAATCGGCTGTAACACTTCTTTACCATCAACTAACTGAGTGTGCGCCCAAAGTTCTATTCGGTCGAAAATCGAAAACGCCGGCAAAATGTCTTTCCAAATCATCCAGCAACCGGCCAATAAAACCACCGCGATTACCGTAGTCAACAAGGTATGGCTTTGCTGATTGATTTTGGAAATATCCAGCACATTCTCATCGTGAACATAAGCGCCTTCCAGCTGAGTTTGCTCGCCCTGTTTGCGCTTTTGTTTAGCATTTTGCACCGCCAACTGGCGACGAGTGATCGCCAACCAGCGCATAGCTAAGGCATGAAATAAAGCCGTGATGAAAATCAACCTTAAAGTAGTAATCAGCTTTTCTTGTAATTCCAAGGCACTTTGATAATACCCCGCCACCGCAAAACCAATAATCACTATTGGCAACAACAAGGCAATCGCATACCAAACGTAACGTAAGCGCGTCACCCAACCCGCTGAAAACTGGTAAAAAATCTTGCCAACCCCATGCACCGGATGGGTTAAACGATGAAAAATAAACGCCATCGCCCCCATTAAGACGATTAATGCAGTTCTACCTAAGGCGTAGCTGTGTTCCGAAAATAAATCACTGCCCGTCATCGCGGTAATAAAGATGCACGGCACTAATAAAAACCGCGACCATTTCAACTGGCTATAAATTAAATAGGCGGTGCGTGGCTGCCAATTTAATAAGGATTCGGCCACGCCATTGACTTTGAACAAACGATAGAAAAACTGAATCACCGCCAACGATAAAGCTGCAGCAAACAAACCATCGGCAAATGAACGACTGAAACTGTCGGCATTAAAATTCAAGGCCAGCACTCCGCCAAACCACGCCATTAATAACGGCCCCGATAGCGACAAGGTAAACACATAAATCAAACCATGCAGCGTGGGTGTAATACTGGCATCGGCTTGATTATGGCGATTTTCATCCAACAATTGATAAAGGCTTTGTTTAATTTCACCTTGAAAACGCCAATGCAAAGCAACAATCGCCCAGCCCACCAGCACCCAAAATGGCAACACTTTAATCCCCTGCCAAAAAGTCACCGATACCTGTAACCAATTACTAGGGGTGATAAACCATAAAACCGATTTAAAAATGTCTTTGATATAGTCTTCGTTAATCACCGGCGCACTCGGCACCCAAAGCAACCGTTGATCGAGATAAGCGCTAAATTTTTCCGAACTGGATAACATTTGCTGCAAGCTAAAATCGACATCGCCCAATACCCGCGCATATTCGGTGTAAAGCGTCGATAAACGACCGACCAATTCTTTTTGATCATTCAATAACATCCGTAATTCGGTACGGATGGTGAGTTTCTCGGTTTCTGGCATTTCCTGCGGTAATTGCTGATTAATCATGCCAATCAACGCCACGCCAACATCAGAAAGATTTTTGCGAATCTCATCCAGCTTGAACATTTCCAAACTGGCTTGAGCAATTTCGTTTTGGATGCTGTCGTTAAACTGACTGAACTGCTTGCGCTGCGGCAGATTGCGGCGCTGTTCGCGTAATAAATTACCTAATGCAGGACTTAATCCAGCCAGATTAATTTTCTGTTCCGCGCTTTGATAGTCTTTTTCCAGCTGTTTATAGCGCGCTTCAATATCGTTTTTCTGCTGTAAAAACAGCTCCATGCTTTTATTAATCTCTTGCAAGCTGCGATTAAACTGCATGTTTTGCTTGGTAGCGGCTTGAATTAATGGATGCTTACCTTCGGCGGCTTTTTCAGCTTGTAGCAAAGCAGCTTGTTCTTTATCAATTTCTTGTTGCCGACGTTCTAATAAAGAATTATCCAAATCGGCAATCAACAAACTTTGTAATTCGCGCTGCAGATTTAACAATCGAATCCGATCTTTTTGAGTTTGAAGGCGCAAAGGGTCGCTGATATTTTCGCGTTCCAAGCTTTTTAAAGTCGCATTCAACAAACGAATTTGAGTTTCTAACTGAATTTTTCGCGCTTCTTTTTCGGCGAGATTATCGCCAGCCTTAGTTGCTAAGGCTTGTTGTTCTTGCTGTTTGGATTTGATTTCTGAGATTTTCTCGCGAATCAATTGTGGGCGATTCAGTTGTTCACCCAATTGATTTTCAACTCGACTGATTTCCGCATCCAAATCGCTGAGTTTGGTTTTTTCGATAATTAAGCGTTGTTCCAGTTCATCGGTTGGAAACAACGCGAACTTTTCTTGTTTGCGATTTTTTAGATTATTCTCGGCATCAGCAATTTGTTTCACCAACTGCTTGGCTTCTAAGGGCACACTGGTCATTGATTGTTTAAATGACTCGGCTTGTGCTTCCTGAGTTTGTAATTCGGTAAGATTGTCTAAGCTTTCGTAATAAGAGGCTAAAATCCGGTTTTTCAGTTCCTCAGACAAATTCTGTTTATCTTTAATAGTTTGAATCCGCTGCTGAATATCGGCCAAAGTAATGGCTTTAATCGCTGACTGATTAGTTGCGCCATAGGCAAAACTCAATGTCATTAAATACAGCAATAACGCAGAAAAAAAGGCGGGACGAAAAAAATTAACTGTCATGTATTTGAAAAGTAAAGACAAAATCTAAAAAATACGAGAAGGATACAAATCCAATGAGCGAAATGGAAGGTGTCATTAAATACCACCTTAATCATCAGCATAAACCACTACCTGCAAATATCAATCTTAATCGGCTCAATGCTTGGCGCAGTGTACTGTATCGACTGCAATTAATCGGCCAAAATCCCGAAAAATATGACGGTTTGGGTTATGGCAATATTAGTCAGCGCTTAGTGGTTGATAGTTCAGCGTTTGTAATTTCCGGCACTCAAACCGGTCATTTAGCCGAGCTAAGCCCTGAAAATTACGCCTTAATCGATAGCGCCTCGGTCGAACACAACCAGATTAACTCATCCGGTTTAACCGCTCCGTCTTCTGAAGCACTGACTCATGCTGGCGTTTACCAACAAGAAGCCAGCGCACAAGCGGTAATTCATGTGCATAGTCCAGAAATTTGGCGCAATACGCTGGCTTTAAATCTGCCACATACCAAGGCCGAAATTGCCTATGGCACGATAGAAATGGCGCAAGCGGTTAAAGCGTTGTTGAATTCCGACCAAGTCAGCCAATTGCCGTTGTTTACCATGCTTGGACATGAAGATGGCGTCGTGGCTTGGGGCGCTACATTAGAACAGGCAGCTGCGGTATTAATCCAGCAACTTGCTAATGCGATTGCGCTTGAGTAATCGGCTGGATGTTAAAATAAACCTTTCTTCTTTTTACCCATTGATCAAATGCCCGAAATCATCATCTACACCGCCCCACTCTGCCCATATTGCACAATGGCAAAACGCTTGCTTGAACGAAAAGGCGCCAGCTACAAAGAAATCAACATCGATTCCCAACCCGGCTTACGCGAAGAAGTCATGACCAAAACCCGCCGCCGCACCGTGCCACAAATTTTTATTGGCGAATTTCATGTTGGCGGCTTTGACGATTTGCAAGCATTGGACAGACAAGGCGAACTCGACCCTTTATTACAAGCCTAAGGATTTACCATGCCAATTCTCAGCCAAATCTACGTTTATCCGGTTAAATCATTAGCGGGTTTTCAAGTTGAACAATGGCCGGTGGCTAAAACCGGTTTGCGTTATGACCGACAATGGATGCTGGTTGACCAACAAGGTTTGTTTTTAAGCCAACGTCGTTTGCCGAAAATGGCGTTGATTAAAACCCGAATTGCTGACAATCAACTGTGGCTATCGGCAGCGGGTAAAACTGAGATTGGCATTGCGCTGGAACCGGTTGGTGGTGAGGATATTGCTGTCAGTATTTGGGATGATCAATGTCTAGCAAAAACCGTATCCGATAGCGTAGATGCTTGGCTCAGCGATTTTCTCCAACACCCCTGCCGCTTGGTTTATCACCCCGAAGACCGAATCAGAAAAGTTGATCCTGATTACGCAATCGACCAAGATCAAACCGCTTTTTCTGATGGTTTTCCGTTCTTAATTGTTTCCGATGCGTCGTTACAAGCCTTTAACCAAGCCGCTGATTTGGATTTGTCGATGCAACGCTTCCGACCCAATTTAGTGGTCAGCGATTGCCAAGCCTACGCCGAAGACTATTGGCGCAACATCAGCATCAATCAAATCAATTTCAGACTCCCCAAACCCTGCTCACGCTGTTCTGTGCCAGCGATTGATCCAGACACTGCAATCAGCAGCAAAGCACCATTAACGGCTTTAGCGCAATTACGGCAAGCGAATCATAAAGTCTATTTTGGCCAAAACGCCTTGCATGACCGCTTGGGAATATTGACGGTGGGTGATGAAGTAGTGGTTAATTTGAGTGGTGAAAGTCAGCCAGTTTTGGATTGATGGAGACATTCGCTTCGTCATTCCTGTAAGGAGAAAATCTATGCTGATAGCTTCGACAACTGGATTCCCGCCTTCGCGGGAATGACGGCTAAATTCTAGGGCGTCAGGAAAAGAATTTAGCGCTAAGGCAATAAACCGACACTAAACAACCACAAGGACTTATCCGCCATACTGATGGCTATTTTAACTTCGTCATTCCCGCGAAGGCGGGAATCTAGGTG
>CAIXED010000013.1 GCA_903918375.1 uncultured Pseudomonadota bacterium | reverse complement strand
ACTTATCGAGTAAAATATTTAAATTCTTCTAAGCAGGAGTCTTACATCATTGATGAAAAAATTATACCCGTATCCCAATGTGGAATTGTTCTTGAACCAAAATCTATAGTCGAGGATTATTAATTATGACAACAGTACCAACCGCCAAAGAAGTGTTAGATTATTACTGGAATCCAAGGAGTCCTGTAGTTGGGTTCAGCGTTAGCTGTAACCCAACACATTGGCCTTCGATTGTTGGGTTACGCTCTATCGAGCGAACCTAACCTACGCATTTGGAATGCTTATAGGATGCTGCCGACGCAAGGATGCGCATCGCTCGCGACTTGTTACGCACCTTATCGAGTTACGCCTATATGGCTTGCATAATTAGTGTATTGTTTGCGGTGATACGAATATCACGCCATTTAGGTTGTAATGCTTCAATAAGCTTTCAGCAAAAATTAACGTGTATTTTGGAGAATTATATTAACAGGAATAATTTAAGCCATACCAAGCAGCGAAATGGTCGTTGGTTATTGCGGATTAAGGTTTTGTGTTTAGGTTTGTTTCTCTCTGCCTGTAGTGAAACTCCTGTTTCGCAAACGAGTGAGATGACGATACCACCTGATTCAACAGTACAACAACCAGTGAAATCTTTTGGTTCCCCGTTACCAACAGATGTACTGATGGCACAGGTGAAACCGCCAAATTCCTGTGTGGAAATGATGGAAAACCTACATTTTGCTGCTGAAAGTGGTTTGTTGTTTCGAGATGGTTTTTTTAACCAACAAAATATTATGAAATTATTGGTAGTTGGTGATTCCACCAAATTTGAAGATGTTTGGAAGTCTTCAAATTTATATATGCTAATAGATAATTATAAGGTTAATAAAAAAGCACTACCATGTAGTGATTTGATTAATATTAGATACGTTTCAGGAGAATATATAGAGCTAGAAGGACAGTTGGGCGAGCTTGTGCTAAATAGGAAAGATAAAAATTTTGATCAATATTATAAAAGAATCAATATAGATACTATTATTGATGTTTTTAAACTAAAAAAGCTAGATTACTTGGATCGAAGTCCCATACGGTATGAAAGTCTTTTGCGAAGATTTTCTCGCCCAAGGCTCCCTCATCATGGAGAGAAATTTGATAAAAAAGCTTTTGAAGAACGGCTAGAACGAGAGAGAAAAAAATTTCATGAACTAATAGAACAAATTGAAATTAATACTATTCCTCATCCATTGGGAAGATCAAGAATAATTTATAGGAAAGAAAATAATGTTTTTGGTGTCCAGTTCGATTTATTTACTTATCAAGATGGCAGTATCAATAAATTTTTCATTACTATTAAACGGAGCAAATAAAGATGACTTTATCTACTAATGCATCCAACTGACTGTCAAATACCGGACTTGGCGGTATTACTGGCACCGCCCGATGTGCTAATTCAGGAACGCTATAAGGATGCTGCCGACGCAAGAAGGCGCATGGCTCGCGACTGTTGCGCACCTTATCGAGTTCTATATGGAGTGGTTAAACCCGTAATTGTGAATTGTTCTTAGCATCGGTCTGGAAATTGGGCGTAAGCTTGATTAATAAAACCGGATTCGCTAAGGAGCGCATTTATGGCACAACATTACCAATACATTCGCTGGTTTAATCAATTAGGCATTAACGATATTCCCCTAGTTGGCGGTAAAAATGCCTCATTAGGCGAAATGTATCGGCAATTAGCCGACCAAGATGTGAAAGTGCCGAATGGTTTTGCGATTACTGCCGAAGCCTACCGTTATCTACTCAATCAAGCCCAAGCGTGGCCAAAGTTGCATCAGCTTTTAGATAATGTCTATGCCGATAACGTCAGCGATTTAGCCAATAAAGCCCAGCAAGCCAGAGATTTGGTCTATAGCGCACCGCTACCCGACGACCTGCAACAAGAAATCCTCAGCGCCTTTCAGCAACTGCAACAACAATACCCCGAAGATTTAACCGTTGCGGTTCGCAGTTCCGCCACGGCCGAAGATTTACCCACCGCCAGCTTTGCCGGTCAACAAGATACGTATCTGAACATTCGCGGCGGCGAAGCCTTGTTAGACGCCTGCAAACGCTGTTTTGCCAGCTTGTTTACCGACCGTGCAATTCATTACCGTCTCGACCAAAGCTTTGATCATTTCAAAATCGGCTTGTCGATTGGGGTGATGAAAATGGTGCGTTCTGATTTAGCCGCCAGTGGCGTGATGTTTTCCTTAGATACCGAATCGGGTTTTCAAGAGGCAGTGTTTATCACCGGTGCTTATGGCTTAGGTGAAAACGTGGTGCAAGGCGCGGTTGATCCTGACGAGTTTTATGTCCATAAACCTACGTTTAGCCAAGGCTATCGCAGTGTGTTACGCCGCTGTTTAGGCGCTAAAAAAATCAAAATGATTTACAGCAAAGGCAATACCCGCGAAGCCACCCACAATATCGCCACTGCTACAACCGAACGCCGCCAATTCTGCATCAACGATCAAGAAGTCTTAACTCTTGCCGATTACGCCTTAAAAATTGAACGGCATTATGGACGGCCTATGGATATGGAATGGGCGAAAGATGGCTTGGATGGCCAGCTCTACATTGTCCAAGCCCGCCCCGAAACCGTGGCTTCGCAACGGGTAGGGCAGGTGTTGGAGCAATATCAACTCCAGCAAACCGCGAATATTTTGGTCAAAGGTCATGCGGTGGGCAGCAAAATTGCGGTAGGCAAGGCGCGGGTGATTAACAGCGTGGCCGAATTACAGCAATTTCAAGCCGGTGAAGTGTTAGTTGCCGATATGACCACGCCGGATTGGGAGCCAGTGATGAAAACCGCGGCGGCAATTATTACCAATCGCGGCGGTCGTACTTGTCACGCGGCGATTATTGCCCGTGAACTGGGCGTGCCAGCGGTGATCGGCTGTGAAAATGCCACTAGCCAGATTAGCAACGCCAGTGAGGTGACGGTGTCCTGTGCTGAAGGTGATGTTGGCAAAGTCTATCAAGGCCGATTGGCGTTTGAGATTAAACGCACCGATTTAAGCGATTTTCAGCGCCCTAAAACCAAAATCATGTTGAATTTGGGTAATCCTGAATTGGCGTTTAAATACAGCTTTTTACCCAATGATGGGGTCGGCTTGGCGCGGATGGAATTCATTATTAGCGAATACATCAAAGCACACCCTATGGCTTTGATTTATCCCGAAAAAGTCGCCGATGCTGAGGAACTAGCGCAAATACAAGCCTTAACCCAAGGTTACAGCCAGCCACAAGAATTTTTCATCCAACGCTTAGCCGAAGGTGTCGCCACCATTGCCGCCGGTTTTTATCCTAAACCGGTCGTGGTGAGAATGTCGGATTTCAAAACCAATGAATACGCCACTTTGCTCGGCGGTCGCTGGTTTGAGCAACCAGAAGCCAATCCCATGATCGGTTTTCGCGGTGCTGCACGCTATACCCATCCCGCTTATGCCGAAGCTTTTGCCTTGGAATGTGCAGCGATGAAGCGAGTCAGGGAGCAAATGGGCTTCACCAATGTGATTTTAATGATTCCTTTTTGTCGTCGAGTGCAAGAAGCGGTGAAGGTATTGGATTACATGGCGCAATTAGGTTTAAAGCGTGGTAATAATGGTTTGGAGATTTATGTGATGTGCGAGATTCCCAATAACGTGATTCAAATTGATGCTTTTTCCCAGCATTTTGATGGTTTTTCGATAGGCTCGAACGATTTAACCCAGCTGACATTAGGGGTTGATAGGGACTCGGAAATTCTCGCTGAAGACTTTGATGAACGCGATCCTGGGGTTAAAACCATGATCAAAATGGCGGTCGATGGCGCACGGCGCAACGGTAAACATTCCGGTTTATGCGGTCAAGCGCCGTCGGATTATCTTGAAATGGCCGAATACTTGGTTGAGATTGGCATAGACTCGATGAGTCTAAATCCCGACACAGTATTACAAACCACACAAGGAATCTTGGCCTTGGAAAAGCAATTAGGCCGCTAATTGACTGCTTGTTTATTGTTCATTGGCGCTTGCATCGCGTAAAATCTCGCCCCTTAATTAAGCCCGTGGAGCAAGTGTATGAAACATTATTTATTTTTAGTATTAATGGCCTTTTCAAGTTGGACAATGGCGGAAGAAGCTAAAGAAGAATGGAATGAAACCAGCTTAACAGACGAAACCATCCAAAAAATTCAACAAGCACAGTTTACCTATAAAAAATGCGTGATGGATGCAATGGGCAAACCCGATTACGCCAAGCTCGAAAGCCGCAATGCCACCGATGTGGTGATCAGAGAATGCGAGCCAGTGTTGGCGGATATGCGTAAAGTTTATACCGATGTTCAAGTGCCGGCAGTGATTGCCGACCGTCATTTGAAAAAACTCAGAATCCAAGTGACACGTAAAGTGCTACAAGAATTTATGTATGCAGAAGCGGCTAAAAAAGCCGGTGCACAACCTTAATTAATCCGCAATATTCCCGCGTCAGCGCATGGTCTTAGGTTAAGAAATTTTCGTTGGCTGAGCGAAGCCTTTTTTGGCTTTGCTTAGCCAACGGCTTAATTTAATCGCAGGGCAATCCACGCTTTAGTTTGTTCGTGTTAAACATTTGAATAAAAGTGAATAGGTCATGTGAAATTAAAATCTTGATTGTCTGGCAAGCAAATTAAGGCTTTCCCGTTCGTCCTGAGCTTGTCGAAGGATGAACAGGAAAGCCGAGTCGGTCGCCAACCCCCGCCGCTCATGCTTCGACAAGCTCAGTACGAACGGCTTAAGTGGCAAGCAAGATTTCTGGGCCGGATTCCTGTTACTTTTGTTTAACTATGTTTAATGTCATCCGCTTAATGCCAGATTACTTTGGTTCAACTACTTAAAAAATACCCATGAATTCATACAATATCGATTTAGCCTTACGCCCAACCACTTTTGATCTTTGGCATCTTTGTTTAGCCGGTACCGTTTTGGTATTACTGTTTGTCTTGCTGATTAGCTGGATTTCCTTATTTATCGTCAGTCGCCGAGCTAAAAAGGTGGCTGCGATTCAACCGCCAGCGCCAGAAGTCAAAATTGTCGAGAAAATTGTTGAAGTTGAAAAAGTCGTCGAAGTTGAAAAAATTATCCAAGCACCAGCACCCGAGCCAGTGATTTTGAAACAAGCGACTTCTGACGCGGCTTTACAGTTATTGAACATCCTGCAAAAAGAAGCGCGTTTTATCGACTTTATTAAAGAAGATATGGGCGTCCATGCCGATGCGGACATTGGTGCTGCGGCGCGTATCGTTCACCAAGGCTGTGCGAAAGCCATTAATGAGCATTTCAAACTAGCGCCAGTCAGCCAAGACCAAGAAGGTAGCAAAGTGACTCTAAACGCCGGTTTCGATGCGTCAGCGTTTCGTTTAACCGGTAATATCGTTGGCCAAGCGCCGTTTACCGGTAGTTTGGTGCATAAAGGCTGGCAAGTGACCGAAGTCAATTTGCCTAAATTAACCGAAGGCCATAATCCGAATATCATCGCGGCTGCCGAGGTGGAACTATGAGCCAAACTGCCCGTTATTCCGTTGGTATCGATTTAGGCACTACCCACTGCGTACTGTCGTATTTGGATTTAACCACCGCTGATGAACAAGCAATTCCCACCGTGTTGGCGGTGCCGCAATTAACTGCGCTTGGGGTGATTGAAGACAAATTGCAATTGCCATCATTTGTCTATTTGCCGCATGAAGCCGAAATCAGTGAAGGTGCCAGCGCTTTACCTTGGATCAATAAAGCCGAATATTTAGTCGGCGATATTGCTCGTAATCTAGGCAGTAAAACCCCGATTCGCTTGGTTGCTAGTGCGAAAAGTTGGTTATGTCATGCCGGTGTTGATTGCAAACAAGCGATTTTGCCCTCAGAAGCGCCGGATGATGTCAGCCGCATTTCACCGTTTATTGCCAGCAAAGCCTATCTGCAACATTTGCGTGATGCTTGGAATTATCAATTTCCAGAGTATCCGTTAAACCAACAAGATTTAACCATCACTGTTCCTGCTTCATTTGACCC
The DNA here is from genome assembly GCA_903918375.1 of uncultured Pseudomonadota bacterium. Taxonomy (GTDB): domain Bacteria; phylum Pseudomonadota; class Gammaproteobacteria; order Methylococcales; family Methylomonadaceae; genus Methylomonas. The sequence continues at coordinate 1,847 of CAIXED010000013.1, read as the reverse complement.
TGCTGCGCGTGAATTAACCGTTGAAGCGGCTCGCACTATCGGCTTGCATCAAGCGGTGTTGTTAGAAGAACCACAAGCGGCTTTATACAGCTGGATTGAAAACAGTGAAGGCGATTGGCGTAGTCATGTTTCAGTCGGTGATGTGATTTTGGTAATCGACGTCGGTGGCGGTACTACCGACTTATCGTTAATTGCGGTCACTGAAGAACAAGGCAATTTGCAATTAACCCGAGTTGCGGTTGGTGATCATATTTTGCTCGGTGGCGACAATATGGACTTGGCCTTGGCTTACACCGTTAAAGCCAAAATCGAAGCCGAATCTGGCAAGCGTTTGGAAGCTTGGCAAATCCAAGCTTTGACCCATGCTTGCCGCGAAGCCAAAGAAAAATTGTTCAGCCAAGCTGATGTAGACGCGATTCCATTAGTGATAGCCAGCCGTGGCTCGGCTTTAATCGGCGGCACTTTACGCAGTGAATTGAACCGTGAAGAACTCAATCGGGTGTTAGTTGAAGGTTTCTTGCCAGTGGTGAATGCTGCCGATAGACCGGCGGTTAAACCGCGTAGTGGTTTGCGCAGTGCCGGTTTGCCTTATGCCCAAGATGCAGCAATTACTCGCCATTTAGCAGCGTTTTTATCGCGTCAAATTGGCGCGGCTAATGATTTAAAAGACATTAATTTGCCAGAACAAGCCAGCTTCTTGCATCCGACCAGCGTGTTGTTTAACGGCGGGGTGTTTAAAGCCGGTGTCTTGTCAGAACGCTTAATGCAAACGCTCAATCAATGGCTACAAGCCGAACAAGCACCCGAAGCAAGATTATTGCAGGGTGCTGATTTAGATTTAGCGGTAGCGCGTGGTGCGGCTTATTTCGGTTTTGTCCGTCAAGGCAAAGGGGTCAGGATTAAAGGCGGTACATCGGCTGCGTACTATGTGGGCGTTGAAACCGCCATGCCAGCAGTGCCAGGCCTAGCGCCAGAAATCGAAGCCTTGTGCATCGCGCCATTAGGCATGGAAGAGGGCACCGAACAAGATTTGCCGAACGAAGAATTTGGCCTAGTGATTGGTGAGCCAGTGCGCTTCCGGTTTTTCGGCTCCAAAACCCGCCGCGAAGATCAAGCCGGTACCCGTTTAGAGTATTGGCAAGATGATGAACTGGAAGAGTTAGACGAGATTGAAATTACCTTGCCAGAAGAAGGTCATGCTGTTGGAGAAATCGTCCCTGTACATCTTTCGGTGACCGCTACTGAAATTGGTACATTAGAGTTACAAGCGGTTTCTCGTCGCGATGGGCAACGTTGGAAAATCGAGTTTGATACAAGGTTGGGGGAGTTGATTTAGGTTTTTTAGCGACTGATTGAGCGGTTGTGATAGATCCATACGTTTACATATTGGCCAGCCAAAAGAATGGCACACTGTATATTGGTGTTACCTCTAATTTGGTGCAACGTATTTGGCAACATCGTGAAGGTTTGGCCGAAGGTTTTACCAAACAATACAAGGTTAAGACTCTGGTTTGGTATGAACAGCATGGCACGATGGAAAGTGCTATTAGTAGGGAAAAAGCGCTTAAGAAATGGAATCGAGCTTGGAAATTAGGTTTAATTGAAAAGACCAATCCTGATTGGTTGGATCTTTGGTCTGAAATCGTTGGTGTGACAAAATATTAATTCATGCGCCGCGAAGGCTGGCTCGAATTTTCGAGGCTATCCACCTAGATTCCCGCCTTCGCGGGAATGACGAAGTTAAAATAGCCATCAGTATGGCGGATAAGTCCTTGTGGTTGTTTAGTGTCGGTTTATTGCCTTAGCGCTAAATTCTTTTCCTGACGCCCTAGAATTTAGCCGTCATT
>CAIXED010000012.1 GCA_903918375.1 uncultured Pseudomonadota bacterium | reverse complement strand
TATGGTAATTTTTTTTGTATTGCTAGAACTAATGCGGTTTAATTCTGTCCATTCCATTATCAATACTAGTTTAGTGAACGAACACAACAATAGCGAACAATTGGATCAAGATTTAGTCCGTCGTGTGCAGCGAGGCGATAAGTCTGCATTCGATTTGTTGGTGATTAAATATCAGCACCGAATTGTCCATTTGGTTAATCGCTATGTCAAAGATCCTAGCGAAGCGCAAGATGTGGCTCAAGATAGCTTTATCAAAGCTTACCGTGCTTTGCCGGATTTTAGAGGCGATAGCGCTTTTTATACTTGGTTGTATCGGATTGCGATTAATACCGCTAAAAATTATCTGTTGGCGCGTAATCGGCGTTTTATGGATTACGAATTGGAGATTGAGGATGCAGAGCATGTTGAAAATACCCTGCAACTGAGGAATTTGGATACACCGGAAAATTTGTTAATGAATGAACAAATCATGTCGGTGATTCAAACCGCGATAGACAAGCTGCCGGAAGAAATGCGGATTGCGATTACCTTAAGGGAATTTGAAGGTATGAGTTACGAGGAAATAGCCGAAGCGATGGATTGTCCGATTGGTACTGTGCGTTCACGGATTTTTAGAGCTCGTGAAGCGATTGATGAAAAATTACAGCCATTGCTCAATTAAAGGTGTTTTTGATGCAAGACAAACTGAACGAAAAACTATCACTATTGCTCGATGATGAATTAGAGAGTCAGCAAGCCTTAGCGCTAATCGGCAAAATCAAAACCGATGCCGATTTACAAGCCAAATTTCAACGCTATCAATTGATTAGCCAAGCCATTAAAAAACAAGATGCTTATTCGTTGGATCAGGGTTTTGTCGATAAGATTCAGCACAGACTGCGTAGCGAGCCTACTTATCTATTACCGGTAAAACCACGGATCAGCCCGCGTCAAAAAGCCTTATACGCTGTGGCAGCTTCACTTTTATTAGCCGTAGTTTGGCTATTGAGCATTCAACAACAGCAAGCCAACGATCTTTACCAAGTCGCGGCAATTGAGCCACAACCGATGCAAGTTCAAGTGGATAGCGGTTTGAATGATTATCTACAAGCTCACGATAACTCGGTGTATGTCAGTAACCGCAATTTCCCTCAAGCCTATACCCGCGTGGTTGGCTATCAGCAGGAATAAACTGTGTTAATCCGAATTTTCATCGTTTTGCTGTTAACTGTTTCGATAGCTTACGCTGACAATAGCGGTGCTTCAGCTCAGCAATGGCTGGAAAAAATGCAAGCGGCGATGAAAACTCTCAATTATCAAGGCACGGTGGTTTTTATCAAAAACGGCCAGCTTGATACCATGAAATATCAGCACAGTTTGGTGAATGGTTTAGAGCAAGAGCGCTTGTTTTCGCTGAATTCGCCGTTGCGGGAAATTACTCGTAAATCGAACGAAGTTAGTTGCTTGTTCAAAGAAACTCACGAAAAAGTCATCAATCATCATCCAATCGATAGTTCGTTTATCATTAATTTTCCGCAAACGATTGATGCTATTAATCAAAATTACCTGCTGGGTTTAGAGGGTGAAGAGTCGGTAGCCATGCAAACTGCGCAGATTGTTAGTATTAAACCCAAAGATCAATTGCGTTATGCCCGTAAAGTTTGGATTGCACAGCAAAATTTTTTGCCATTAAAAGTCGAAACCTATCACAGTGATGGCAGTGTCTTAGAACAAGTGGTTTTTACCAACTTGCAGATTGAAAACAACAGCTTAAAGCAAGATCAGCTAAGCGATGAACAGGCTGTTCATGTTAAACATCTTCATGCGACTCAGGCCGAGCCGTATGAAAAAGCGCCTTTTGTGTTAAAAAACTGGCCAAACGGATTTGAAACGGTGTTTTTTATCCCCAATTCCCTACAGAAGAACCAAAAGCCAGTTGATCATTTATTGATTAGCGATGGTTTTGCCTCGGTGTCGATTTATTTAGAACCCAAATCAGGGCAGGGCATTAATGGCTTACATGCTTTAGGTTTGGTTAATTCGGTGAGCCGTGTCATGGGTGATTTTCAAGTAACCGTCCTCGGTGAAGTGCCGGCTAATACAGTCGAACTAATTGCCGCCGGTATTACCCTTCATTAATTTTTATTTCATGTATGAGTGGAGATTTCATGCTTAAAAAACTGTCATATGGAACAGCGTTGTTTTTATTGATGCTAAACAGTGCTTTTGCCCAGTTACCCGACTTTACCGAATTGGTAAAAAATAACGGTGCAGCGGTGGTTAATATCAGCACCACCCAAAAAGCCCCAGAACAATCGGCAAGTAACGAACAACAATTACCCCCCGATTTACCACCAGAAATGGAAGAATTGTTTAAACATTTCCAAGGGCCAGGTGGTCGCGGTGGTCAGCAAGCACCGAGAGAAGCTAGTTCTCTAGGTTCTGGTTTTATCATTTCTAAAGACGGTTATTTGTTAACTAATCATCATGTGGTCAATAACGCTTCGGAAATTATCGTCAAGCTCAAAGACCGTCGTGAATTAGTCGCCAAGTTGATTGGTTCTGATGAAAGCACTGATGTGGCTTTGCTGAAAGTTGAAGCGAAAGATTTGCCGGTGTTTGAAATCGGTTCACCAGACCAATTACAAGTTGGTGAATGGGTATTGGCCATTGGTACACCGTTTGGTTTTGATCAATCAGTGACTGCCGGCATTGTTAGCGCTAAAGGCCGTAGCTTGCCGGATGGTAACTATGTGCCATTTATTCAAACTGACGTCGCGATTAACCCCGGTAACTCTGGCGGTCCTTTAATCAATATGCAAGGTAAAGTAGTAGGGATCAACTCACAAATCTACAGCCGCTCAGGTGGTTACATGGGCTTGTCATTTGCGATTCCCATTGATGTCGCGATGAATGTGGTTGAGCAGATTAAAAGCAAAGGTAAAGTTTCACGCGGCTGGTTAGGGGTGCAAATTCAAGATGTGACTCGCCAGTTAGCAGAATCATTCAACATGGACAGACCGCATGGTGCCTTGGTTGCCAAGGTTATTCCAGGTGGCCCAGCCGAAAAAGCCGGTTTGCAAATTGGCGATATTATTGTCGAGTTCAATGGTCAAGTGATTGAAACTTCAGGTGAATTACCGCCACGCGTGGGCGTTTTTCCAATTGACGAAAAAGCTAAAGTCAAAATTATTCGTCAAGGCGAAAAACAAGAGGTGTCAGTAAAGATTGGTTTGCTACCTAATCAAGCAAACGCCCAATCGAAAGATGCGCCTATTGAAGTCGCCAGCAATCGTTTAGGTTTGGTGGTTGCTGATTTAACCGCAGAGCAAAGACAGCAATTACAAGTCGATAAAAACGGTGTATTGGTACAAAAAGTCGGCAAAGGTATTGCGATGGATAATGGCATTCAGCCTGGTGATGTGATTTTGCGCATTCAGAATAGCGTAATTCATGATAGTGCTGAATTTAATAATTTACTTGCTAAACTACCCGCTAATAAATCGATTGCCATGTTGGTGCAACGTAATGGCAGTCCGATCTTTTTGGCCTTTAAATTTGAGAAGTAAATTTCGGTAATGAGCTCAATTACACATCAAAATCGTCCGTCTGGATTAGGTTATTTTATTAATCAAATCCAGACCTTGTTTGTCAGTATGTTACGGATTTGGACGATTCCTATCGTGTTAATGCTGAGCTTGTCATCAGGATTTACTACTTATTACGGTTTATCGCATTTTATTACCCCTTGGATTGCCTTGGTCATTACTGTGGCAATCCAATCAATTATTGTGATTTGCTCATTAGAAATGGCGAGCATTCACTGGAAGGCTAATAAAATGCGTTATTTTTCGGTAATCGCTTCGTTAGCGATTGCGATTGGCGCATCGATTACATTTTCTTATTTTCAGTTTTACGAAATTTCTGAAAAAGAAACTTTGCATATAAACCGCCTTAACGAGCTTAGATCGGGAACCAAAGACTATTTAAATAAAATCTTGGAGATTAAAGCCGACATTCTTCAGAAGCAAAAACAAGAATTAGAAAAGGCTTCAAACGATGCCACCCAAGCTTATTTTGGTACTCATAATCAGATTGCTGAAGGCTATAAAAATCAAGTCGGTGAGGGGCCTTTCTGGCGTCATTACAATCAAATTTATCAAGAAAAAAAGCAACAATCACAACAGCAAGAACAGTTGTTTGCCGAGCTTGATAAACAAATTCGTAGCTTACAAAGCAGTTTAAATAATCTCGATACTGCCAATAATATTGAAGCCGCTTACGGCGATTTCTTGAAAAGCTATCAAGATATTCAATTGTTAGTTAATCAAGCTTCCAGTTCTATGGGCTTGGCGTTACCCGAAGCGCCGCTTTTAATGACTTATAAGCAGTTTGTCGAAGACATCAAACCTTCGTTTGCCATGTGGCAAGGCTTTTCATGGTTTGCCTTTGTCTGTGCGGCGATGGTGGATTTTTTCACCGTGCTGTTATCGTATCGTTTGGAATTTACCGCGCCCGGGCCATTAACGGCACAAGAAGAAGAATTGGTATTTGAATGTTTAAGACAATTCACCCAATTTCGGATTAATGCCAATGACGAATTAGAAATGATTATCGAAAAAAGCGAGCTTGAAAAAGCCCGTCGATATTCCGATTGGAGTCGAATGTTTGTGGTCGGTTTATTATTAAATCGCGGATTCTTGCGAAAAATTGATCATCGAACTGTCGAGTTTTCACCCAATCTTTATCCCTTAATTGCGGAAAAAATGTCCGATAAAATTGCCGCGCTTAGACAAGCGAAAGCGCAAATGCTAGCAGCCAGCCATGAATAATCCTGATCAAGAACTAGAACAGTGGTTGCAAGAAGGCGATGATATTTTCGCTGCTCAATCACTCGAAACCGATAACTGGATTGCTGATTTTGATGCCGACAGACAATTGGTGGTATCGAAATTAGGCCCATATAAACGCTTGTTTTTACGGCCAGTAAAATTTAGCCAACGTTTTTATCATCAATTATTTCCGCTCAGTATTGAGAGTTGGAATTATCGAAGACAAATTTATTTATTTGATAATTTTTGCCAAATAGACTTGGTGTTGGATTTACGATTTCAAGCTAGTCTTACTTATGCCCAACGCAATGATGATTTATTAGATCGCTTAAATCAGCATATTAAACAGACTTATAACCCAGCGATTGATGACATTATCAATCGTGAACTACAGACTTTAGATGATGGCAGTTGGGTGCAAAATGGTTTACTTGCGGTTGAAAAGCGTATTGCCTTAGCGGTTTGTGAAGTGTTAATTATTCAACATGTTCAAGCCCAAGCAGTTTGTAAGATTAATGTCCAATTTGCTGAATTCCCATCGGTACTGCCCGGTAAAAATAATGTCTATTTTCATGTCTTGAAAAAATCGTTTGAAACCCAAGAGCTGAATAATCAGGAACGTAATCGTCAACAACGTTTGTTGGAGTTGCAAGAAGTCGAAGAGAAACAGCGACGACTTGAGCAGCTTAAACAAGTGGCTGAATTAGAGTTGCAAGCCCAAGCCATTGAAGCAGAAAAGCAACGTCGGTTACTTCAAGAAAAACAAGAGCAATTAGTTCAACAATTAGAAATCGAAAGAAATATTCATACTGAACATCTCAATCATCAAGCTCAGTTGAAAGCCATTCAATTTGATATTGAATTACAAGAAAAAGAACAGCAACAAACTAAACAGCGATTGATTGAGATTCAGCAATTAAAAGCACAACTTGCTCACGAAGCTGAAATTGAGGCTGAAAAAATTCGTGCTCAAATTCAGCGCCGTCAAACTTTACTAAGTGATGATTTGGATTCTGCTGCGGAACAATCGGAAACTTAGCTTAATTCGATACACAATAAAATATGAATAAAATCAAAGTGCTATTTGTCTGTATGGGTAATATTTGCCGTTCACCCACTGCGGAAGGGGTTTTTACTGCCTTGGTTAATGAGCGGAATTTGCAAGACAATTTTCAAATTGATTCAGCAGGTACTCATGCTTACCATGTCGGTGAGGCACCTGATTTGCGAGCGCAAAAAGCCGCGCGTGATCGAGGTGTTGAATTAAAACATCTTAGAGCTAGAAAAGTAGTTTTTGGTGATTTTGAAGACTTCAATCATATTTTGGTTATGGATGATGATAATCACCATATTGTTCAACAAGCCTGTCCTGAACACTTTAAACATAAAGTGAAATACTTATTAGATTTTGCCCCGCAATTAAATACCCGCGAAGTGCCTGATCCTTATTATGGTGGTGGACAAGGTTTTGAACGGGTTTTGGATATGATAGAAGCCGCTTCGGAAGGTTTTTTAGCTAGTGTGCAACCAGCGAGGGTTTTGAAATGACTATTCAATCAAACACCATTGCTTATTTGGATGGCGATGTCGTATTAGAAGGTTTCTTTGCCTACGATGATAGCGTTGTTGGTCAACGTCCTGTGGTGTTAATTCATCACACTTGGGCTGGGCGTGATGAATTTGTTGCCGAAAAAGCTAAGCAATTAGCCGCATTGGGGTATCTTGCTTTTGCAACCGATATGTATGGCAAAGGGATTTTGGGTAGTAGTCCTGAACAAAACGGCCAGTTGATGCAGCCGTTTATGCAAGATAGAAGCAAATTACAGAAGCGATTGTTAGCCGCGTTAGCAACTGTCAAGCTGATGCCTTGGGCTGATAATCACAAAATTGCCGCTATCGGTTTTTGTTTTGGCGGCTTGTGTGCTTTGGATTTAGCCAGAACCGGCGTTGATATTCGTGGCGTGGTGTCGTTTCACGGTTTATTAGTAGCACCGGACAACATTCCAGAGCCAGAAATTAAAGCCAAAGTCTTGGTCTTGCATGGTCACGATGACCCACTAGGGCCGCCTGATCATATATTGGCTTTGCAGAATGAATTAAGTTTAGCCGGTGCCGATTGGCAAGTGCATACCTACGGACGCACCATGCACGCTTTTACCAATCCAGTCGCTAATAATCCTGATTCTGGGATGGTTTATCAGCCAATCGCCGATCAACGCTCGTGGCTGGCGATGCAGAACTTTTTAACAGAAATCTTCGCTTAGCCATCTGCCTTCGACTAAGGGGCGGGCATTTGCTACAATGCCCACTTTATAGCCTGATTTATATGGAATAGCAGTTCAGGCTTTTATTTGGATCACGGACTCATGTCAGACTTCGCAAAAGAAATTATCCCCGTCAATCTCGAAGACGAGATGAAACAATCCTACCTAGACTACGCAATGAGCGTTATCGTTGGTAGAGCACTTCCTGATGTCAGAGATGGCTTAAAGCCTGTACATCGCCGGGTTTTATACGCCATGAGCGAGCTGGGCAACGATTGGAATAAACCCTACAAAAAATCGGCGCGTATCGTCGGTGACGTAATCGGTAAATATCACCCACACGGTGATACTGCGGTTTACGACACCATGGTTCGTATGGCGCAGCCGTTTTCTTTGCGCTACATGCTGATTGACGGTCAAGGTAACTTTGGTTCGGTTGACGGTGATTCACCCGCGGCGATGCGTTATACCGAAGTGCGGATGTCAAAAATCGCCCATGAACTGCTGGCTGATATTGACAAAGAAACCGTTAATTTTGTTGCCAACTATGACGAGTCGGAATCTGAGCCGACCGTAATGCCAACCCGTATTCCTACCTTATTGATTAACGGTTCATCGGGTATCGCAGTCGGTATGGCGACTAATATCCCGCCACACAATCTGCTCGAAATCGTCACCGCTTGTTTAGCGTTGATCGAAAATCCTGATTTAAGCATTCAAGAATTAATGCAAATCGTACCAGGCCCTGATTTCCCAACCGCTGGCATTATCAATGGCGCTTCAGGGATTTACGAAGCTTATGCCACTGGTCGTGGTCGTATTCACTTACGTGCTCGTTGCCATTTTGAAGACATTGGCGAAACTGGCCGCCAAGCGATTATTACCACTGAGCTGCCTTATCAAGTTAATAAAGCCCGTTTGCTGGAAAAAATTGCCGAGTTAGTCAAAGAAGGCAAATTAGAAGGTATTTCCGGTCTGCGTGATGAGTCTGATAAAGACGGGATGCGGATGGTCGTTGAACTGCGTCGTGGCGAAGTGCCTGAGGTGGTTCTAAACAATCTCTACAAACAAACCCAGTTACAAACTGTGTTTGGTATCAATATGGTGGCCTTGCACGACGGTCGTCCGCATTGTATGCCGCTGAAAGACATTCTCAACGCGTTCATCAATCACCGCCGTGAAATTGTGACGCGTAGAACTATCTACAATCTACGCAGAGCAAGAGAGCGGGCGCATATTCTTGAAGGTTTAGCGGTTGCTTTGGCTAACATCGACGAGATGATTGAGCTGATTAAAACCTCGCCAAATCCACAGGAAGCTAGAATTGGTTTATTAGCTAAAACTTGGGCTGCTGGTTTGGTATCGGCTTTATTGGATAGAGCGGATGCTGATCGTTCGCGTCCTGAAGATTTGGGTGCTGAGTTTGGTTTGGCTGATGGTAAATACCGTTTATCAGAACAACAAGCTCAAGCGATTTTGGATTTGCGTCTGCACCGTTTAACAGGTTTAGAGCAAGAAAAAATTGTTAATGAATACAAACAATTGCTGGAATTGATCGACGGCTATTTACACATCCTGGGCAGCGATGTTCGCTTGATGGAAGTGATTAAAGAAGAATTGGCTGAAATCAACAGCCAATATGCCGATGCGCGTCGTACCGAAATTATTCAGGATTATTCAAACCTGTCTGCGGAAGATTTAATTACCGAAGAAGATATGGTGGTCACCATGTCGCATGAAGGCTATGTCAAAACCCAACCGTTAACTGATTACAAAGCTCAACGTCGCGGCGGTCGCGGTAAATCAGCAACAGCGACTAAAGAAAATGATTTCGTCGAAAAACTGATTATCGCTAACACTCACGATACGATTTTATGTTTCTCATCGAAAGGTAAGGTCTATTGGTTGCGGGTGTTTAATTTGCCTGTCGCCAGCCGAGCTTCGCGAGGTAAACCATTCGTTAATCTATTGCCGCTGGAAGAAGGCGAGAAAATTAACGCCATGTTGACCGTGCGTGAATACAGCGAAGATAAATACATCTTCATGGCAACCTCGTCCGGTACGGTCAAGAAAACCCCGTTAACTGAATTTGAACGTCAACGTAGCAACGGCAAAATTGCGATTGACCTAAATGAAAACGACACCTTGGTTGGTGTAGCTATTACTGACGGTCAGCAAAATGTGATGTTGTTCAGCAGTGACGGTAAAGCAGTTTGTTTCAACGAAACCGACGTCCGTTCTATGGGCAGAACCGCGACTGGTGTGCGGGGTATTCGCTTACAAGATGGTCAAAAAGTGATTTCCTTGATTATCGCCAGCGAAGGCACCGTGCTAAATATCACTGAAAACGGTTATGGCAAACGTACCAAATTAGAAGAATTTACTCAGCACCGTCGCGGTGGCCAAGGCTTAATCGCGATTCAAACCTCAGAACGTAATGGCGCAGTAGTTGGAGCGGTATTGGTTAACGATACTGACGAAATTATGCTGATTACTGACGGTGGCATTTTGGTCAGAACCCGCGTTAACGAAATTTCGGTAGTCGGTAGAAATACCCAAGGCGTGACCGTGATTCGTCTCGATAAAGGCGAAAGAGTGGTCGGCGTTGATCGGATTGATGGTTTGGGTGACGAAGATGGCGATGACGAAGAATCGGATTTGGTTGATGAAGCTAATCTTGATACCGATGTTGAGGCTGATGCTGCTCAAGGTGAGGAACAATAAGCATGTCGAGAATCTTTAATTTCAGTGCTGGGCCATCAACATTGCCAGAAGCAGTGTTGTTAAAAGCCCAGCAAGAATTATTAGATTGGCAGGGCACAGGGATGTCGGTGATGGAAATGAGTCACCGCGGCAAGCACTTCATGGCGATTGCCGAAACCCTGAAAAACGATTTAATCGAGTTATTAGCCATTCCTAGCAACTATAAAGTTTTGTTTTTACAAGGCGGTGCTAGTGGTCAATTTGCTTTGATTCCGCAAAATATTCTCGGCAATAAAACTAAAGCTTGTTACGTCAATACCGGCGCTTGGTCAACTAGCGCCATCAAAGAAGCGACTAAATATTGTCAGGTTCAAGTTTCGGCCAGTAGTGAAGCCAATGGTTTTACTACGATTCCTGATCGCGATAGCTGGCAAATTGATCAAGATGCGGCTTATTTGCATTACACCTCAAACGAAACTATTCACGGCGTCGAGTTTTTTGAGACACCGAATGTCGGTGATTTGCCTTTGGTTTGCGATATGTCATCTGATATTTTGTCGCGTCCCGAAGATATTAGCCAATACGGTTTGATTTATGCCGGCACCCAGAAAAACATGGGGCCTTCAGGCGTAACCGTGGTGATTGTCCGTGAAGACATATTGGGTTTGGCGAATCCGCAAGTGCCTGCGGTGTTCAATTACCAGCAACAAGCGGCAGCCGATTCAATGCTTAATACCCCAGCAACCTATAACTGGTATTTATTAGGTTTAGTGTTGCAGTGGTTAAAACAGCAAGGTGGAATCGCAGCTATCGAGCAACTCAATATTCGCAAGGCCAATAAACTGTATCAAGCGATTGATCAATCCAGTCTTTACAGAAACGCAGTGGATAAACGCTATCGTTCGAGAATGAATGTGCCGTTTGTGTTGGCTGATAGTGGTTTGGATGGCGAGTTTTTAAAATTGGCTGAACAACAGGGTTTAAGTTCTTTGAAAGGTCATCGTATATCGGGTGGTATGCGAGCCAGTATTTATAACGCCATGCCGGAGACCGGTGTCGATGCTTTAATCGAGTTTATGGCAGAGTTTGAACGTACGCATTAATAGACGATTATGAGCACCATTATCCCTTTGTCAGAATTGCGGCAACAAATTGACAGTATCGATCAGCAGATTTTGCAGTTGATCAATCAACGTGCCGAATGCGCGATTCAAGTCGCTAAAACCAAGCAAGCCGAAGGCGAAACCGGTAGTTTTTATCGCCCAGATCGCGAAGCTCAGGTGCTGCGTCGAATTAAAGAAATCAATCCTGGGCCTTTAAGCGACAACACTGCTGCGCATTTGTTTAGAGAAGTGATGTCGGCTTGTTTAGCATTGGAAAAACCGCTGGAAGTTGCTTATTTAGGGCCGCAAGGTACCTTTACCCAGCAAGCAACTTTTAAGCATTTTGGTCATGCGGTTAAAGATATTCCGGTGCCGACCATTAATGAAATTTTCCAAGCGGTGGAAAGTGGTCATTGTCAGTTTGGGGTAGTGCCCGTCGAAAACTCGACCGAAGGCGTGATTGCCCATACTTTAGATCGCTTTATTAACTCACCGTTGCAGATTTGCGGTGAAGTCGAAATTCGTGTGCATCATAATTTGCTCGGCAAAATGGACTCGATGGCGGAAATCACTGAAGTCTATTCGCATCAACAATCCTTGGCACAATGCCGGCAATGGTTAAATACTCATTTACCTAATGTCGCTTGTACTGCAGTGAGTAGCAATGCCGAAGCGGCGCGATTAGCGTCATTAGATCCAACTAAAGCAGCGATTGCCAGTTTAGTGGCTGCTGAATTGTATGATTTAAAAGTGCTTGAAAAAAATATCGAAGATGAAGCCAATAACACCACGCGCTTTATTGTGATTGGTCAGCAACAACCGGCTTCAACAGGCATCGATAAAACCTCAATCTTGGTTTCAACCGGTAATCAACCGGGTGCTTTACACAGAATTTTGGCACCGTTTGCTGAGAATGGCATCAGCATGGCACATATCGAATCACGCCCATCACGCCAAGGCTTGTGGGAATATGTGTTTTTTATCGATATTGATGGTCATCGTGACGATAGCGATGTCGCTAAAGCGCTTGATACTTTACAAAACAATGTCAAGTTACTGAAAATATTAGGTTCTTACCCAAAAGCCGTTATCTAAACTTAGAAGCCGATGAATCAATTTTTATCTCTTGCCACTGCTGGCGTTCAAAAATTAGTCCCTTATGTGCCAGGTAAACCGGTCGAAGAATTACAGCGCGAACTGGGTTTGGACGAGGTTATCAAACTGGCGTCCAATGAAAATCCATTGGGCACAGGCACTAAAGTTTTCGAAGCTATTCAAGCGACCATCCCCGAATTAACTCGCTATCCTGATGGCAGTGGTTTTAATTTAAAAGCGGCTTTATCGGCTAAATTAGGTGTCGAAGCTCAGCAAATTACTTTAGGCAACGGTTCCAGTGAAATTCTGGAATTGGTGATGCGTACCTTTGTAACGCCAGAGCATGAAGTGGTGTTTTCTCAACACGCCTTTGCTTTGTATCCGATTTTGACTCAAGCGGTTGGTGCGATTGCCAAAGTCGTGCCTGCAATCGATTACGGCCATGATTTACAAGCGATGCGCGCGCAAATTAGCGATAAAACTCGGGTGGTGTTTATTGCTAATCCTAATAACCCAACCGGTACTTTGTTGCCAGAAGCCGAGTTAAAAGCCTTCATCGCTGATTTGCCGAAAGATGTATTGTGCGTATTGGATGAAGCTTATTATGAATTTGTCGAACCAGCGCACAGAACCGAATCTATGGCTTGGCCGAATCAATTTCCCAATTTAATTATTGCTCGCACATTCTCAAAAGCGTTTGGCTTGGCTGGATTTAGAATTGGTTATGGGGTTTCTTCACCGGAATTGGCGGATTTATTAAACCGCGTTCGCCAGCCGTTTAACTGCAATATGTTGGCCTTGGCTGCAGCTGAAGCGGCTTTAACCGATGTTGATTATTTAGAGCAAACTTTGGCAATCAATAATGCCGGCATGGCGCAATTGACTGCTGGTTTTAAAGCCTTGGATTTGCCGTGGATTCCTTCATCCGGCAACTTTGTCGCTGTCGATGTTTTGCAAACCGCTATGCCAATTTACAACGCGCTCTTACAAAAAGGCGTGATTGTTCGCCCAGTAGCTAACTACGAAATGCCGAATCATTTACGCGTCAGTATTGGTACAGAACGTGAAAACCAAATTTTCCTAGATGCCCTAGCCGAGGTTCTACGCGGTGTTTAACCGAATCTGCGTTATCGGCGTCGGCTTGATTGGTGGCTCGATTGCCAGCGCTGCGCGAGCTAAAGGTTTATGTGAAGAAATTGTTGCTTATGGCCAGCATCAAAATCTGGAAAATCTGCAATTAGCAAAACAGTTGGGTGTTATTGATCGGTTTTATACCGATATTGGTGAGGCGGTCAGCGGTTGCGATGCAGTGATTATTGCTACACCCGTTGGTGCCATGCAGTCGATTCTTGAACAGTTAAAGCCGTACTGGAATCAACAAACCATTTACAGCGATGCCGGTAGTACTAAAGGCAGTGTGGTTACTGCATTAGAAGCTGTGTTTGGTGCTGTGCCGACTAATTTTGTTTTGGCGCATCCTATTGCCGGTGCCGAGAGGAGTGGGGTGGCTGCAGCGAATCCGCAATTGTTTGAAAATCGACGTTTAATCATTACCCCATTGGCTGATACAGAAAGCTATGCCTTAAATGCAATCAGTGATTTTTGGCAACAACTGGGTTCCAGCGTTTCGCAAATGTCGGTTGAACATCACGACACCGTGTTAGCCGCTACCAGTCATTTGCCGCATCTTTTGGCGTTTGCTTTAGTCGGTCTTTTGGGGCGTAAAGACGAACAGCGAGAAATTTTTAAATATGCCGCGGGTGGTTTTAAGGATTTCAGCAGGATTGCTTCCAGCGACCCGACTATGTGGCAAGATATTTGTTTGGCCAACAAACATGAAATTATTCCTTTAATTCAGCAATTCCAAGATGAATTAAGCAAAATCCAGCAATTATTGGCTTCCGATCAAGGAGCCGCGCTTTTTGAAACCTTTACGTATGCCAGAAATGCTCGGCAGCGTTTTCTCGACCAACAAGAAGACTGAGAATTTACTATGTCACAATCCGTTACCTTTCAAGTTCAACCCGGTGGTAGTTTGCGCGGCGAAATTCGCGTTCCTGGTGATAAATCTATGTCCCACCGTTCAATTATGCTGGGTTCACTGGCTGAGGGCGTGACTCATGTTAGAGGCTTTTTAAATGCCGAAGATGCGATGTCAACCTTGGAAGCTTTTCGCGCGATGGGCGTTAAAATCGAAGGGCCAGTTAATGGCGAAGTGACTATTCACGGCGTCGGTAAACACGGTTTGCAAGCGCCAACCAAACCTTTGTATTTGGGTAACTCGGGTACCTCGATGCGTTTATTAAGCGGTTTATTGGCAGGTCAGCCATTTAACTCGATTTTGACCGGTGATGAGTCTTTGGAATCACGTCCTATGCGTCGTGTTACTGCACCGTTGGCTTTAATGGGTGCTGAAATTGAAACTCAAGAAAATGGCACTGCGCCTTTACATATCAAAGGTAAAGCCGGTCAATTGCAAGGCATTAATTACGATATGCCGATTGCCAGCGCACAGGTTAAATCTTGCTTATTGTTAGCGGGCATGTACGCGGAAGGTGATACTACCGTTACCGAACCAGCACCGACTCGTGATCACACCGAACGGATGTTGACTGGTTTTGGTTATCCGGTTAAACGCGAAGGTAGTACCGCGACTATCAATAACCAAGGTAAATTGACTGCGACTCAAATCGACGTGCCAAGTGATATTTCTTCAGCGGCATTCTTTTTAGTGGGTGCCAGTATTGCGCCTAACTCAGATGTTACTTTGAACCATGTTGGTATCAATCCAACCCGGACTGGCGTGATTGATATTTTGCGTTTGATGGGTGCGGATATTGAAGTGTTAAACCAGCGTTCAGTGGGCGGTGAGCCTGTGGCTGATTTGCGTGTGCGTTCTAGCCAATTAAAAGGCATAGAAATTCCAGAACATTTGGTGCCATTAGCGATTGATGAATTCCCTGTATTGTTTGTTGCTGCTGCTTGTGCAGAAGGTCAAACCACATTGACTGGCGCAAAAGAATTGCGGGTTAAAGAATCTGATCGGATTCAAGTCATGGCTGATGGTTTGCAAATTCTAGGCGTTGACGCGCAACCAACCGAAGACGGTATGGTGATTCAAGGTGGCAGCATTGGTACTGGTGTGGTCGAGTCACATGGTGATCACCGAATCGCGATGTCATTCTCGATTGCTGGCTTACGTTCTAGTGGTCCAATTACCATCAATAACTGTGCCAACGTCAATACGTCATTCCCAGAGTTTAAGCAATTAGCGACGCATTTGGGTTTGAATTTAACTAGCATCTAAAAAATCTAGCTTGGGTTAGGGGAGACCTTAACCCAAGTTACACGCGATACTCAAAATAACATGACCACCATTCCAGTTCTCACCATCGACGGCCCTAGCGGTGCCGGCAAAGGCACGGTTAGTCGTGCAATTGCTCGCCAATTAGGTTGGCATTATTTAGATAGCGGTTCTATTTATCGTTCATTAGCAATTGGCTGTTTGCAAGCCGATTTAGACTTAAACAACATTGAGGCTGTCTGCCAAGTTGCTGAAACTATGCAATTAAGTTTTGATTGTGGTGAAACCTTGCAGGTTAAGCTCAATGGTCAAGATATTACCCCGCTATTAGGCACGGAACAGGTAGGCAATACTGCATCGATAGTCGCTGCATATCCGGCAGTACGGGCGCTGTTATTGCAAAAACAAAAGGATTTTCAACAACTGCCAGGTTTAGTGGCCGATGGTCGCGATATGGGCAGCGTGGTATTTCCTGATGCACAATTTAAGGTTTATTTAACCGCTAGTGCCGAAGAAAGAGCGTCAAGAAGGTATAAGCAGTTGATTGAAAAGGGAATTGATGCTAACCTTGATCAGATTACCCTTGAGATTCAAGAACGCGACCAACGCGATCAGCAACGTGCAACGGCACCATTGATGATACCGGAAGGCGCGCAAGTGATTGATTCTTCTAGTCTAAGCATCCAACAGGTGATAGACCAGGTAATAAATTTAGTCCATTAGGGCTTTATTGGTGGTTGTCGATAATCGGCAACTTTATTTTAATTTTTTGATATGAAAAAGCTTGTTTGTGTTTTAACAAGTTTGGGAAAGAAGAGAATGAGCGAAAGCTTTGCACAATTATTAGAAGAGAGTTTTGCCAAGACCGAAATGCGTCCTGGTGCAATGTTAACCGGTACTGTTATTGATATCGAAAACGAATTCGTTATCGTCAGCACACAAGCAAAATCAGAAGGTGTCATTCCAAAATGGCAATTCTTGAATGCTGATGGCGATCTTGAAGTCAATATCGGTGACGAAGTTGAAGTAGCTCTTGATTTATTTGAAGACGGCCTAGGCGCCACACTTCTTTCCCGCGACAAAGCTAAGAAAAGCAAAGCTTGGACTGAGCTTGAAAAAGCATTTGATACCCAAGAAACCGTTATCGGTCGCATCAATGGCAAAGTTCGTGGTGGTTTCACCGTGGCAGTTGGCGCATTGCGTGCATTCTTACCTGGTTCATTGGTTGACGTTCGTCCTATCCGCGACACCACATTCTTGGAAAACCGCGATTTAGAATTCAAAGTCATCAAAATCGACCAAAAACGCAACAATGTTGTGTTGTCTCGTCGTGCTGTCGTTGAAAGCGAATACAGTGCAGAAAGAGAAGAATTAGTTAAAACCCTACAAGACGGCGCTATCGTTACTGGTATCGTTAAAAACCTTACCGATTACGGTGCGTTTATTGATCTTGGCGGTGTTGATGGTCTGTTACACATCACTGATATGGCATGGCGTCGTGTTCGTCACCCATCTGAGTGTGTTGAAATCGGCCAAGAAATCAAAGTTAAAGTTCTTAAATTTGATAAAGATAAAACCCGCGTATCGTTGGGCATGAAACAAATGGATGAAGATCCATGGCAAAACATTGCTCGCCGCTACCCAGCTGGTAGCCGCGTATTCGGTAAAGTTAACAACTTGACCGATTATGGTTGCTTCGTTGAAATCGAAGAAGGCGTTGAAGGTTTGGTTCACGTTTCTGAAATGGATTGGACCAACAAAAACGTTAACCCATCTAAAGTTGTTCAATTGGGCGACGAAGTTGAAGTTATGGTGCTTGAAATCGACGAAGAACGTCGTCGTATTTCATTGGGCATGAAACAATGCCGTTCAAACCCTTGGGATGAGTTCGCAGCAACTCACAACAAAGGCGACAAAATCAGCGGCAAAATCAAATCTATCACTGATTTCGGTATCTTCATCGGATTGGATGGTGGTATTGATGGTTTGGTTCACATGTCTGACATTTCTTGGAATGAAAACGACGAAGAAGCGATCCGCAACTACAAAAAAGGTGACGAAGTTGAAACCGTTATCTTGGCAGTTGACTCAGAGCGTGAACGTATTTCTTTGGGTATCAAACAATTGGAACAAGACCCATTCCAAAACTACATTGCCGTTCATGAAAAAGGCAGCTTAGTTAAAGGTACTATCAAAGAAGTTGATGCTAAAGGTGCGGTAATTACTTTGGCTGACAACGTTGAAGGCTACTTACGCGCTGCTGAAATTCAACGTGACCGCGTTGAAGATGCACGCACTCTGTTGAAAGAAGGTGAAGAAATCGAAGCTAAATTTATTGGCGTCGACAAAAAAACCAAATCAATTTCTTTGTCTATCAAAGCTAAAGACGTTGAAGAAGAGTCAAATGCAATTAAAGATTACTCACAACAAAGTGCTGGCACCGCCACACTAGGTGACATCTTTAAACAAATGGATAAATAAAACCATCTGTAAGAGTGACATGGGCTTTAGGGCTCATGTCACTTCTCTTCTATTATTCAGGGTTGAATGTGACAAAATCAGAATTAATAGTGGTGTTGGCTGAGAAGCAACCACATCTCGCGCTTAAAGATGTTGAATTAGCGGTTAGATGTGTAGTCGATCACTTGAGTGATACCTTATCTAGCGGCGAAAGAATAGAAATCCGAGGTTTTGGCAGTTTTTCATTGCACCATCGTACAGCCCGTTTAGGACGTAATCCTAAAACCGGCGAAGCGGTGTCGTTAACTGAAAAACATGTGCCGCATTTTAAACCTGGCAAAGAAATGCGGGACATGGTTGATGCCTCCCGTGAGAAATTCCCAATCATCGATTAATTTTTTCTTGGTCTATACGCCTGTATAGGCTGACGATCCTTAAAAAATTCATGATGGCTATCCGGCTGGTTGACACTAGCCGCTTGGCTTTTCAATACAAACAATCTCCTTAAATACTTGGTTTACGCCAGTCTCAACTTTCAGCGTAAAATCCCTAGCTATTCCGTAAAACGCTGTTATTAGCCATTTCAATTCATGATCAAACGTATTCTTATCATTGCTTTCTTAAGTGTGCTTATTTTTGGTGGCTTATTTGGTTATAAGTTTTATCAAATCAATCAAGCTATTAGCCACATTCAATTACCCCCTCCACCGGTAGTTGCCGCCAGCGAAGTCAAACAAGAACAATGGCTGGCTTCATTAGCTGCGGTCGGCAGCTTAACCGCTGTTGCCGGTGTTAATGTTAGCAATGAAGTGACGGGCAAAATTAAAGCCATTGATTTTGAATCGGGACAAGCGGTCAAACAAGGTCAATTATTAGTCGAATTAGATGCCGCAACCGATTACGCCGAGTTACAAGGTTTGCTGGCAGAACAGCAATTAGCCCAAGTGCGCTTTAATCGCGGCGAAAAAATGCTGGAAAAAAAATTCATCTCCAGCTCCGATTACGATCAAAACCAAGCCTCTTTAGAACAAGCCATTGCTGCTGTTGCTGCCAAAAGAACGCTGATTGATAAGAAACAAATTCGCGCACCGTTTAGTGGTGAACTTGGGATACGCCAAGTGGATTTAGGCCAATATCTAGCCCCAGGTACGGCGATTGTCAGTCTGCAAAAACTCGACCCGATTTACCTCGATTTCAACTTGCCGGAACGCCATATTAGCCAGCTTAACAAAGGACAATCGATTACTGCGACCGTACAAGCTTATCCAGAGCAAAGTTTTAGCGGCGAAATTATTGCCATCAGTCCAGCGATTGAAGCCAATAGCCGCGCCATCAAAGTTCGCGCCTCGTTGAAAAATGCCGATAAACGCTTACACCCTGGCATGTTCGCCCAAGTGCAAATTAACTCTGGCCAACAAAACACGGTGTTAACCTTACCCGATACCGCGATTACCTATAACCCTTACGGTAATTCGGTTTTCCTAATCCAAACCACTGACAAAGGTACTATCGTCCAAAACCGCCAAGTCGAAACCGGCATCAGCAAAGCGGGTAGGGTAGAGATTATCAGTGGCCTGAACGCTGGTGATAAAGTGGTTAGCGCGGGACAAGTCAAACTCCGAAACGGTATTCCGGTGACGATAGATACGCAACCAGCTCCAGGTGAGCGGGAGTAATCATCGTGAAATTTACCGATTTATTTATCCGCCGCCCCGTATTGGCGAGCGTGGTGAGTTTGCTGATTTTGGTATTAGGTTTAAGAGCGATTACCGCCCTAGAACTACGCCAATATCCCGAAACCGAAAACACCGTGGTCACTATAGCGACCGCCTATCCCGGTGCCAGTAGCGAGTTAGTCAAAGGTTTTATCACCACGCCGTTACAACAAGCGATTGCCGAAGCCGATGGCATTGATTATTTATCCTCAACCAGTCGCCAAGGTAATTCCACCATCGAAGCCCATATGCGGCTTAATTACGATGCCAACGCCGCGGTTGCCGAAATTCAAGCCAAAGTGGCCAGCCAACGCAACGTGTTACCGGCAGAATCAGAAGATCCGGTGATTACAGCACAAGTTGGCGAAAGCACGGCTTTAATGTACTTGGCTTTGTACAGCGAAACCCTACAAGCCGCGCAATTAAGCGATTATTTATTGCGGGTCATCCAACCAAAAATTCAAGCCTTGCCGGGGATCGGTAAAGCCAAAATGCTCGGTAATAAAACCTTTGCCATGCGAGTCTGGCTAGATCCAGATCGCATGGCGGCATTGGGCGTTACTGCTAATGACGTCAGCGAAGTGTTACGCGCCAATAACTACCTGTCTGGGGTTGGTGGCACCAAAGGTAATTACGTCAAAGTCGATTTACGCGCCACCACCGATGCTGCCGACGAGCAAGCTTTCAAGCAATTAGTGGTCAGCAATCGTAACGGTAGCCTAGTGCGCTTACAGGACATCGCCGATACCGAACTGGGCAGCGAAGACTATGACACCGTCAACTGGTACAAAGGCAAAATGGCGATTTTCATGGGCATCGAGCCTGCGCCGGGCGCTAATCCATTAACGGTCGCCAAAGCAGTTAAAAACCTGCTGAATACCGAACTGAAACGCGATTTACCCGACGCGATGCAGGTGCTAGTGCCGTATGACGCCAGCCAGTTCATCGAAGATTCGATCCACGAAGTATTCAGCACCTTAATCGAAGCGGTGTTAATCGTTTTAGTGGTGATTTTTTTATCACTCGGTTCATTACGCGCGGCAGTGATTCCAGCGGTTACTGTGCCTTTATCACTGATCGGCGGCGCATTTCTGATGTTGTTGATGGGCTTTTCGATTAATTTGCTGACCATGTTAGCGATGGTGTTAGCGATTGGTCTGGTGGTTGATGACGCGATTGTGATGGTCGAAAACATCCACCGCCACATTGAACACGGCAAACCCCGCTTACAAGCCGCCTTACTGGGCGCAAGAGAACTGGGCTTGCCGGTAATCGCCATGACCACCACCTTAATCGCGGTTTACGCGCCAATTGGTTTTATGGGTGGATTGGTCGGGACTTTATTTACCGAATTTGCCTTTTCACTGGCGGGGGCGGTGTTAATTTCCGGCATCGTCGCGCTAACCCTATCGCCGATGATGAGCGCTAAAGTGCTAAAAGATTCTGGCAAACCTGGCCGATTTGAATTAGCGGTAGAACATCTGTTTGCTCAACTCGCCAAGCATTACCTGCGCCTATTACGCAAATTACTCGAATATCCAGCGACTGTGATGGGTTTTGCCTTTTTGGTGTTAGCCAGCATCTATTTAATGTTCATGCTCACCAGCAAAGAACTAGCGCCCACCGAAGACCAGAGTATTTTGTTTGCCATCGCCAACGGCCCGCAAACCGCGACCTTGCATTACAACGAAACCTATTCAAGAGAACTGATTAAGCAGTTTGAATCATTCCCAGAATACAAAGAAAGCTTTGTGTTAATGGGCTTTGGTGGCGATACCAGCACCGTGTTTAGCGGTTTTAAAATGCCTTCCAGTTTTGAACGTAAACGCTCACAAAGCCAAGTTCAACCGGAATTACAAGCCAAAGTCGGGCAAATCGCTGGCTTCCAAACTGCCGTGGTGCCAAGACCGAGTTTGCCAGGTTCTGGTGGCGGTTTACCGTTGCAGTTTGTGATTACTACCGATGCCGATTACGTCCAGTTAGATCAAGTCGCAGACCAATTGCTCGACAAAGCCATGCAAAGCGGCAAATTTGCGTTCTTGATGAAAGACGTTAACTTCAATCGCCCGAAAGCCACGTTAGTGATTGATCGTGATCGCGCTGCTGATTTAGGGATTTCGATGCAAGATATTGGCCGCAACTTAGCCACTTTAATGGGCGGCCAATACGTCAATCGTTTCAGCTTGCAAGGTCGTAGCTATAAAGTGATTCCGCAAGTCGATGATTTATCACGCTTCGACACCAGCAAACTCGATAACTACTATTTACGCAGCGCGACTGGTAGCCAAGTGGCGTTGTCATCGTTGATTAAAATCGAAAACTCGGTTGAACCCAGCAAACGCACCCAGTTTCAACAGCTCAACAGCTTAACCATCAACGGTTTGATGTTGCCCGGGGTTGGTTTAGGCGATGCCATGACTGGCTTAGAAACCATCGCCGCCGAGCTGTTTCCGCGTGGCTTTAGCTTTGATTACACCGGTGAATCGCGCCAATACGCCCAACAAGGCAGCGCCTTGATTGTGACCTTTTTCATGGCCTTGTTAATCATCTATTTGGTGCTCGCAGCCCAATTTGAAAGTTGGCGTGATCCGTTAATCATCTTAATCTCAGTGCCTTTATCCATCGCCAGCGCCTTGGCGTTTATGATGCTCGGCTTTGCCACCATCAATATTTACACTCAAGTTGGTTTAATCACCTTGATTGGTTTAGTAGCAAAAAATGGGATTTTGATTGTCGAATTCGCCAATCAACTGCAAATCGAATCGGGTTTATCGAAAGCAAAAGCTATCGAACAAGCCGCAGAAATTCGGTTACGGCCAATCTTGATGACCACTGTGGCGATGATCGTCGCCATGTTGCCATTGTTGACAGCCTCCGGCCCGGGCGCCGCGAGTCGTTTTGATATTGGTTTGGTGATTGCCACTGGGCTAGGGATTGGCACCTTGTTTACCTTATTTGTCGTACCAGCCTTTTATCTAATCCTCGCCAAACAACATCAACACACGCCTGATGCTGAATAATCAGCAGTTGTTGTGATTAAATACCCGCCTTTTATGGGTTTTCGGGATACAAAACTATCCCGAAAACCCGCATCATTTGTTATTTTGAAGTGAAGAAAGTCTTGAAAACTCAAATTTATTTAGCCATTTTTCTAGCTGTTTTTTTGGAGTCATCTGTGAATGCACAACCACTCGATCACGCTATAGAAGATAAAGTCCAAGCCTTGTTGTCGCAAATGACTTTGGAAGAAAAAGTCGGGCAAATGACCCAAATTGATGTCAGCGTTGTGACCGTGCCCAATGGTCAAGATGTCGATCAACCGTTTGATATGTCCAAACTAGAAGATGCACTGTTCAATCATCATGTTGGCTCAATTCTCAATGCACCATCGACGCCCAATAACAGAGCTCAGCCGATTGAAAAATGGCGCAGCATGACGCAAACCATCCGCAGCATGGCGGAAAAGTCGCGCTTAAAAATTCCGGTGATTTACGGGGTTGATGCGATTCATGGCGCGACTTACACCGACCAGTCGGTACTGTTTCCTCAAGCTATCAATATGGCCGCTACTTTTAACCGTGATTTATCCTTCAAAGAAGGCGAAATTGCCGCCCGTGAAGTGAAAGCCTCGGGAATCGATTGGAACTTCTCGCCAGTGATGGACATAGGCCGCCAACCATTATGGCCGCGTTTGTGGGAAACCTATGGCGAAGACGTACATTTAGCCAGCAGCTTAGGCAGTGCTTTTATCCAAGGTCATCAAGGTGACGATGCCTCAGCTGCCGACAAAGCGCCGACTTGTTTAAAACATTATGTCGGCTACAGCTTCCCGATTAATGGCAAAGATCGCACTCCGGCATGGATAGGCGAGCGGATGTTGCGGGAATATTTCTTGCCGAGTTTCGAAGCCGGTATCAAAGCCGGTGCGCCAACCATTATGGTCAATTCTGCCGAAGTCGATGGCATTCCAGGTCATGCGAACTATCAATATTTGACGACGATTTTGCGCGGTGAACTAGGTTTTACCGGTTTTACCGTGTCGGATTGGGAAGACATTATCCGCCTCTACACCCGCGACAAATTAGCCGCATCACCTCGCGAAGCAGTGAAAATTGCGGTGATGGCTGGGGTTGATATGAGCATGGTGCCGTTCAACTTTTCGTTTTACGACTTGTTACTGGATTTAGCCCGTAGCGGTGAAGTGCCTGTGAGCAGGATTGATGAAGCAGTAACACGAATTTTGCGGGTCAAATATCAAACCGGTTTATTCCAACGCACTGAGCCAGACATTGCAGTCGCGGGTCATTTTGCGACTAAAGAAGCGGTGGCTATCAACCGCCAAGCAGCGCAAGAATCGATTGTGTTAGCTAAAAATGACCAGCATTTATTACCACTGAGCAAAAAAGCCAGCATTTTAGTTACAGGGCCAACTGCTAATTTATTAAGCGTGATGAACGGCGGCTGGACGCTGACTTGGCAAGGTGACAACGAACAGTTGTACCCCAAAGACAAATTAACCTTATTCAAAGCGATTCAACAAAAAACCAGCGGCAAAGTCACTTATGTCGGTGGCAATAGCTATCAAGAAGAAATCAACATCGAACAAGCGGTTAACGAAGCTCGCAAACACGATGTCGTGGTGTTGGCCTTGGGTGAAAACACCTACACCGAAACCAGCGGCAATATCGAAACCTTAAACCTGCCATTTCCTCAATTGCAATTAGCCAAAGCGATTTTCGCGACTGGAAAACCGGTGGTGTTAGTGACCTTTGGCGGTCGTCCACGCATCATCACCGAAATCGCCGAACAAGCTAACGCGGTGGTGTTAGGCTTCTTGCCGGGCATGGAAGGCGGGGTAGCGATGGCGGATATTTTATTTGGTGATGTGAACCCCAGCGCCAAATTGCCGATTTCCTACCCACGCAACACCAACGACATCGTGCTTTACGATCACAAGCCGATTGAAAGCTACGAAACCAATCAATATAAGCCGTTGTATCCGTTTGGACATGGCTTGAGCTATACCCAATTTGAAACCACCGGCTTGCGTTTGAGTCACGAGCAAATCAAGTTAGGCGAGGGCATTGAAGTTAGTGTTGAGGTTAAAAACACTGGCAAAATCACGGGTAAAGAAGCGGTATTGGTTTATTTGAATGACGTTGCTGCCTCTGTCACCAGACCTAGCAAACAGCTGAAAGCTTATGCCAAAGTTGAACTTAAAGCGGGCGAAACTCAAACCTTGAGCTTTGAACTACCTGCGGAAGCGATGTCGTTTATCGGCGTTGATATGAAACGCCGCATTGAACCGGGCGAGTTTAAAGTTATGGTGGGTAATCAAACGGTGAGTTTTACTGTCAACTAGCGGGTGAATTTCCCCGTCTGCCGCGCCGAGCACTGAAGCTTTTACTGGGAATAGCCCGTTAGGGTTGCCGCATGGATGCGGCAAGTTGGCAAAGGGACAGGAAGTCCCTTTTGCCAACCCCCAGTAAAAGTTTCAGAGCGCAGGAAACAAGCGGCGGTCGGGTGGCCTTTTCTTTGGTTACTTTCTTTTGGCCAAGCAAAAGAAAGTAACTCGCCTGTCGGTGCGAAAACCGACATCAAAATAAAGCTCGCAAAGCGAACCTTAATTCAAAAAACTCTAAATCAAAGCCAACCCTATGCGACCAACCCACCTAGGCTCATTAAGCGTTTTAACCTCATTATTTTTTATCTGGGGCTTTATCACCTGTCTAAACGACATTCTGATCCCACATTTAAAAGCCGTATTTACCCTAAGCTACGCGCAAGCAATGTTGGTGCAGTTTTGTTTTTTCACCGCCTATTTCATCGTCTCGGTGCCCAGCGGCTATTTAGTCGAAAAAATTGACTACAAAGGCGGCATTATTGGTGGCTTATTAATCGCTGGCGTCGGTTGTTTGCTGTTTTATCCAGCGGCTGGCTTACATTCCTACCCGCTATTTCTAACCGCCTTTTTCGTGCTGGCTTCAGGGATTACCTTGTTACAAGTCGCCGCCAATCCTTATGTCACCGTACTCGGTGCACCAGAAACCGCCTCTAGCCGCTTAACCTTAACCCAAGCCTTTAACTCATTAGGCACCACACTGGCACCGTATTTCGGCGCGGTGTTTATCTTATCGACAGCGGTCAAAAGCGCTGATCAAATCCTATTGCTAGATGCTGAACAATTATCCAGCTACCAAGCCACAGAAGCGGCGGCAGTGCAAAGTCCTTACTTATTGTTAGCCAGTGTTTTGTTTGTACTAGCGGCGATTTTTGCGCTGTTAAAACTACCGAAAATTCAAGCCGAAACTAAAACCGCTGTTCAACATCAACCAAGCCAGCAAAGCGCTTGGCATTACCCGCATTTAGTGTTCGGTGCCATCGCGATTTTTGTTTATGTCGGCGGCGAAGTGGCTATCGGCAGCTTTTTAGTTAGCTTTTTAGGTCAAGCCAATATCGCCGCATTAGCCGAACAAGACGCTGGCAAATACGTGTCGTTTTATTGGGGCGGGGCGATGGTCGGGCGTTTTATTGGCGCGGTGGTGATGCAAAAAATCAAACCGGCCAATGTGTTGGCGTTTAATGCTTTGGCAGCGGTATTGCTGATTTTGACCGCGATTTTCAGTGACGGCAGTTTGGCTATGTGGAGTTTGTTAGCGGTCGGTTTATGCAACTCCATCATGTTCCCAACCATTTTCTCGTTAGCGCTGAATGGTTTAGGCGCTCACACCGGCCAAGGCTCAGGAATTTTATGCGCCGCGATTGTCGGCGGGGCGATAGTGCCGTTAATCCAAGGGGTTTTAGCTGACAGCTTTGGTCTGCAAATTGCGTTTTTGGTGCCGGTGGTTTGTTATTTGTTTATTGGCTTTTATGGGTGGCGGTATCAGAAAATCGCTTCGGCTGATTAGATGACCGCGACTTTGCTCCTTATAATGCCAAGCCGCTTATAGCAATTTAAAACCTATTTAAACAGGAACCTCATAATGACCAGCACCGAACAACGCGCTGCACTACAACGCCAAATCTGGCAAATCGCCAATGATGTACGAGGCGCAGTCGATGGTTGGGACTTTAAGCAATATGTACTCGGCACCCTGTTTTATCGCTTTATCAGTGAAAATTTCGCCAACTACATCGAAGGCGGTGAAGACGGTATAAGCTATGCGGAGTTGCCTGATGCGGTCGTTACACCAGCAATTAAAGACGATGCCATTAAAACTAAGGGCTATTTCATCTACCCTAGCCAGTTGTTCGCCAACATCGCTGCGGGTGCCAATACTAACGAAAGCCTGAATACCGATCTGGCCTCTATCTTTGCCGCTATCGAAAGCTCCGCCAATGGCTATCCATCCGAGCGCGACATCAAAGGCTTGTTTGCCGATTTCGATACCACCAGCAACCGCCTCGGCAACACCGTGGCCGACAAAAACACCCGCCTAGCCGCCGTGCTTAAAGGCGTTCAAGCGCTTAATTTTGGTAACTTCCAAGAAAGCCAAATCGACCTATTTGGCGATGCCTACGAGTTTCTAATTTCCAACTATGCCGCCAATGCTGGTAAATCCGGTGGCGAGTTTTTCACCCCGCAACACGTCTCCAAACTGATTGCCCAGCTTGCCATGCACAAGCAAACCAGCGTCAATAAAATTTACGACCCAGCCGCGGGTTCTGGCTCATTATTGCTGCAAGCCAAAAAACACTTTGATGCTCACATCATTGAAGACGGCTTTTTTGGTCAAGAAATTAATCACACCACCTACAACCTTGCGCGTATGAATATGTTTTTGCACAACATTAACTACGACAAATTCAATATGGCTCTCGGCAACACCCTGTTAGACCCGCATTTTGGCGACGATAAACCCTTTGATGCGATTGTCTCCAACCCGCCTTATTCCGTAAACTGGATCGGCAGCGACGACCCAACCCTAATTAACGATGAACGCTTCGCACCCGCTGGCGTGTTAGCACCCAAATCCAAAGCCGATTTTGCCTTTGTGCTACATGCACTGAGTTATTTATCCAGCAAAGGCCGCGCCGCCATTGTCTGCTTCCCCGGCATTTTTTACCGAGGCGGTGCCGAGCAGAAAATCCGCCAATATCTGGTGGATAACAACTATGTCGAAACCGTGATTTCGTTAGCGCCCAACTTGTTTTTTGGCACCACTATCGCCGTCAATATCTTGGTGCTGTCCAAACACAAAACCGACGCCAAAACCCAGTTTATCGACGCCAGCGCGCTGTTCAAAAAAGAAACCAATAACAACACCCTCACTGCCGAACACATCGCGCAAATCATGGCCGTTTTTGATAATAAAAACGATGTTGAGCATTTTGCCCAATCCTTAGATCACGCTGCAATCGCTGCCAACGATTACAACCTATCGGTCAGTAGCTATGTAGCCGCCAAAGACACCCGCGAAGTGATAGATATACATCAGCTCAATGCCGAGTTAAAAATCACAGTAGCCAAGATTGACCAGCTACGCACTGAAATTGATGCGATTGTGCAAGAAATTGAAGGCGAAAAGGTATGAGTAAAAACCAAAAATCAGTACCCACCATTCGCTCATCGGCTGCCGAATACCTTACCTTTGTCGCAGCCAGTGGCGAGGGCGGCGTTGAGGCTGTTTATGCGGATGAAGATGTCTGGTTGAGCCAGAAAATGATGGCGGTGTTATATGGCGTAAACGTGCGTACGGTGAATGAGCATCTGAAAAAAATCTTTGCCGACAGCGAGCTGCAAGAGAATTCAGTTATCCGGAATTTCCGGATAACTGCCTCCGACGGCAAGAATTACAACACCAACCACTACAACCTCTCGGCCATCATTGCAGTGGGTTACAAAGTCAATTCCGAGCGTGCGGTACAGTTTCGCAAATGGGCAACTACCATCATCAAGGAGTTCACCATCAAAGCCTATGTGATGGATGATGAGCGCCTTAAAAACGATGGCTCTATCCTTGGCAAAAAATACTTTGAAGAACAGCTTGAGCGTATTCGTGAAATACGACTCAGCGAGCGCAAGTTTTATCAAAAAATTACCGACATCTACGCCACCGCGCTGGACTACGATGTAACGGCCATCGCCACCAAGCGCTTCTTTGCCACCGTACAAAACAAATTGCACTGGGCAATTCATCGGCAAACCGCCGCCGAAGTAGTTTACAGCCGTGCCGATGCCGAAAAACCTCAGATGGGCTTAACCTCATGGAAAGATGCACCGGAAGGCAAAATTCAAAAATTTGATGTCAGTATTGCCAAAAACTACCTAACCACTGATGAAATCCGCCAATTGCAAAGGCTGGTCAATGCTTATCTGGATGTCGCCGAAGATATGGCACTCAGACAAATACCCATGACAATGGCCGATTGGGAAGAGCGGCTGAATCGTTTTATTGCAGCAACGGATCGGGAGATTTTGCAGGACGCTGGCAAAGTGACCGCAGAAATCGCCAAAGCCCATGCCGAAACTGAATTTGAAAAATACCGCATTGTGCAGGATCGCCTATACGAATCTGATTTTGATAAGGCAATCAAAGCCATCGAACAACAAGGCGACCCAAAATGATCTTAGACAACAAATTGAACATCACGCATCAAATTGAACTAGCCAAAGCAGAAGAAAAAATCAGCAAGCAAAAAGCCAAACAGCTTTTTGATTCAGGCGATATTGCTAAGCTGGAAATAGGCACATTCGCTGGACTTGCTTTCATTCATGCCTATTTATTTGACGATATTTACGACTTTGCCGGCAAAATTCGCGACGTCAATATTGCCAAGGGCAACTTTCGTTTCGCGCCGCTGATGTATTTAGATGCATCGTTAAAACATATCGACACCATGCCGCAAAGCAATTTTGATGAAATCATCGAAAAATATGTCGAGATGAACATCGCCCACCCGTTTCGTGAAGGCAACGGACGCGCCACCCGTATCTGGCTTGATCTGATTCTAAAGGCAGAAATCAAGCAGGTGGTGGATTGGAACCAAGTGGACAAAGAAGATTACCTCTCTGCCATGCAGCGCAGCGTGGTCAAAGACCTTGAAATTAAAGCCCTACTCAAACAAGCTCTCACCGACCAAATTGATGACCGCGCCTTGTTCATGAAAGGCATTGATGTGAGCTATTACTACGAAGGCTATAGCGAATTTAAGACCGAGGAGCTGTAAATAATGTCAAAGTCTAAAACCATCATCGTCCTTAACGAAGAAATTCGGGTAACGCAAGAACACTACATTTCCTTGACGGATATGCTGCGCTCAAAAGACGGCGATTTTTTTATTTCCGATTGGCTAAGAAACCGCAACACACTGGAATATCTTGGGATATGGGAGCGAGTCCACAACCCCAATTTTAATTGGGGCGAATTCGCCACAATTAAAAGCCAAGCGGGTTTAAACAGCTACAAGATCAGTATTAAAGAATGGGTGGCAAAAACCCGGGCTATTGGCATACAGGCCAAAGCGGGGCGCTACGGTGGCACGTATGCGCACGCCGATATTGCCTTTGAATTTGGCATGTGGATCAGCGCAGAATTCAAAATCTACCTCATCAAGGAATTTCAGCGGCTCAAGGCACAAGAGCAGCAGCAACTGGGCTGGGATATTAAGCGCCAACTAACCAAGATTAACTACCGCATTCATACCGATGCCATCAAAGAAAACCTGATTCCACCCCAACTCAGCAAGCAGCAAATCAGTTGGGTCTATGCCACGGAAGCTGATGTGTTAAATGTGGCGCTGTTTGGCAAAACCGCTAAACAATGGCGAGATGAAAATCCCGATAAAGAAGGCAATATTCGCGATTATGCCAATGTCACGCAATTGGTTTGCTTGGCAAACCTGGAAGCCCTTAACGCCCATTTGATTCAGCAACAATGTGCGCCACCTGAAAGACTCCGATTATTGAACCAGACCGCGATTGCGCAGATGCGCTTACTGGTAGATGACAAGACGATTCATATGCTAACGGGGGACGAAGCATGAGCAAGGTAAGTTTTTTGGACAAGCTGCTGGATGGGGTTGATGTGGAATGGAAGGCGTTAGGGGAAATTTGCGTAGTTTTTACAGGTGGTGAAGCCCCAAAAAACAGTATCAAAGGATCAATACCCACTAACGACTACAAATACCCAATTTACGGAAACGGTTCCGAAATATACGGTTACACCGACACCTATAGAATAGATAAGGATGCTGTAACTATCTCATCTATCGGTGCAAATACTGGTTTCATCTATTATAGGGAAGCATTTTTCACCCCAATCATTAGGCTCAAAGTGTTAATGCCTAAATACGAATGGTTACTATCAAAGTACATTTTTCATTATTTGTCGTCTCAAACAATTTATAGCAAGAAAAGCAGTGTTCCAAATATGAACGCTGCAGATGTGAAAAAACTCCAAATCCCCATCCCATGCCCTGAAAACCCAGAAAAATCACTTGAAATCCAAGCCGAAATCGTCCGCATTTTGGACGCATTTACTGCGCTGACCGCCGAGCTGACCGCCGAGCTTAGCATGCGGAAAAAACAATACAACTACTATCGCGATCAATTATTAAGCTTTGAAGAAGGTGATGTTGAATGGAAAACTTTGGGCGATATTGGCGAAGTTCGCATGTGCAAGCGAATTCTAAAAAATCAAACATCTGAAACAGGTGATATTCCTTTTTACAAAATTGGAACTTTCGGAAAAGAACCCAATGCCTATATTTCTCAAGCAATATTTAATGAATACAAAGCTAAATATAGTTATCCAAAATCGGGTGAAGTCTTAATTTCTGCAAGTGGCACAATAGGAAGAGCAGTTATATTTGATGGCCAAGATGCCTATTTTCAGGATAGCAATATCGTTTGGATTGAAAATAATGAAAGCCAAATATTAAATAAATATTTATTCTATTTTTACAAAATTGCAAATTGGAATATTGCTGAAGGAGGGACAATTCAGCGTCTTTATAATGATAATTTAAGGAAAATGAAAATCCCCATCCCATCACTCGCCGAACAAGCCCGCATCGTTGCCATCTTGGACAAATTCGACGCATTAACCAATTCAATCACCGAAGGCCTACCCCGCGAAATTGCCTTGCGCCAACAGCAATATGAATATTATCGGGATTTACTGTTGAGCTTTCCCAAAGCAGTAGCAGAAACGCCTCTTGAATCTGTGGAGAAACAAAATGGATGAAATCAGCCAAGTAAAGCAGCTGGTCAGTGAAATCAATCGTTTACATCATCAATTTTCGAATGATTATTTTGAGACAGGGATAATCGAAAAAATTAACCTCTCCAGAACCATTAAGCATGTGCCGGTGCTGCATATCTACAAATATCGCCTGACATTGCATGAATGCATCAATGATTACCTGATGACGGCGAATATCAACATCAAGTATTTTTACCGTGTGAAAACCCGAGAAAGTATTGATGACAAGATTGGGCGTTTCTCAATCCGTGAAGATCAATACCCCGTCAATAACTGGCTGAATGATATTTTTGGTGCTCGCATTATTCTAAAGGCCGATGAAATAAAATCTGTGATGGATTTACTCGATGACTGGCAAGATGAATTGAGCCTGAAAAACTGGTATTTACGCGATAAAGAAGGCTATCGCGGCTTGCATATTTATTTTAAAAACAAGAATAACTTCTATTTTCCTTGGGAACTGCAAATCTGGGATGCAGAAGACATTCAAAGCAATATTCAAAATCACGAGAAATTTAAGCGGAACTTTATTTAAAAAATTAAGTACTACAACAAAAGTAAATTGGCAATAGTGCAATGGGTTTGGCAAGCCAGTTAAGGCTTTTCCGTTCGTCCTGAGCTTGTCGAAGGATGAATGGGAAAGCCGAGGTCATCGCCAGCCATCGCCGTTCATGCTTCGACAAGCTCTGCACGAACGGCTTAACTAGCAAGCAAGATTTATGAGCTGAAATTCCTGTTTATTTTTATTTAACTACTTATTTGCCCGAAAAGCGATATTTGGAACTAATCAATGACCGACTACAAAACGATTGCCGAATCAAACAACTTCATCGTTCTGGATAAATACAGCAAATATTCACAGGTCAATGAATCCTACCAAAGCGAATACGATTTAGAGCGTGAATTTATCGCTGATTTAGAAAACCAAGGGTATGACTATCTGCTAGCAATATGAATATTATCGGGATTTACTGTTGGGCTTTAAGGGAGGTTATTGATGCAAAATGATGTAAACGTCAAACTGCAATGGTTTGAATCCATGCATATTCGAACTTCTTGGGACGAAGCAGAGGAAAAATGGTGGTTTTCTGCTTTAGATATTGTGGCCGTTTTAACTGACCAAGCGGATTATCCAAAAGTCAGAAACTATTGGAAATGGCTAAAAAACAAACTCAAGCAAGAAGGCAGTGAAGTGGTTAGTGTGACTAACCAGTTGAAACTTGAAGCCCCTGACGGCAAGCTACGTTTTACTGATGTTCTGGATACCAATCAGGTTTTTAGAATAATCCAATCCATACCCTCCAAAAAAGCAGAACCTTTTAAATTGTGGCTGGCAGAGGTTGCCAAACAGCGAGTAGACCAACTGCAAGACCCAGAACTCTCAATTGAGCAGGCAATGCTTGACTATAAGCGCCTAGGCTATTCCGACAACTGGATTAACCAACGCTTAAAAAGTATAGAGATTCGCAAAGAATTAACTGACGAGTGGAAAAAACACGGTTTGCAAGAGGGTGTGGAGTTTGCCTTTTTAACTGATGTCATTTACAAAACATGGGCAGGAAAAACCGCCAAAGAATACAAACAATACAAAGGGCTTAAAAAGGAAAACCTGCGTGACAACATGACTAATAAAGAATTGGTCATCAATATGCTGGCAGAGTTGTCCACTAAAGAGATTTCCGAAGTCGCCAACCCTCAATCATTTGCCGAACATGAAGATGTGGCAAAGCGTGGCGGCGGTGTTGCCAAAGAAGCCAAACTAAAATTAGAAGCGGAAACAGGGAAAAAAGTTGTCAGCACGCAAAATGCCAAGCAATTGCAACTGTCAAACAAGGATAGAAAAAATGATTAGTTACACCAAATCCATTGACACGATGCTCGGTAGAGGAAAATAAGTAATGAGTGATTATAAAACCATCGCAGAATCCACTAATTTTATCGTTCTGGATAAATACAGCAAATATTCACAGGTCAATGAATCCTACCAAAGCGAATACGATTTAGAGCGTGAATTTATCGCTGATTTAGAAAACCAAGGGTATGACTATCTGCGCGATTTAAACAGCCACGACAAATTGCTGGCTAATCTGCGGGAACAGTTGCAAGCCCTGAACAATATGCAGTTTTTAGAGCGTGAATGGATGCGATTTGTTGAGGTGTATTTAGATAAGCCTAGCGATAGCATCGTCGATAAAACCCGCAAGATTCATGATGACTACATTCACGACTTTGTGTTTGACGATGGCCATATCCAGAACATCTACCTGTTGGATAAGAAAAACATTGCCCGCAATAAGCTGCAAGTCATCAAACAGTTTGAACAAAAAGGCAGTCACGCTAACCGCTACGATGTGACGATTTTGGTGAATGGTCTGCCTTTGGTGCAAGTCGAGCTGAAAAAACGCGGCGTGGCGATTCGCGAGGCCTTTAATCAGGTGCACCGTTACAGCAAAGAGAGCTTTAACAGCGACAATTCCTTGTTCAAGTATTTGCAGTTGTTTGTGATCTCCAACGGCACCGATAGCCGCTATTTCGCCAACACCACCCAGCGCAACAAAAACAGTTTTGATTTCACCATGAACTGGGCGAAATCCGATAATGGTCTGATTAAAGACTTAAAAGATTTTACCGCCACGTTTTTCCAGAAAAACACCCTGCTGAATGTGCTGCTGCATTATTCGGTGTTTGATGTCAGCGATACTTTGCTGGTGATGCGTCCCTATCAGATTGCCGCTACAGAGCGGATTTTGTGGAAAATCAACAGTGCTTATTTAGCGAAAAACTGGAGCAATATTGAAGGCGGTGGTTTTATTTGGCATACCACCGGTTCCGGTAAAACCTTGACCAGCTTTAAAGCAGCGCGGTTGGCTACCGAGCTGGATTTTATCGACAAGGTGTTTTTTGTGGTGGATAGGAAAGACCTCGATTACCAGACGATGAAGGAATATCAGCGTTTTTCGCCGGATAGCGTTAATGGCTCTGACAGCACCACTGGGCTGAAACGCAACTTGGATAAGGACGACAACAAAATCATTGTCACCACCATCCAAAAGCTAAATAACCTGATAAAAAGTGAAAACGACTTACCCATCTACAACAAGCAAGTGGTGTTTATTTTTGATGAATGCCACCGTAGCCAGTTTGGCGAAGCACAGAAAAATCTGAAGAAGAAGTTTAAGAAGTTTTATCAGTTTGGCTTTACCGGTACGCCGATCTTCCCGCAAAACGCCTTGGGTGCCGACACCACCGCCAGCGTGTTTGGCCGCGAGCTGCATTCTTACGTCATCACCGACGCCATTCGTGATGAGAAGGTGCTCAAGTTCAAAGTCGATTACAACGATGTGCGCCCACAGTTCAAAGCCATTGAAAGTGAGCAGGACGAGAAAAAACTCAGCGCGGCAGAAAACAAGCAAGCCTTGTTGCACCCCGAACGTATTCGGGAAATTTCGCAATATATCTTGAATAATTTCCGCCAAAAAACCCATCGCTTACAGGCTGGAGCCAAAGGCTTTAATGCTATGTTTGCCGTGAGCAGCGTGGATGCCGCCAAACTGTATTACCAGTCGTTGAAGGATTTGCAAAAAGCCAGCGACAAGCCGCTGAAAGTGGCCACCATCTTCTCGTTTGCGGCGAATGAAGAACAAGATGCGGTGGGCGATATTGTCGATGAAAGCTTTGATGTTTCAGTCATGAATAGCAGCGCCAAAGAGTTTCTAAGCGCGGCGATTGCTGACTATAACGCGCTGTTCAAGACCAATTTTGGTGTGGATGGTAACGGTTTTCAAAACTATTACCGCGATCTTGCCAAGCAAGTGAAAGCCAAAGAAATCGACTTGCTGATTGTGGTGGGCATGTTCTTGACTGGCTTTGATGCGCCGACATTGAATACCTTGTTTGTTGATAAAAACTTGCGCTACCACGGATTGATGCAAGCCTATTCACGCACCAACCGTATTTATGACGCCACCAAGACCTTTGGCAATATCGTCACCTTCCGCGATTTGGAACAGGCGACTATCGATGCCATCACCTTGTTTGGTGATAAAAACACCAAGAACGTGGTGCTGGAGAAGAGCTACAAGGAATACATGGAAGGCTTTACCGATGTGGTGACTGGTGAGGCTAGACGCGGCTTTGTCGATGTTGTGACGGAGTTGGAACAACGCTTTCCTGACCCTGCGGCCATTGAAAAAGAGTCCGACAAAAAAACCTTTGCGAAACTGTTTAGCGAATATTTGCGCGTTGAGAACGTGTTGCAAAATTACGATGAGTTTGCCAGCCTGAAAGCCTTGCAAGGCGTTGATATGAAAGACCCTGAAGCGGTTGAAGCATTCAAAGCTCAACATTATCTAAGCGATGACGACCTAGCCGCACTGCAAGCCATCACAATACCCGCTGAGCGAAAAATTCAAGATTACCGCTCCACCTATAACGATATACGCGACTGGCTGCGCCGAGAAAAATCAGCCGCTGAAAAAGAACAATCCAGCATCGATTGGGATGATGTGGTGTTTGAGGTGGATTTGCTGAAATCACAAGAGATTAATCTGGATTACATTCTGGAGCTGATTTTTGAAAACAATAAAAAGCTCAAAGATAAAGCGACATTGGTTGAAGAAGTGCGGCGTTTAATTCGCGCCAGCCTTGGCAACCGAGCTAAAGAAAGTTTGTTGGTTGATTTTATTAACCAAACCAACTTAGACAAGATTCTCGACAAGGCCAGCATTATCGAGGCTTTTTTTACTTTTGCCCAAGCAGAACAACAGCGCGAAGCAGCAGTATTAATTAGTGCGGAAAACCTCAATCCAGAAGCAGCGAAGCGTTATCTCACTGCATCGTTAAAACGCGAATATGCCAGCGAAAATGGCACTGAACTCAATGCTATCCTGCCTAAAATGAGCCCATTGAATCCGCAATACTTAAGCAAAAAACAAACGGTTTTCCAAAAAATTGCCGCTTTTGTTGAGAAATTTAAAGGGGTAGGGGGACAGGTTTGATGGAAAAATTCCAAAAAGTATTGCAAACGCTTTTATTTATTTGCTTGATGCCAGCAACTGGTTTTTAAATAAATTTAAGCGCCAACTTCGCGGCTCAAGGCTTCGCTAATCCACTGGTTTAAACTCTTGCCACTAGCGGTTGCCGCATTAACGATGCTGGCATGTAAATTGGCTGGAATACGCACATTAAACTTGCCTGAAAACGATTTAAAAGGCTCGATGCCTGATTCCTTGCATGTGTCCATAAATACCTGCAAGGAAATTTCACCTTCATGCTTTAGTCCCGCTACATCGGCAGCATAAAAATCAGCACCACCGTTCAAGCCTACAAATTCCCCGCGAAACAATTCAAGGTCTGAGTCGTAAGTAATGACGGCATTAACGCCGTTGATAGTCATTTGGTTAATCATGGGGTTACTCCATTAGCTTTAAGCCATTCGCGAATATTAGCCACTGCGCCTTTATCAGTATTTGGTGAAGGATGTGGGCGATGAAATACACGCACCTCACCAAATAACACCACGCTAATCCTTGAGCCTTCGCGTTCACAGATAACTGCACCTAATTCAATAAATAGCGCTTCAATGTCGCGCCATTGGATATTGCCGCTAATTGGGTGGCTGAAAATCAAATCAAGTGTTTTTTGATATTTGCGTTTCATAGCTAAATGGTACTAAATAATAGTACTATTTGGCAATCATAAGCTTGACGAGAACTTCGCAAAACTTGCAACAATTCAGGCATTTTTAAGCGTTCACGCATCGTAGGCCGAGTAACTTATCCACGACCTACGATCTTGGTGTAGAAATTCTACTTCTCGCTGCTGTAAATCACTTTAGGTTGAAAATTGGCAGCGGGATATTGCGGGTCAAAATCACTTTTTTCGGCGGCTTTTTGTGGCTGTGCAGGCGCTTTTTCTTCTTTGATACCTTCAGCGCTATAGATTACTTTTGGTTCGAAAGAAGCGGCTGGGTAATTGTCGGCACTGGCCAAAGGGCTGATCGATAAAAGGCTGATAGCAAAAATCGTTAATAAGCTTGCGTTTTTCATTGAGTCCCACCTAATTAAAAGTATGAAGTTGAGGCGCGGATTCTAATACAAGCTATCCCTTGAGCGAAAGTGGTGCGAAAAATGCGCTTATCAGGCAATTAAATTTACCGCTATTTCGGCTCTATACCTTACAATTCGCCAGTTCATTGTTATCACAATAAAAATTAGGAGGATGTATGTTTAAATTTCGTTTGCTAGTGTCTGCGATTGCATTGACTGGCTCTATGGCTGTTGCAGCGGCTGAAGCTTTGCCAACTACTGCACCAGCCCCTGCTGATAACCCTACAACTGCTGAAAAAGTTGAATTGGGTAAAATTTTGTACCACGACCCACGTTTGTCATCGACTGGCACTGTGGCTTGTGCGTCTTGCCATAACACCATGTTGGGTGGTGAAGATAATCGCCCTAATTCTATGGGTGTTAATGGTCAAACCGGCGGTCGTAGTGCGCCAACAGTTTGGAACTCGGCGTTCAACAAAGTGCAATTCTGGGATGGTCGTGCGGCGAGTTTAGAAGCGCAAGCGGCTGGCCCTGTGACTAACCCGATTGAAATGGGTATGAAAAGCTGGGATGACGTGGTTGCTCGTTTGAAAACTATCGATGGTTATCAAGTGGCTTTTGAAAAAGCCTTTGGCGATAAAAACTCAATCACTAAAGACAACGCGACTAAAGCGATTGCGGCTTACGAAAGAACTTTGATTACCCCAAACAGCGCGTATGACAAATATGTGTCTGGTAACAAAGCGGCTTTGACTGAGCAACAAGTGCGTGGTTTGGAAAAAGCTAACCAATTAGGTTGTACTAGCTGCCATAGCGGTCCAGCGTTTAACGGTCCTGGCGCATTTCAAAAATTCCCTGTTATCTCTAACGGCTACTTCGAAGCGCAACACCATTTCAGCAAAGACGGTGGTTTAGCCGAAGTAACGGGTAAAGATTCTGATAAACACATGTGGAAAGTGCCGACTTTACGCAATATTGCTTTGACTGCGCCTTATTTCCATAACGGTTCAGTCAAAACTTTGGATCAAGCGGTTCGAATCATGGGTAAATTGCAGTTAGACAAAGATTTGTCTGATGCGGATGTGAATGACATCGTGGCATTCTTGAATGCTTTGACGGGTGAATTCCCTCATCAAACCATGCCAGTTTTGCCAGGTACTCCAGGTAAAACTTTCAACTAATTTGATTGGTTAAAAAGAAGGGGGCTAAAAGCCCCCTTCAAATCGTTACTAACCCCGCTTTTGCGGGGTTTTTTAATTACGCCAACAAACCTTGCAATAAACCATTCAGCTTATGCACAAACGCTGATGGATCATCTAATTGGCCGCCTTCGCTCAATACCGCTTGGTCAAACAAAATATGGCTAATGTCGGCAAAACGGCTGTCATCTTGCTCGTTTTTCAAGGCTTTAACCAAACTGTGTTCTGGATTGATTTCAAAACTTGGTTTACTACCGCCCATGCCCATCATATTCATGGCTTGGCCAGCTTCTTTCATAATACGCTCCATGTTCAAGCTCATGTCATAAACACCGGTTACTAAACAAGCAGGGGAGTCGGTTAGACGGTGGCTGATGCGAACATCGCTGACTTTGTCTTTTAATACTTCTTTCATTTGCGACAACACAGTTTCAAAGTCTTTATTCAATTCTTCTTGCTGTTGTTTGTCTTCTTCAGTATCAAATTTCTCTAAATCCAGCTCACCTTTGGCGATAGATTGCAGATGTTTATCGTCGAAATCGGTCAAGCTAGAAACCAACCATTCGTCAATTCGATCCGTCAACAATAAGACTTCAATGCCTTTTTTGCGGAAGATTTCCAAATGTGGGCTGTTTTTAGCCGCGGCGAAGCTGTCGGCGGTGACAAAATAAATTTTGTCTTGGCCTTCTTTCATGCGGCTGACGTAATCGGCCAATGAGACGTTTTGGGTTTTGTCGTTGGTGTGAGTCGAAGAAAAACGCATCAATTTAGCAACGCGATCTTTGTTTTTCGCGTCTTCAATCGGGCCTTCTTTGATGACGTTACCGAATTGTTCCCAGAAGGATTGGTATTTGTCGGCATCGTTTTCAGCCAAATCTTCCAACATGCTCAACACTTTTTTCACCGCACCAGTTTTGATGGCGCTGATTTGTTTGCTTTGTTGCAAGATTTCGCGAGAGACGTTAAGTGGCAAACTGTCGGCATCAATAACACCGCGAATAAAACGCAGGTAACGTGGCATTAATTGCTCAGCATCGTCGGTAATGAAGACTTTGCGGATGTAGAGTTTTACACCGTGTTTGCTGTCGCGATCCCACATATCAAACGGTGCGCGGCTTGGGGTGTAAAGCAATAAAGTGTATTCGTTAGTGCCTTCGACTTTGCTGTGAACGTGGGTTAGTGGGTCTTGGAAGTCGTGGCCAACGTGTTTGTAGAATTCGTTGTAGTCTTCTTCGCTGATTTCGTCTTTAGATTTGGTCCACAAAGCTGACGCGGTGTTGACGGTTTCATCTTCTAGGTGAGCTGGTGCGGTTTCGTTGCCTTCATCATCGGTTTCCGCATCAACTTCGCGGCTCATGATGATCGGTAATGAAATATGGTCTGAGAATTTTTTGATGATGGAACGGATTTTCCAAGCGTTTAAGAATTCTTCTTCGCCGTCTTTTAGGTGCAAGACAATTTCAGTACCACGGCTGGCTTTTTCGACGGTTTCTAAAGTGTAATCGCCTTCGCCAGCCGATTCCCAACGCACTGCTTCGGCAACGCCAGCTTTGCGTGTGGTTAAGGTGACTTTATCGGCAACGATGAAAGCCGAGTAAAAACCAACACCAAATTGGCCGATTAATTCGCTGTCTTTGGCTTGATCGCCGGTTAAGCGCTCGAAGAATTGTTTGGTGCCTGATTTGGCGATGGTGCCGATGTGGTCTTGGACTTCGGCGCGGGTCATGCCGATGCCGTTATCAGTGATGGTGATGGTTTTTTTCGCTTCGTCGAAATCGATGCGGATTTTTAACTCGCTATCACCTTCGTATAACCCGTCATTGGATAAGGCTTCAAAACGCAGTTTGTCAGCCGCGTCAGAGGCGTTTGACACCAATTCGCGTAGGAAAATTTCTTTGTTGCTGTACAAAGAGTGAATCATCAAATGCAATAAATGCTTTACTTCAGTTTGGAAACCTAAGGTTTCTTTTTGTGCTTCAACAGTCATATTTATGCTCTTGTATTAAGTGATTACTAAGTTTAAAAATGAGGCTAGCTTTAGTTGGGGGTGTTTGTGGCGGTTTTCAAGGCATAACTTGAAACTTTCGTGATTCGGGATTATTGATTGACAAAAAAGGGCTCGATTCATAGAATGGTCGGCTCACATCGCTTGATACAAGCACCCTTTGCCGAGGTGGTGAAATTGGTAGACGCGCTAGCTTCAGGTGCTAGTAGGAGTAATCCTGTGGAGGTTCAAGTCCTCTTCTCGGCACCACCTTCCTAATATATCAATTGTCGTTTATCGCTGTTCAAGCTTAGTTTGGCAAGTTAGACAATATTGACAAGCAATCGCTTGGCGTCTGGCCTCAGGAATTGTTTCTCCACATTCTTCACAATGCGTAGCTGATTCACCGCTATAGAGTTTTTTGCGAGTTTGTTCGACAAACAAGGCTGTCATCTCATCCATGCGTTCGACAATGGCGTCGGTGCCGCCGGCCCAAGCTGTAGACATAAAATTCTCCTGCTTAAATCAAATCCAATTTGGCATACGCCAACATCAACCATTTAATCCCCGCATTACGGAAATTAATTTGCACCCGTTCTTGTTCGCCATCACCTTCGGTTTGTAACACCACGCCATCACCAAATTTTTCATGGCGTACTGCTTGGCCTAATTTATAACGGCTTTTGGAAGCTGGGCCGCTGTTATAGCTTGGTGTGCTGGCAACTGGGCGGGTGACGTTGGCGCGGATGCGGATTTCTTGAATGGCCTCGGCGGGAATTTCTTTGATAAACCGTGACGGGCGTGGGTAGCTGTCTTTGCCGTATAAGCGCCGCGATTCGGCATAACTGATAGTCAACTGTTGCATAGCGCGAGTGATGCCGACGTAGCATAAACGGCGTTCTTCTTGTAAGCGGCCTGGGTCTTCGAAGGATTGTT
Source organism: uncultured Pseudomonadota bacterium (assembly GCA_903918375.1). GTDB lineage: Bacteria > Pseudomonadota > Gammaproteobacteria > Methylococcales > Methylomonadaceae > Methylomonas. The sequence goes on along the minus strand of CAIXED010000012.1, from coordinate 59,698 downwards.
GCGAAGGGAATAAACCTTCTTCAACGCCGACCATAAACACTACTTTAAATTCCAAGCCTTTAGCTGAATGCAAAGTCATTAACTGCACACAATCTTCGTCAGCATCGCCTTGCATTTCGCCGGCTTCCAAGGCAGCGTGAGTCAGGAATAAATCCAGCTCGCTGAGGTTTTCGGGGTTGTTGCTGTCGTAATCAAACAGCTTGGCGGCGTTGACTAATTCTTCCAAGTTCTCAACCCGCGTTTCGCCTTTGTCCTGTTTTTCTTTTTTGTACAGCTCAATCAAACCACTGGCTTCAATCACGTATTTGACGCTTTCAAACAGCGCTTCGTGATTAGCGGTTTCTTGGCTGAGTTTGTTGATTAAGTTTAAAAACGCCTGCAAAGCGCTGGAGGCTCGCGGAGGCAGGCGATTTTCTTGCAATAGGGTTAGCGATGCTTGCCAGAGTGAAACCGCATTGTCGCGGGCCAGAATGCGCATATCGTCTAAAGTTTTAGCACCTATGCCGCGAGTCGGGGTGTTGACGATGCGTTCAAACGAAGCGTCATCGTGCGGATTCGCCGATAAACGTAAATAGGCGAGGGCGTTTTTAATCTCCATCCGCTCGAAAAATCGCAGACCGCCATAAACCCGATAAGGGGTGGCGGTCGTCATCAAGCGTTCTTCAAATTGCCGTGATTGGGCATTGGAGCGATACAAAATCGCTATATCACTGCGCAAACCGCCGTCTTTCACCCATTGACGAATTTTTTCGACTACAAAATAAGCTTCGTCTTGTTCGTTAAATGCGGCATAAAGCGACAAAGGCAAGCCATCGCCAGCATCGGTCCACAATTCTTTACCCATCCGACTGTCATTGTGAGCAATTAGATGATTGGCGGCTTTTAGAATATGGCCGCTGGAGCGATAGTTTTGTTCTAAACGCACCACTTGATGATCGGGATAATGCTTTTGGAAGTTGAAAATGTTTTCGATTTTCGCGCCACGCCAGCCGTAAATCGACTGATCATCATCACCGACCACAAACAAATTATTATTACCTTCGGTGAGCAAACGCAGCCAAGCGTATTGAATGGTGTTGGTGTCTTGAAATTCATCGACATGGACTTGCTGGAAACGGTCGCGATAAAAGCTCAGCAAATCTTCGTTATCGCGCAGTAATTCGTGAGCACGGAGTAGTAGTTCGGCAAAATCAACCAAGCCCGAACGGTCGCACAGTTCTTCATAAGCTTTATAAACCTGCCACATTTGTCGATAGTAAAAATCACCGTTATCGCTCATGTGCCGAGCGCGAATGCCTTCTTCTTTTTGACCGTTGATAAAACCTTGTACCTGTTTCGGTGGCCATTTTGTGTCATCAATGTTGAGACTTTTTAGTAGCCGTTTGATGATTCGCAATTGATCATCGCTGTCCATGACTTGAAAGGTTTCTGGCAGCTTGGCTTGTTTGGCGTGTTGTCTTAATAAACGATGGGCTAAACCATGAAAAGTACCGATCCACATCGAACGCGCGGAGATATTTAATAACTCTTCGACACGATGCCGCATTTCACTGGCGGCTTTGTTGGTAAAGGTCACCGCCAAGATATTGTGCGGGGCAATATGATTAATTTTCAAATGCCAAGCAATGCGGTGAACTAAAACCCGCGTTTTGCCGCTACCGGCACCGGCTAACACCAGCATGGCTTGCATTGGCGCGGAAACAGCTAAACGTTGGGCATCGTTTAGCGGACTAATAATAGAAGAAACATCCATTTTTTATTGGCAGAATTTAATCAGCTGTGTATATTTGCTGGCCTTTAGGGTGAAGCTTTGCGACCTAAGTATAAAAAACACAACTAAGAGAGGAATGGGATATGAGTTTTGATTATAAACGTTTGGTTAAATTTGAGCACAATCTTGGCGCAAAAGATAAAAAAGTGCGCTTATATTCAGGCATTGTATTGTTATCGGTGTCATTGTTTACTGCTAGCGTATTGATGTTGTTGGTTGGCTTGGTTTTAGTGGGAACCGCTTATTCTGGCTGGTGCCCAGCTTATTCAAGTTTAGATAAAAACAGCTTGGATCAAGATCACACCGCAGAAGTGGCTGATGTTGCCGCTGATGCCGACGGTCAATAAACACTGACTCAAGTTTTAACCGTTCGTCCAAAGCCTTGGACGAACGGTTCTTAAATTAATCTTCTTTCTTAAACTCGCCTTCAATTGCGCCATTACTAAATGATGAGCGCTGCTTAAAAATCTCACCGCTTTGCGCTGCTAACAAATGATGTTCAATCACATATTGAGCAATTTTTCGGCGTAATGACGGAATCAGACAGGCAAAGCCTAAAATATCGGTAAAAAAGCCCGGTGTTAATAACAAGGCACCGCCCACCAATAAAATCGGCCCTTCGATCATTTCATAAGCCGGAATCTGGCCTTGTTGCAGATTGCTTTGAAAACGCTGCCAAGTCGCGAAACCTTGACGACGCAACATCCACGCCCCCAATACCGCAGTAAATACCACCATAAAAATGGTTGGGAATACACCGATGATGCTACCTACCTGCATTAGCACAGTAATTTCGATAAACGGTACGATTAGAAAAAATGCAAATAAGATTTGGATTGCTTTCATGATTTAGTTCGGCAGAATAATAGGGATAGGAATACTAAAGCATCTTTAGCGAATTTACAGGATAATATCGTCATGTATCAGTTAATTCTTTGCACTTGTCCCGATCAGTATTGCGCTGAAATGATTGCCAACGAATTGATTTGTAAGCAGTTAGTCGCGTGTGTCAACATCATGCCAGGTCTGACCTCGGTGTACCAATGGCAGGGCAAAATTGAAACTGCTCAGGAACATTTGCTTATGATTAAAAGTCAACAACAGCGGTTTGCCGCTATTGAAAATGCGATTAAGGCGATACACCCATACCAACTTCCCGAAATTATTGCTGTCGCCATTGAACAGGGCAGCCCCGAATACCTTAACTGGATAGATTCATGTTTGCGTACCGATTAATCTTTTTAGGCTTGCTCAGTCTATTTGTACAAAGTTTGCTAGCTGAGCAGCGTACTTTTTTACCGCCTGAACAAGCGTTTAAAGTCAGTGCCGCAGCCGGTGCTGCTGATAGGGTTGATTTAAGTTTCGATATTGCTCAAGGCTATCATCTGTATCGCGATAAATTCCAGTTTCAATCGCAGACTCAGGGTGTTGAATTAGGTCAAGTCCAACTGCCGGCAGGTGTGATTGATCACGATCAAGTGTTTGGTGATTTAGAAGTTTATCGTGGTGGAATCCTAAAAGTGCCTGTGTCGTTGATTAATAAAACGGCTCAAAACTCAGTCAAGTTATTAGTTAAATATCAAGGCTGTGCTGATGAAGCGGTTTGTTATCCAGTGCAAAAAGCCGTGTTTGAGGTCAATTTACCAGCAGCTCAAACCGATAAAGATTGTAATAAATTGATTAAAATCTTGTGTGCCGGTTTAAAAGGTGGGGAATTATTAAAGCCTGAACAAGCTTTCCAGTTTTTTGCTAGCGTTAAAGATGCCAATACCATCCATGTTAGCTGGATTGCCGCTGAAGGTTATTATCTATACAAAAACAAGCTTAATCTAACGCTGGAATCAAAAACCCAAACCCAATTAGCAGCTTATAATTTGCCCAAAGGCGAGTCGCATAATGATCCTGAATTTGGCGAAGTTGAAGTTTATCGCCAAGAAATGGGTGTCGATGTGCCATTGCAACGCACTAATCTCGAAGCTGAAACGGTCACTATTACTTCCAAGTTCCAAGGTTGCGCGGATCGTGGTGTTTGCTATCCGCCAATGAACACTAGCGTCAGCCTAGAATTGCCGATAGCGACGGCACAAACCAAAAAGATCATTGCACCGCAAGCGATGTCGGAACAAGACCAAATTGTTAATTCCTTAAAACAAGACAGCTTAGCATTGACATTATTAAGCTTCTTTGGCTTCGGGGTCTTGTTATCTTTAACCCCGTGCATCTTTCCGATGATTCCTATTTTGTCAGGGATTATCGTTGGACAAGGTGAAAATATCTGTAGCCGAAAATCGTTTTTGCTATCACTCAGTTACGTTCTCGCATCGGCTTTGATGTACACCGTGTTTGGTGTTTTAGCCGCGCTGTTTGGTAGTAATTTACAAGCTGTTTTTCAAGAGCCTTGGGTGATAGCAACTTTCAGTGCTTTATTTGTACTGTTATCGCTATCGATGTTTGGCTTTTACAATTTAGAACTCCCAAAATCGTTACAAAATCGTGTTCACCATTCCAGTGATGCCCACCGAGATGGCTCTTATTTGGGCGCGGCGATTATGGGGGCTTTATCCTCTTTAATTGTTGGTCCTTGTGTTGCTGCACCATTAGCGGCGGCCTTAATTTATATTGGTCAAACCGGTGATGTGGTATTAGGCGGTTCAGCCTTATTTGTGATGGGCTTGGGTATGGGGACACCGTTATTGTTAATAGGTGCCTCGGCAGGGAAATTATTACCAAAAGCTGGCGCTTGGTTAAATACCACCAAAGCGGTGTTTGGCGTGATTATGTTGGCTGTGGCGGTTTGGATGTTAGCGCGAATTTTGCCAGCCAGTGTCAGCATGTTGCTATCAGCGATGTTATTGATTATCCCAGCCATTTATCTGGGGGCAATTGAGCCGTTACCGAATCCTGCTTCTGGTTGGAAAAAATTATGGAAAGGTCTTGGTTTAATATTATTGATCTTAGGCGTTTTGCAATTAATAGGCGTTAGTGCAGGTAACAGTAACGTCTTACAGCCTCTGCAAGGTTTAGCTAGCGCCAAAGCAGACACCAAAAACCATTTAGTGTTTCAACGAGTGAAAACCGTTGCTGAATTAGATCGCTTATTGCAACAAGCTGCTGCTAAACAACAGCCAGTGATGTTGGATTTTTATGCTGATTGGTGTATTTCCTGTAAAGAGCTAGAAGCCTACACCTTTACCGACGCCAAAGTTCAGCAACAATTATCTGGATATTTGTTACTCCAAGCTGATGTCACCGAAAATAATGACGATGATAAAGCCTTACTGCAACGCTTTAACTTATTTGGTCCTCCAGGGATTATGTTTTACAGCGCTGACGGCCAAGAAAAAACCGCTAATCGGGTAATTGGTTATCAAGAGCCAGCTAAGTTTTTGAGCTCTTTGCAGCAGTTGTAAAATTTATTTATCGTTCCCAGATTAAGCTTGGCAGTGATTTGTAGGGTGCATTCCATGCACCTAAAGTCTTGCGATAATCGGTGCATAAAATCCACCTTGCCTAGTCTAGCTTAACTTAATAGCGTTGGAGCAAAGCTTGGCAATGATGCTAACCATTTAAAAAACCTTTGGAACTAACTAATGAGCCTAAACGATTTCTTAACCCGCGTTAAAAACAACCAAACCGTCGATTTTAAAGAAACCATCGACGTTATTACCCAACACTACGACTACCAAGCCACCACCTTTAGCAACGGCCTAACCGAGCCTGTGCTTAACGAAGCTGGACGCAACGAAGGTTCCTGCAAAATCTTCGCCTTTGCCCAATTACACGATTTATCAGCAGACCAAACATTAAGCCTGTTCGGTGATTTTTACCGCAAAGACGTATTGGAAAATCCACAAGGCAACGACCATCAAAACATCAGAAACTTTATCCGTGATGGCTGGGCGGGGATTGTGTTCCAAGGTCAGGCGTTACAAGCTAAATAGAAGTCTTGGCGATTATTACCAAATAACTCGCGCCTAGGCTTTTTGTTATTCGCAAACGGGGCTATCTGCTATGATGCGCGCTCTTTTTTTACATACAAGAATTGCACCATGTCAGAATTTAATAACGTCACCATCGTCAAACAAGCCAATGTTTACTTCGACGGCAAAGTCACCAGCCGCACCATCCGTTTCGCAGATGGCAGCAGCAAAACCCTAGGCTTTATGCAAATTGGCGAATACACCTTCAACACTGGCGCACCAGAAATCATGGAAATCCTAGCCGGTGAATTAGAAGTGTTATTACCAGGCAGCAGCGAATGGCAAACCATCAAAGGCGGTGAATCTTTCAATGTGGACGGCAACGCCAGCTTCACCATGAAAGTCACAACCCCAAGTGATTACTGCTGTTCATTCCTGAGCTAAGCATTATGGAAAAGGTAGCGATTTTTGTGGATGTACAGAATATCTACTACACCACACGAGATCGCTACCAAAAACACTTCAACTACAACGCCTTTTGGCAACAAGCCACCCAAGGCAAACAACTGGTCACCGCCTTTGCTTACGCCACCGACCGTGGTGACAGCAAACAACAAGGCTTCCAACAAATCCTCAAAAACATCGGCTTTACCGTCAAACTAAAACCCTATATCCAACGCAGTGACGGCAGTCGCAAAGGCGATTGGGATGTCGGCATTACCCTCGATGTCATCGAATACGCCTCGCAAGTGGATCGGGTGATTTTACTGTCCGGTGATGGTGACTTTGATCTGCTGTTAGAAAAAGTCAGTAGCCGTTATGGGGTGATGACCGAAGTTTATGGTGTTCGAGGCTTAACCGCCCCCGCATTGATTAAAGCCGCTGATAGTTTTGTGGCGATTGGGGAAGGGTTGTTGATGTAGAGAGCTATTAGTAGCCCATCTCTTTTTGATGGCGCACTGCCAAAATAGTGATTTGCTTATCATCGAAGTAATAACGTGCCACATAGCCGCTATCGCCAAAATCGATTAACCATTCTCGGTATTGGTCTGGCATATCCTCAATTTTGCGTCCAATTTGGGGCTGTTGTCCAAGCACTTGTAATGATTTTATGATCGTATTGCCGGCACGTTGCGCCGCAACCTGATTCTTCGGAAGCAAGAACTCCCGCAATCTTTCTAAGTCACGGATTGCCGCTGGCGAATAGCTTACTTGTGGCATACAGGGGTAGACAGTTCATTGTCAGTACCCCAACTAGCAAGCCATTTATCGACCTCTGTTGCAGTAGCGTGTAAGCCTGTTTCCTGATATTCCTCCCAAGCCCTGAGTGTATCCTGTCGGAATGCTTCGCGCTTTTCTTCACGTTCAACGTATTGAGTAATTGCTTCGCGCATTACCCAGTGAGTAGAGCGATGACGAGCTTCTGCGATATTTTCAACGCGGGCGTGGAACTCCGAGTCAAGTTTTACAGATATGGATTTGGCGGCAATCTGCGATTGTGGCATGGCACAAACTCCTTAATTTAATGTATAGCTATTACATTAGCATAATTTTGCCGTAGATCGAGGTGACAGTACACAACCCCTATTAGGATGGAAATTGATGCATTATTGGCACCTTAACCTGCAATGGGGATAGTTTAATGCGATTGAGGAGAGTGTTAAGCGTTTCAGGTTTTTAGATATAAGGTGTTGAATAAAAAGCATTTAACATCATTTAACCTTTTGATTTTAAATAATTAGTTACAATCCAGAATTACTATTTTAGATTAGGTTGAATTTTGAAAAGGTGGATATGAATAATCAAGTTCGCTTTGACTCTAAGGAAGGCCCAACCTTGGAGTCTGTTATCGCTATGTATTACAGATATTGGGGAAAGGCGAAGTCAAATGATGACAGCAAAGCTAGTTATCATTTATTGCCTTACCACTGTTTGGATGTGGCTGCGGTAGGCTATTTTCTTTTTGAAACCAAAAAAACTTTTATCGATAATTTATCGGCTCAATTAGGTGTTGAACCAAAATGGCTAAAAACTTGGTTAGTATTTTGCTTGGCAATACATGACTTGGGTAAATTTGCTCGAGCGTTTCAGGGCTTGAAAACCGATTTATCAGACAATTTGGTTAAGGCCAATCCTCGTATGTGCTACGAAGAGCGTCACGACAGTTTGGGGTTTTGCATTTGGGATGAACTACAAGACCAAATTTCAGAAGGTTTAAGCCAAAAAACCAGTCAATCAATTAGCTGCAAACACTGGCAGCCTTGGCTGGAAATCGTCACCGGTCATCACGGTATGCCGCCTAAAAAATCTTTGTCGATCAACAACTTTTTTCAATCCGAAGATAAAGTCGCGACACTGACGTTTATTCAGGACGTTGCCGATTTACTGTTGGATGATTTTGATTTTCAGCCATTACAAGACAAATCGCTTGTCAAACAACTTAAACCAATTTCTTGGCAAATGGCAGGGGTTGCGGTGTTAGCCGATTGGTTAGGTTCTAATCAAGAGCATTTTGCTTATTGCAGTCAAGTGAAAAACCTAGATGATTATTGGGAAACTGACGCTTTACCCAGTGCGAAAAAAGCCATTCAGGCTTTACCGCAATCTGTCAAAGTTCAAGCCTTTCAAGGTATTGATTGCTTATTTAACTTCATCAAGACCCCAGCTCCGCTGCAGTATTACGCTGCTAACGAAACACTACCCAATCAACCTCAACTGTTCATTTTGGAAGATGTGACGGGAGCGGGCAAAACCGAGGCAGCGTTGGTTCTGGCTCAGCGGTTAATGTCACAAGGTTTGGCTGATGGGCTTTATATCGCATTACCGACTATGGCAACCACTAACGCCATGTATCAACGTCTTAGCAAAATGTATCGGCAGTTTTATCAAGCCGATAGCCAGCCTTCGTTGGTGCTGGCCCATGGTGCCAGACAACTGTCTGAAGCCTTTCAGCAATCGGTTGCTATTAGTATGCACAATCAAGCTGATGCCGATTATCAAACCAGCCAACATGAGTCTGATCAAGAACTCAGTGCCACTGCTTACTGCAATGCTTGGCTAGCCGATAGTCGCAAAAAAGCTTTATTAGCTGATGTTGGGGTCGGCACTTTGGATCAAGCACTGCTAGCGGTTTTGCCTGCTAGGCACCAATCCTTACGCTTACTGGGTCTTGGGCGAAAAGTATTGCTGGTCGATGAAGTACACGCTTACGATAGCTACATGCAAAAGCTGCTAGATGCTTTGTTGGAGGTTCATGCCCGCCAAGGTGGTAGTGTCATTTTGCTATCGGCCACCTTGCCGCAAACTATGCGGAAAAATTTGGTGGATGCGTTTCATCGTGGCTTGAATCAAGCAAGCCCAATACTGAATAGTGAATCCGATTATCCCTTGGTGACTCATACGCCTGCTAGCGCGATGGATAAAATCGAACAAATCATCGATACCCGTGAAGAAGTTAAGCGCACCGTACAAATCCATCGTCTGGAGAGCGAACAGGCTGTTATGGATATCATACAGGCCAGCATAAGCGCCAAACACTGTGTTTGCTGGATACGCAATACCGTTAAATCTGCTCGACAAGCCTATCGGGCCTTGCGGGAAGCAGGGGTGCCCGCTGAACAAATCACCTTATTTCACAGCCGCTTTGCCATGATTGACCGGCAGGCTATTGAATCCGATGTGTTGGCAAAATTTGGTAAGCACTCGACCACACAACAGCGTCAAGGCCAGATTCTGATTGCCACCCAAGTAGTTGAACAGTCTTTAGATTTAGACCTCGATGTAATGGTCAGCGACCTAGCGCCCATTGATTTAATCATTCAACGTGCAGGTCGTTTGCGTCGTCATATTCGAGACCAACAAGGTAATCCCATCACCACAGAAAATGCCCAAGACCAACGCGGTGCACCGATCTTGTACTTATACACACCAGAGCCAAGAGATGATGCAGATGAAAAATGGTTAAAGCCCGATCATGCAGGTACGCAGGGGGTATATCCGCACATCGGTCAACTGTGGCTTACCGCTAAAACCTTGCTGGATAAAGGCCAGTGGACTATGCCGGAAGATGCCAGATACCTGATTGAGAGTGTTTATTCGGAATGGGCAATTTACCCGGAGGCATTAGAACGGCAATCATTTGATGCCGAAGGCGCCAATAAAAGTCGCGAAAGCATGGCTGACTTAAACGCGCTAAAACTGGATAAAGGTTATACACGCAATAGCGGTGACTGGGACGAAGAAACAAGAATCCCCACTCGACTGACTGAACAAGAAACCATTTCAGTCGCGCTGGCAACGATGGATGGTGGGCGACTAAAACCCTATGCCGTCGGTGAGCACTTTGCTTGGGCATTAAGCACGATTAAGTTGCCTGAAGCAGATTGGCGCAAAGTCAAGCAACAAATACCTGCTCAATGGCAAATAGCGATTGATGCGCTCAAACAGGAGCAGCCCGCATTGCGCTGGCTAGAGGTGTTGCCATTAGAAAATGAGCAACAGATTTATTCTAGCCAGCAAGGGTTTATAGGTTAAGGCCCCGTGGGTACGGGGAACGTATTGACATGCTTCTCTTATAAAAGACAAAGAAGCGGTTCATCGCCAATCATTTGGGGAACGTTGATTAGTTTAATCGAGAAGCAGGCATACCTAAACAAAAATTTATAAAAGACAAAGAAGCTTTACAAAATAAATTTAGCGCACTATTATTGCCGCATCTTTTGCGATATGGGGCAGTCATGGAGCACATTAAAGGCATTATTGAAGCGCTTAATTCCTTTTCGCCTGCGCCTCTTGCCGTTATCTCAATGGCGCTTTTGCTCGTACTTGTGCTGGCTATCATTATCGCAATTAAGATTTAATTCACGACCACACGGTCAAGGAGACGCTGTGAACCTAATAAACGACCACTGGATACCGGTCATCCGTCAAAACCATCAACTCGATGTCATTGCACCGTGGCAAATTGCCGAAATCGATAACCCTGTGGTTGAGATTGCTGCACCGCGCCCAGACTTTCAGGGTGCTTTGTATCAGTTACTCATTGGTTTATTGCAAACCGCATTTGCGCCGGAAGACGAAGATCAATGGGACGAATACTGGCAAGAACCGCCCGCAGCTACTGAACTAGAAGCCCAGTTACAACAACTGGCTTTTGCCTTTGAGCTGGAAAATCCTCAAGGCGCGGCTTTTTTGCAAGACTTTGATTTAATCGATGGCGAAAACAAAACCATTGCCGCGTTATTTATCGAAGCACCGGGCGGTAAAACCATTAAAGACAACCTCGACCATTTCATCAAACGCGACACCATTAACCAACTATGCCCTAGCTGCACAGCAGCCGCATTGTTTACCTTGCAAACCAACGCACCATCAGGTGGTGTCGGTCATCGGGTTGGCTTACGCGGCGGCGGCCCATTAACTACACTGATTATTCCCAAAGCTGCCACCAGCACCTTGTGGCAAAAACTCTGGCTCAACGTGCAGAATCAGGAAGAAATTGAAACAGCAAAGACGCTAGACGCACATGTTTTACCGTGGCTCGGAAAAACTCGGTTATCGGATAAAGGCCAGATCACCACACCGGTCGATGTCCATCCGTTACACGCCTATTGGGGGATGCCACGCCGTATTCGATTGACCGATAAAACTCAAGATGCCGACTGCGATGTCTGCGGTAAACCCGCTGCCGAGCTTTATCAAGGTTTTAAAACCAAAAACTACGGTACTAACTATGACGGTGCTTGGGTGCATCCTTTAACGCCGTATCGTTTCGACCCGAAAAAAGTCAATTTTCCGTTGTCGCTGAAAGGTCAACAGGGCGGTTTAGGCTATCGGCATTGGCTAGGCTTAGCAATGCAGGATGAAGATACCGGTGACAAAGCCGCTAGCGTGGTGCAGTTTTATAACCAAGAACGCGGCCGACAGTTATCGGATCGTGGAAAAGCTGGGTTGTGGTGCTTTGGATATGACATGGACAACATGAAAGCCCGTTGCTGGTATGAATCGCGGTTTCCCGTGTATTACCTGAGTGATGTTCAGCGAACTAATCTCACTCGTTGGGGAAAAGAGTTAATCGATGCCGCCAAAGAAGCCGTCAAACTGTTACGCAGTGAAGTCAAAGCGGCTTGGTTTCGACGCCCCGAAGATGCCAAAGGTGACATGAGCCAAATCGACGCGCAATTTTGGCAAGCCACAGAAGCCGATTTTTACTTGATTTTGGAACAGCTCGCAGCGTTACCCGCTGATACAGGGCAAGCACCCAGTGGGATTTATTCCCACTGGTTTGAAACGCTGAAAAAACAGCTATTCGCGGTTTTTGAAAACGCTACCTTGGCGGCCACACCCGAAGATTTGGACTTAAAACGCATCATCCTTGCCAAAAACAATTTAGGCAAAAAGTTTCACAGTAATAAAACCATCAAAAACCTTAAAGCAAGAGCTAAGCCAGAGCAGGAGGCATCATGAGCGAAATAACCTTTGGTCAACTATTACAGCAATGGCATACGTGGTTAGACGATAACCGAGGTGATCGCGCACGGTTACGGCGAGCCGATAGCCCAGAAGATGTTCTTCTTACCGATGCGTTTTTTCATTTCTTGGAATGGATGAAACCGTTAACCGAATGGTCGGAAAAAACCCCTCTATTGACCAAAGCCAGCATTGCAGGTGCGGTTGCCCATGTTAAAGCCAATAAACAAACGGCAAGCCGCATTAACCTCAGCAAGAAATCGGCTGAGGTTGCGGTTAGATATGCCAGCTTTGCCGAACAACTGGCAACGCCTGTTGACGGTAAAAGCAAAGCCCCCATGAGTGAATTGCGCTTTCAACAATTGCAAAAAAGCACCTCTCCCGAGGACTTTTATCGCCGCGTTCTTCGGGCGATTCACTTGCTAGACTGCAACGTTAATGTGGTTTCGTTGGCCTACGACATTGCTCACTGGCATCGAGAGTTCAACCAAATTGCTGATTACCGCAACCCCAAAGATCGCCTAGCTGTACGTTGGGCAACCGATTATTTCACCGCATTACCCAAAAACACTGACTAAGGAGAGATCACATGAGCCGTTTTATCCAATTGCATTTATTAACCGCTTATCCACCAGCCAATTTAAACCGTGATGACCAAGGTAGCCCTAAGACCGCCAAAATGGGTGGTTACGACCGGTTACGGGTTTCTTCTCAATGTTTAAAGCGTACTTGGCGCACCTCCGATTTATTTGAGAATGCGATGGCAAATCATCTCGGCAAGCGGACAAAATTGTTGGGAAGAGAAGTTTATAACCAACTGGTGGCTGGCGGCGTCAAAGATAAAGATGCTAAAGAATGGACTAAATTGATTGCGGGTGTATTCGGTAAATTTAAAAAAGCAGAAGACAACAATCCACTGGCTGAATTGGAAATTGAGCAGTTAGTGCATGTTGGCCCTGCTGAACGATCAGCGATTCAAGCATTAACCGAGCAATTGATTGTCGAGCAACGCGCTCCCGAAAAAGATGACCTTAATTTACTGCGCGCCAATCAGCAAGCGGTTGATATTGCCTTATTTGGTCGTATGCTAGCTTCCAGCCCCGCGTTTAATATCGAAGCAGCCTGCCAAGTTGCCCACGCCATCACGGTACATCCTGTGGTGATTGAAGACGACTATTTCACTGCTGTGGATGACCTCAATAATGGCTTAGAAGATACGGGCGCTGCCCACATCGGCGAAACCCGCTTTGCAGCTGGTTTGTTTTATGCCTACATCTGCATCAACAAAGAATTGTTGATTAAAAACCTCGACGGTAACGAAGCACTGGCTAATCAAGCGATTCGCGCCCTAACCGAAGCCGCCGTTAAAGTCGCGCCGGAAGGCAAACAAAACAGCTTCGCTTCCAGAGCCTATGCCTCTTATGTGCTGGCCGAAAAAGGCGATCAACAACCGCGCTCGTTATCGGTGGCATTTCTAAAACCCGTTGATAAACAGCACGATGACTACGCCGCACAAGCCATTACCGCTTTAACCGCCCAACGTACCAGTTTTGACGAAGTTTATGGCGATTGTGCTGATACCCGCTACGAATTAAACGCACTGCCCAGCCAACACCAAGGCAAATTGTCTGAACTGCTGGAATTTGTCAGCGCTTAACTCGGAGCCGTTATGGACTTATTACTGTTCCGTTTATACGGCAACTTGGCGAGCTGGGGCGAAATTGCCGTCGGCGAAAGTCGGCACAGCGCCAATTACCCTAGCAAGTCGGCCATCTTAGGCTTGTTAGCTGCGGCATTGGGCATACCGCGTGACGATGAAGCGGGGCAACTGTCTTTGCAAGGCGGTTATCAGATCGCGGTGGAAGTGTTTAGCGGTGGTCAGTTGTTGCGCGACTATCACACCACTCAAGTACCCGATTCGGTTGGTAAATTTACCTACCGCACTCGCCGGGATGAATTAGTGTTGGGTAAAGAGCGTTTGGGCACGATTTTATCCAGCCGAGAATACCGTAGCGATGCCTTGGCCGTGGTAGCGGTTCATGCTTTAGCGTCAGCGCCGTTTAGCTTGCAGCAAATACAAGAAAAACTGATAAAGCCGGTTTTTCACCTGTATTTGGGCCGCAAATCCTGTCCATTGGCCGCGCCGCTGAGTCCGCAGTTGTTGGTGAATCAAAGCCATTACTTGGCGGCATTTAAAGCCTATCAACACAAACCTTTGTTACCCACCCACCAAGCTGTAAGTGATGGTGTATTTGAACGCGATAGCAGTTGGTTAAAGCTAAACAATCAGCGCCATTATTATTGGGAAGGTTCAATGCAAGATTTTGACGATACTGTGCCGGTAAGCAGGATACAAACACGGGTTCGCCACGACCAGCCGCTGTCACGCAAACGCTGGCAATTTGCGCCACGCCAAGAGCATTATTATTATCAGGGAGGTGAATGATGTACTTTTCCAGAGTCCGAATAAAACAGGGTATCAATGAGTTGTCGATATTGGCCGACATGTTCAGGCAAGACCAATACGCTGTTCATCGCATATTGTGGCGCTTATTTCCAGAGCAAGACGAACGTACTTTTTTGTATCGTGAAGAAATTGCTCGCGAGCAACTCGCTGTATCAGCAACTGTAAGAGGGGAGCCCATTTATTACGTGGTTTCTCAGTTTAAGCCAGTAGAAAACGATGATTCGCTATTTAAAGTGGAAACCAAACCCTATCAGCCACAGTTAGAAGTTGGACAGCGTTTGATTTTTGAATGTCGTGTTAATCCTGTGGTTGATCGGCAAGGTAAAAAGCACGATGTAGTTATGGACGCACAATGGCGCTTTTTAAGCGATTTAGTAGAAACGCTACATTTGCAAGCTTTGTTATCAAGCAAACCAAATAAGGGAGAATACAAAAAACTACTGTTAAGTAACGGTGGTGAGCCGCTGAATCAATACTTAACTCAAGTATTGGCGAACGATCCAAGCTATGCCGAGCGTCTTAGCCAAATCGCTAACCTAGCCGATAAATTAGAGTGGGCTACGAAAGTTCAAATTGATAAAGCCTTGGAAAATTGGTGGTGTCGCCAAGGCGAACGCTGTGGCTTTGATTTGGTCCATGATCAAAATGGTTCAAGCAAGCTGCAAAACAGCGGTTACTATTGGCACGCATTACCACAGAAAGTGAAAAAAAAAGGCGACAAATCAGGTTTTAGCACCGTTGATTTAACGGGTGAGCTGCAAATCACTGATATTGATAAATTCCAACACACCCTCTTCAACGGCTTAGGTCGCGCAAAAGCGTTCGGCTGTGGATTGGTAATGGTTAAAAAAGTAAATTAAATAATCATCATGCTTCCACCCCTAAAACCCATCGCCATGAAAGAGCGTGTTTCATTGGTGTTTATCGAAAAAGGTCAGGTTGATGTTAAAGATGGCGCGTTTGTTGTCATCGATGAAACCGGTATTCGTACCCATATTCCGGTCGGTTCTGTTGCTTGCATCATGTTGGAACCCGGGACTCGTGTTTCACATCACGCAGCGGCGTTGGCAGCTAGGGCTGGTACTTTATTGGTTTGGGTTGGCGAGGCTGGGGTTCGACTTTACGCGGCAGGTCAGCCAGGTGGTGCGCGGTCTGATCGTTTGTTATATCAAGCAAAATTGGCATTGGATGATACCGCGCGTCTAAAAGTTGTTCGTAAAATGTACGAAATTCGATTTGGTGAAAAACCGCCAGAGCGCCGAAGTGTTGAGCAATTACGGGGTATTGAAGGGGCTAGAGTCAAAAAGTTATATCAATTACTTGCCAAACAAGCGGGTGTCGATTGGAAAGGTCGCAATTATGACTATACGCAATGGGATAACGGGGATACAGCAAATCGATGTATTAGCTCCGCCACAGCTTGTTTATATGGTATTTGTGAAGCGGCTATTTTGGCGGCCGGATATGCGCCAGCGATTGGTTTTATCCATACGGGTAAGCCGCTATCGTTTGTTTATGATATTGCCGATTTATTTAAGTTCGATGACATCATTCCTCAGGCTTTTAAAATTGCTGCTAAAAACTCACCGAATCCCGAGCGAGAGGTGCGGTTGATGTGTCGAGATGTTTTTAGACAAAGCAAAATCTTGAAAAAAATCATTCCTACCATCGAAGAGGTTTTAACTGCGGGTGAGTTAGAGTTGCCTAAACCTAGCGAAGAATCGATTGCACCTGCCATTCCAAATTCAGCGAGTATCGGCGATGTTGGTCATCGTAGTTGAAAATGTACCGCCAAGGCTAAGAGGTCGTTTGGCTGTATGGTTAATTGAAATTCGTGCCGGTGTTTATGTGGGAGATTTATCTGTCAAAGTGCGGGAGATGATTTGGGCGCAAATTGTCGATGGCGTAGAAGAGGGTAACGCTGTTATGGCTTGGTCAACTAATACCGAATCGGGTTTTGATTTTATGACTTTAGGTAAAAACCGCCGCTTACCTGTTGAGTTAGATGGTTTGAAATTAGTCTCGTTTTATCCACCAGATAACGATGATTTGGGTGTTCTTTAACAACTAGAAAAAGTAAAAAATATTGGTAGATTTTTGGGTGTTTAGTTTACCTTTATTAAACAATCGCTTACGATTAGTGCGTTCCCCACAGCCGTGGGGCTGAACCGCCAAAATGACCAGCACAAACCGAGTAACAACCGCGTTCCCCACAGCCGTGGGGCTGAACCGCATTATCAACCGCAAAGCCTTGTAATTGATGGGCGTTCCCCACAGCCGTGGGGCTGAACCGACATTACTGACATGATTAACACGCTTTATCTCGCGTTCCCCACAGCCGTGGGGCTGAACCGTTCCATTTCCTGTTCCGCTCCATATGGCATCAGCGTTCCCCACAGCCGTGGGGCTGAACCGTTCGACAACTGGGCAAGTTAATTTAATTTCAGGCGTTCCCCACAGCCGTGGGGCTGAACCGCAACATCAAATTGATGAAATGCCTTATTTAAAGCGTTCCCCACAGCCGTGGGGCTGAACCGGCGCACGTATTTAAAGTGGCTGTTTGTGTTCCGCGTTCCCCACAGCCGTGGGGCTGAACCGGGTCGCGCAATGGCTACAGATTCGCAAATTAAGCGTTCCCCACAGCCGTGGGGCTGAACCGCTGTGAAAAATGTCGCCCAGTTAGTACTTAATGCGTTCCCCACAGCCGTGGGGCTGAACCGGTTATTTGTCGTGTCGTAATTTCTTGGCATAGGCGTTCCCCACAGCCGTGGGGCTGAACCGATGTATTACCTGTATCTTGTTTTGCTGATGTTGCGTTCCCCACAGCCGTGGGGCTGAACCGCTATATGTACTGTGATTGCTGTTAGCTCATTAGCGTTCCCCACAGCCGTGGGGCTGAACCGAACTAGCATTTACTCCAAATGATGAAGGATAAGCGTTCCCCACAGCCGTGGGGCTGAACCGCCCTATGAATACGTGGCTGGCTCGGTTTCGGTGCGTTCCCCACAGCCGTGGGGCTGAACCGGCGTTGCGGTTGGGTTTTGTGTAAATGTTATTGCGTTCCCCACAGCCGTGGGGCTGAACCGGGGTTTAGAGCGGTCAACAGCAATGATGATTTGCGTTCCCCACAGCCGTGGGGCTGAACCGACTGTTAGTCAAGCTCGATCAGTCCGGCGGCGGCGTTCCCCACAGCCGTGGGGCTGAACCGGTCAGCGCACAATGGAAGTTGCGTTCTCTGAAGCGTTCCCCACAGCCGTGGGGCTGAACCGTATATGTTGTATTTGCAGTTACCGAAATAATTGCGTTCCCCACAGCCGTGGGGCTGAACCGCACAAGAACCCGTTGTACCTGTAGCAGCGGTGGCGTTCCCCACAGCCGTGGGGCTGAACCGCCATATAGCCGACTAAAGAAAAGCAACCAACAGCGTTCCCCACAGCCGTGGGGCTGAACCGGCCCTTTTGTATAACTCATGTTAATTTCTCCAGCGTTCCCCACAGCCGTGGGGCTGAACCGTATTAGCATTTACTCCAAATGATGAAGGATAAGCGTTCCCCACAGCCGTGGGGCTGAACCGACAAAAAAAAGTTTGACATTGTTTTTAATCTTGCGTTCCCCACAGCCGTGGGGCTGAACCGGAGTTCCTGCTGTAATTGAAAAAGTTTTATCAGGCGTTCCCCACAGCCGTGGGGCTGAACCGCGAAAACACCTCCTTTCTGACTTTAATCAGAGGCGTTCCCCACAGCCGTGGGGCTGAACCGCCTGATGGCGCTATGCAGTTACTCCGGTTAACGCGTTCCCCACAGCCGTGGGGCTGAACCGTAATCCCGGGAGTCGTTGGCACTGGCGGCAACCGCGTTCCCCACAGCCGTGGGGCTGAACCGACATTTCTGAATGGGTGGGTTATCAAACCGTTGCGTTCCCCACAGCCGTGGGGCTGAACCGGTTGTTGGATGAGCGGGTTTGGGCGGTGGTTAGCGTTCCCCACAGCCGTGGGGCTGAACCGAACGTCACCTGCGCCAACCCATTGAAACAATCGCGTTCCCCACAGCCGTGGGGCTGAACCGTATCGCTAAACGGTGCAAATCAGCACGCTATTCGCGTTCCCCACAGCCGTGGGGCTGAACCGCAGCCGGAATTGTCATTCGATACCGTTGAATCGCGTTCCCCACAGCCGTGGGGCTGAACCGGCGTGGTTTCGTCTTTTGGAAAAACCATGCTGGCGTTCCCCACAGCCGTGGGGCTGAACCGCCACTTCACAAGCAATTAAAGACAAGGTGGATGCGTTCCCCACAGCCGTGGGGCTGAACCGGCGGATTTATTGATCGCGCTATACGATGGTTAGCGTTCCCCACAGCCGTGGGGCTGAACCGCTGGTTGCAATATTGCCAAGTGGAGCAAAGAAGCGTTCCCCACAGCCGTGGGGCTGAACCGTAACCTTAAATTCAATTGTCGTGCTGTAAATAGCGTTCCCCACAGCCGTGGGGCTGAACCGAACGAACGAGTTACACTTGATTTTGGCGGCGTGCGTTCCCCACAGCCGTGGGGCTGAACCGGCGTGGTTTCGTCTTTTGGAAAAACCATGCTGGCGTTCCCCACAGCCGTGGGGCTGAACCGCAATGGCTTTTGCTTGGGAAGCGAATCTTAAAGCGTTCCCCACAGCCGTGGGGCTGAACCGAAGAAAAGCTTGTCAACCGTAATTCTTGGAATGCGTTCCCCACAGCCGTGGGGCTGAACCGTCATAATATGGTATTGAGTTTGTTCAATATATGCGTTCCCCACAGCCGTGGGGCTGAACCGTATGCGGTCGATCATAACGCTTGATGCAAGCATGCGTTCCCCACAGCCGTGGGGCTGAACCGATTTGCTTGTATAGATAAAGCAAAACTTGTAAGCGTTCCCCACAGCCGTGGGGCTGAACCGACCCGCAAACTCGCGCGGCGTTTGGTGCGGCGGCGTTCCCCACAGCCGTGGGGCTGAACCGACGATATGGACGTTGTTGCTAAAAAAAAGAAAGCGTTCCCCACAGCCGTGGGGCTGAACCGCTAACTGGATTATCGTGATGCATTAACTGTCCGCGTTCCCCACAGCCGTGGGGCTGAACCGGCGTTGAACGCATAGCCGCGTACCAGTGAGCCGCGTTCCCCACAGCCGTGGGGCTGAACCGCTGAGTCACTTTGCCAAAATCGAGCATCGCTTGCGTTCCCCACAGCCGTGGGGCTGAACCGAACAGGAAATCCACTTAGAAAGCTAGTGCTGAGCGTTCCCCACAGCCGTGGGGCTGAACCGTCTCGTAGCCCAGTCACTACTTGCATTACAGGGCGTTCCCCACAGCCGTGGGGCTGAACCGAATGGTTTGGTCACAAAGATTGACGTTTTAGGGCGTTCCCCACAGCCGTGGGGCTGAACCGTTTGAGAAGTCACGCGAAAATTATTTTGATGGGCAGCGCGACGGACAAATGATGTTTAAGAAATAAAAAACGCGGCCTTTTGAGGGGTCGCGTTTTGCGGATCGGATACTGTGCAGTAGCGTGCAAGACGCAGTCTGACCGATTCACGCGATTATTATATAGGCGACGGTGGATTATGCAATTTGAGATCGAATTGGATGCATCACATTTACAACGGATAATGGAAGGCTGTGCGGAGGGAGATTGCTCGGCCTAAAGCATTTTTCTAGCTTACTGCTAGTACGATATTTTGGTTTTCCGTTTGTTTTTATTTTTGCGTAAAACAAACGGAAAACCTCGTTTTGAGAATTACAACCTTTGCAAATACTGATTAATCTGCTGTAAATCCAGTTCACTTAAACTGCCGGCTGCTTCTTTTAGTTTGATGCCATTAATCAAATAATCGTAACGGCTTCGTGCATAGTCGCTTTTGGCTTTATATAAATTGCGCTCTTCGGTTAATACATCAACCATGGTCCGAGTGCCGACTTCAAAACCCGCTTCAGCCGCTTCGACAGCTTTTTCAGCCGATTGCACGGTTGCGTCTAAAGCTTTGACGCGGCTAATGCTGGAAACCACGCCACGGAAGGCATCTTTGACGCTACGGGTTGCGCTACGCTTGACTTTTAACAGGTCTTGCTTGGCGGCTTCGTAGTCGTATTGGGCTTGGCGAGCGCGAGAAGCGGTGCCGCCGCCTTCAAATAAAGGTAAGTTCATTTGTAAGCCAACGGCTTCGTTATCACCGCGAAAACCAAATGAGTTGCCGTTATCTTGTTGCTTGTATTGGGCGATGATGTCTAAGGTTGGCAAATGTTTGGATTGCTGTAAATCGATAGTTTTGCGGATGTATTCGGTTTGGTTGAATTGGGCGACAATCGAGAAATTATTGTTTTCAGCGGCATCAGACCACGCATTCAAGTCTTCGGGGGCAGGGGGGCTTAAGGGGATTTGTGCTTGTAAGCTGTTTAAGTTGGCGCTGTTGTCACCGAGGATTTCCCGTAAGGCTTCTTTGCTGTTGTCGAGTTGGTTTTGCGCTTCAATTTCACTGGCTAAAGCGCGGTCATAGCCGGCTTGTGCTTCGTAAACATCGGTTATAGCGATAATGCCGACTTCAAAGCGTTGTTTGGCTTGTTCAAGCTGTTTGGCAATAGATTTTTTTTCGGCGCTGGTAAATTCCAGATTGTCTTGTGCGGCCAGAATATTGAAATAGGCTTCTGCAGTGCGTCTGATTAAGCTTTGTTGTTTGGCTTGGAATTGTGCTTCGGCTTGGGCTATTTTGTTGTCGGCTTGGTCAAGTTGTATCCAATGATCCCAGTGGAATACCGGTTGTTTTAAATTAACGCCTAAGTTTTGATCCCAGTAATTTTGTAATCCATTGCCCATAAAGCTGATTTTTTCGCTTTGTAATCGGTTACGACTGCTACTTGCGCTAAAACCGATATTCGGCAACATCTGAGCAATACTTTGTGACTTTATTTCCGCAACTGATAGTTTGTTGATATCTGAAGCTTTATAGTCAGGGTCATTTTGCAGGGCTAGTTGATAGGTTTCTAGCAAGTCCTGTGCAAAACCTGAATTTAAAGGCATCAACATCACTAAAAACGCGTATGACCATTTTTTCATTGCTATGTTTTTGGGTAAGGGTTGAAAATAAAATCCCATTATCTACTAAAATAGGCCGCGTTTCCGTAGCTAATTTAAGCCACAGATAAGCTATGACAGCGATTATTGTGCCCAACAACCTTTATAACTAATACGAGATACAGTCATTATGAGCAAAAAAATCACAAAAGCCGTTTTTCCAGTCGCCGGTCTTGGCACTCGTTCTTTGCCTGCGACTAAGGCGGTTGCTAAAGAAATGTTGCCGATTGTTGATAAGCCATTAATCCAGTATGCGGTTGAAGAAGCGATTGCTGCCGGTATTGATACGATGATTTTTGTGACTGGTCGTAACAAAAACTCTATTCCTGATCACTTCGATAAATCTTACGAATTAGAAAAAGAGTTGGAAAAAAGCGGTAAAACCGAATTATTAAAAATGCTGCGCGAATTGTTGCCGCCGCATGTGACTTGTGTGTTTGTTCGTCAAGCCGAAGCATTAGGTTTAGGTCATGCGGTGCATTGTGCGAAAGCGGTAGTTGGTGATGAGCCGTTTGCGGTGATTTTGCCAGACGATTTAATCGAAGATGGCTCACGCGGTTGCATCAAACAAATGGTGGAATTGTTTAATCAAGAACAAAGCAGTATTTTGGGGGTTGAGCGGGTTGATCCGAAAGAAACCCATAAATACGGTATTGTCGAACATACAGAAACTGCGCCAAAAGTAGGGCGCTTGTCATCCATCGTCGAAAAACCAAAACCAGAAGTCGCGCCTTCTAATATTGCGGTGGTCGGTCGTTACATCTTAACCCCAGCGATTTTTGAAAAAATCGAAAACACCGGTCGCGGTGCTGGCGGCGAAATTCAATTAACCGATGCGATTGCGGCGTTAATGAAAGATGAGCAAGTGTTGTCTTATGAGTTTGAAGGCAACCGTTACGATTGCGGTTCTAAATTTGGTTTCTTGTTAGCCAACGTTGAATACGGCTTGTTGCATAAAGAAATTAACCAAGAATTTGCTGACTATTTAAAACAACGTGTTGCTAAAATTTAATTAGTTTCTGATATTACGCATAAATTGCAGTCATTCTCGGATGTTGCCGTCATTCCCGCGAAGGCGGGAATCCAGACCTCGAGGCTTATCACCTAGATTCCCGCCTTTGCGGTAATGACGAAGCTAATCAGAAATGATGATTGTATTGAACAACTGTTATTGCGTTACATCAGTTAGTTTTTTGCTTTACAGGGTGGCCTCATCCGATGCCACCTTCTCCAAACCGCCACGAATCGGCAAAATCCCACCACATTGCGGTAAAATCCCGACCTGTCCCCAAAATTAAGGAACTGATAGGTGTTTGAGGTTATAAAAAACGGCGGTTGGATGATGTTTCCCATCATTTTGTCATCGATTGTTGCGATGGCGATTATCGGCGAGCGGCTTTGGTCGTTACAGCGTAAAAAAATCATCCCTGCCGATTTAATGGCGCATATTTGGCAATTGCACCGTGATAATAAACTCGACGACGCCGCGATTAGACGGATTAAAGTCAGTTCGCCACTCGGTCGGATTTTGGCTGCTGGGTTGCTGAACCGCAAATATGGCCGCGAAATGATGAAAGTCAGCATCGAAGAAGTCGGTAGACAAGTCGCTCACGAACTGGAACGCTATCTAAATGCTTTAGGCAGCATCGCTTCCATCACGCCCTTATTAGGTTTATTAGGCACCGTTGATGGCATTATTCGGGTGTTTTCAGACCTTGCGATTGGCGGCATGGGCGATCCGGCTGTCTTGAGCAATGGCATTTCCGAAGCCTTGATTTGTACCGCGTCTGGCTTAACGGTAGCGATTCCTAGCCTGTTTTTTCATCGCTATTTTGAACGCTTGGTCGATGATCATGTGGTGCATATGGAAGAAAATGCCTTGCGTCTGATCGACATCATGCAAGGCGACAGAGAGAGCATCTAATGGAGTTTCGTCGTAAACGCCGCTCATCGGTGGAAATCGGCTTGATTCCGATGATTGATGTGTTGTTGGTGTTGCTGTTTTTCTTTATGGTTGCCACTACTTTTCGTCATCACAGCGAATTAAAAATCAATTTGCCGGAAGCCACGGGTAGCGAAACCACGCAAGAAAATCAAGCGCTTAATCTGTTTATTGATGCCAATGGTGCTTATTCATTAACCGGCGCTGATGGCAAAGCCTTGGCTTTGGCTAATCCGAATTTAGACGGTTTAAAAGCCGCTTTGGCTCAGCAAACTATTGCTACTCGCCAATTACCGTTGATTATCAACGCCGATGGTAAAGCCCAGCATCAAGCGGTAGTCAGCGCCTTGGATGTTGCTAATCAACTGGGTTTTCATCACTTAAGTTTTGCCATTGATCCACCGGAGCAACCATGACGCCGATGAAAAGAAAAATAGCTGAATGGTTACAAGTGCTTTGGTACAAGGATTTGTATGTGTCTGGCTGGATGATGCCTTGGTCGATGATTTACGTTGATGTGATTCGCTTTAGACGTTTTTTATACAACATCGGCATTTTCAAGCGTACCAAATTACCGGTGCCGGTGATTATCGTCGGCAATATTACCGTCGGCGGCACTGGCAAAACTCCGTTGGTGATTCATTTGGTGCAATGGCTGAAAGACAACGGTTACAACCCTGGGGTGATTAGTCGCGGTTACAGCGGCGAAGCGAATCAAATCCCGCAAACGGTGACTACCGATAGCGACACGGCTTTAGTCGGCGATGAAGCGGTATTATTAGCCAAACGCTGCGCTTGTCCGGTGGCTGTCGGTGTGAAACGCGTCGAAGCTGCCAAGCACTTGCTGGCTAATCATTATTGCGATGTGATTGTTTCTGACGACGGCCTACAGCATTATGCCTTGCGTCGTGATATTGAAATCGTGGTGATTGATGGTGACAGACGTTTTGGCAATGGCTATTGCCTACCATCTGGGCCATTACGCGAACCGCAAACGCGGATAGAAGAGGTTGATTTTGTAGTCGTCAATGGTGGCAAACAGTTACAGGAAGGCGAGTTCGCCATGCAATGCCAAGGTCAAACTTGGGTCAATCTGCTAACGGGTGAACAACAACCAGCCAGTTATTTCCAACGAACAGCCTGTCATGCGCTCGCTGCGATAGGCAACCCCAAGCGATTTTTCGCCCAAATCAAAGCCGCTGGGATTGAAGCTGAAAATCATCCCTTTCCCGATCATTACGTTTTTACTGCCGACGATTTGCAATTTAACCACGACCAACCGTTGTTAATGACCGAAAAAGACGCGGTGAAATGCGTCAAATTTGCTCAAGCCAATTTTTGGTATTTACCGGTCACCGCGCAATTGCCGGCAGCCTTTTCCCAACAACTATTAACTCTACTAAAACAGAAATCTCATGGATAAAAAATTACTCGATATTTTGGCTTGCCCAATTTGCAAAAGCACTTTGGTTTATGACAGCGCCAAGCAAGAATTGATCTGCAAAGCCGACAAACTAGCCTTCCCAATTCGCGACTCGATTCCGGTGATGTTAGAAGATGATGCCCGCCAATTGAGTTTTGAAGAAACCGAAGCTTATCGCTAATGAAAACTGCCTTTAAAGTCGTGATTCCCGCTCGCTACGCCTCAACCCGCTTACCGGGCAAGCCGTTGTTAGACATTGCTGGCAAACCGATGATTGCCCATGTCTGTCAACGGGCTTTAGAAGCCGATGCCGAGCAAGTGGTCGTCGCTACTGATGATCAACGCATTTTCGATACCGTGACGGCGTTGGGTATTCAAGCGGTGATGACCAATCCCAATCACCAATCCGGCACCGAGCGTTTAGCAGAAGTGGCGCAGATTTTGGGTTGGTCGGCTGAGACTATCGTGGTGAATTTGCAAGGTGATGAGCCGTTAATTCCACCGGCGTATATTCGCGATGCCGCTGAAGCCTTGGCCAGTCAATCGCAAGCGGGGATTGCGACTTTAGCCGCTAAAATTCACGATGCCGAGGAAGTGTTTAATCCCAATGCGGTGAAAGTGGTGCTGGATAAAAACGGCTATGCCTTGTATTTCAGCCGTGCCGCGATACCTTGGGATAGAGCTAGTTTTCCTCATAATTACAATCCTCAAACCGCCAGCTTGCCGCATTTACGCCATATTGGTATGTACGCTTACCGAGTCAGTTTTTTGCAAGATTACTGCAATTGGCAGCCGTCACCATTGGAAAGCGTCGAGTCGTTGGAACAATTACGGATACTATGGCACGGTGAAAAAGTGCTGGTGAAAGTGGTTGAGAAAACACCGGAGGCGGGTGTTGATACTGCGGAAGATTTGTTGAGAGTGACGCGGCGTTTGGCGTCTTAATTAGCCGAATAATTGGGTTGGCGTGTGACCAACCCAATCTTCAAGCCAACAACTTAGCTAGCTTTACCGGCTTCAGTTGCTTCAGGTACTTCAATCAAGCTGCCAGTTTTTACGTCATAAACATAACCGTAAACTGGAATATCGCTTGGCACTAATGAGTTAGCTTTAATGCGTTTGACGTCTTCTAATACGCTTTCTGCTTGGTTTTTAATGGTTAACCAGTTGATGTATTTGCCATCGGTTGAACCTGGGCCTGCGTTGTTGTCGTGCCAGCCTGTCGCGTCAACGCTAGAGGTTTTTAAGCTGCTTGCCAACAAGTCGCTCATGATGTCGTTGGTGAAAGTTTCCATACCGCAATCGGTGTGGTGAATCACGAACCATTCTTTAGTGCCTAATAATTTGTAAGAAATCACCAATGAACGAATCGCGTCATCGCTAGCACGGCCGCCAGCGTTACGGATAACGTGAGCATCGCCTTCTGATAAA
This sequence comes from uncultured Pseudomonadota bacterium, assembly GCA_903918375.1. Taxonomy (GTDB): domain Bacteria; phylum Pseudomonadota; class Gammaproteobacteria; order Methylococcales; family Methylomonadaceae; genus Methylomonas. The sequence goes on along the minus strand of CAIXED010000012.1, from coordinate 33,188 downwards.
CCAGCGTATTTAGCTGGATCTAAACGAGCATCCATACAAGTCAAAATTGCAAATTGGCGTGCAGGTGGCATAGCCAAGTCGCCTTTGGTGAAGCTGGCAACGTAACCACGGTTAGCGAGTAATACTTCGTTTAGGATTTTGCTCATAAGGACCTCTGTTGGTTAAAAAAACGTCTGATTTTAAACAGTAAAAGCAGACGGTGTTACGACTATCTCCGTCGCGCATTGTAGCGACATGTTTTTCTGGTTTAAAGAGTGTTTATGGTTTATAAAATATAAACCTATAGTTTATATTTGATGATGACCCATGGATAAGTTTAACAACATGCAAGTGTTTTGCCGTATCGTCGAGCTGGGTACTTTTTCAGCGGTGGCTAAAGAGCTGAAATGCTCGAACATGATGATTAGCAAATACATGGCGCAGTTGGAAGCCTCGCTGGGCGTGATGTTGCTCAATCGAACTACTCGTAGTTTGAGCCTGACCAGCGCTGGTGAAGCTTATTACAACCGCAGTCGGCAATTGCTGGAAGATTTAGCCGATTTGGAGGCTTCAACCGTACAGATGTCAGAACGCATTAAAGGCCATATCAATATCAGCGCCCCGATAGATTTTGGTGGTATGTATATGGTGCCGGTGATTGAGCAATTTTTGCAGCAATATCCCGAAGTCAAAGTGTTGATGACTTTGGATAACAAACCGCCCAATTTGCGAATTGGTAGTTTTGATATTTCCTTGTTAGTTACTGATGTACTAGACCCTGGTGTGGTGGCGCGTAAAGTGGCAGAAACCGAACTTTGTACCTATGCCTCACCGCGCTATCTGGAAGAAACCGGTATTCCAGAAACGATTGATGAATTAGCCAAGCATCGTTGTTTGCATTATGTCGATACTCCGCATGGTGATGATTGGTTATTTAATGTTGGTGGCGATGTGAAAAAAGTTCAGGTCGATTGGCAAATGGCATCCAATAATGGGCGAGTTTTGTCGGAAGCGGCGGCGATGGGGATGGGGATTGTGCGTGCGCCGAAATTGTCGGTTGCGCCGTATCTGAAAAGCGGTGAGTTAGTTGAAATTTTGCGTGATTATCATCGCCCAGCTTTGGCAATTTACGCTACTTACTTACAGCGTCGATATTACCCCGCCAAATTAACCGCGTTTGTTGATTTTATGTTGGGGTATTTTGAACGTTAGAGCATGTTTTATGCTAACTATCAAGAAGTTGATTTAGGTCTGTCATCAAGAGCTGTTAAAATGATTTTTTGTTCAAAACCAAAGGATCATTTAGATGAGTGAAGATACAAAAACTACCGATGAATTAGAAAATTCAGTAGCAGATGAACAAAATCAAAGTATTCAGGGGCAAAGTATATTTTTGATTGAAACCGTTGCTGCTGGTGTCGCTGTTCAAACCGGATTTTTAGCTACCGATGGCGCGGTTCATATGATGCCGGCAGTTTTTCCATCGCTTCAGTATGCATTACAGCAAATAGATGAGTTGCGAGGTCATGTGATTAATCATTTTGAAAATGCGGCACAAGTTGGCTTGAAAGTTATTGCCGAGAATGTCAGTAATAATGAATCGTCTGATGCTGAGCAAAACCAAACGCTAGACGAAAAGTAATCGCTTTTGTTATTACCCCGTTAAATAAACGATTTTATGACGGGGTATTTTTACTTCAATTGACCATCAATGAGGGTATAAAAAAACTTCTTTAGGTATTAAGCCTATTGGGTTCGATTATTTCTCGCCAACTATTCAGCAATTGGTCATGTTGTTCACGACTCGCTAAGCTGGTTCTAGCACCGAGTTTGGTACAACAAAACGCCCCAGCTGCGCTAGCGTAATACAGTAAATCCTGCCAATCCATATTGGTTGCTAATCCAGCCGCAAATGCACCATGAAAGGCATCACCAGCGCCCGTGGTATCGACGGCTTGAATGGTAGGCGCATTTAGTTTTCCTGTCTCTTGGCCATGTTGCCAAATCAAGCCATGTTCACCCAGTGTAATTACCACCCAAGGCGCAACTGCTGCTAATTGGCTTAATGCGGTTTGTGGATTGCCTGCGTATTGAATAGCGAATTTTTCCGAACAGACTAAATAATCAACGCGGCTCATCAAGCTCAAAGTGCCGTCATGTAAGGAGCCAGCATCTAACACGCTGGGTACGGATTTTAGATGGGCTTGTTGCAGAGCGCTCAGCGATAGTGGGGCTTCGTGGCCGTCGAACAATAAAGTTTTGGTTTTGACTGAGGAAAAATCGACACTATCGGCAGCCAAGGTTTGGGTATTGCCTTTGTAATTGATCAAAGCGCGGTCGCCGTTGGGTTTCACCAATACTACTGATAATGGCGTAGGGGAGTTACCGCGTTTGATTAACTGGGTGTTAATGTCGTGAGCCCGTAGTTCTGATAAATGACTGTCACCGTAGCTATCATTGCCTAAATAACCGCAGAATCCAGCTTTAAAACCCAGTTTTGCCGCAGTTACTGCCGCATTCGCTGCTGGCCCCCCACCGCAACTTAGTAAGTTATCTGCCAGCATTTTTTCGTCACTAGCTGGGTGATGAGGGATGCTGAATACTTGGTCGTAACTGGCGTGGCCGATGCAGAGTAGGTCTAGGTGGATGACTGGGGGTTGATTGGATTTGTGCATTTGTTATTTGGTAAATCAGTATTGATAATTTTTATTGATCTGCTATCTATTTTGTTGGTGCTTTGATTGCTATATAAATAAAGAAAAAAGATCCAAATAAATTAAAAAATGGTTCTCCGAAAGGGCCAAAAGTGTTGAACAATATATAAGTTATCAAGCCACCTCTTCCTTTGAAATTGGGTTGATATTCTTTGATGTTTATTAGTTGATCAAAAGAGAAATACAGCATAGCTAATCCTAGGATAAGTAGAATTGCCTTTAAAAAGTATTTGTTGGGCTCGTCTTCGTACATGGTTTCTAATTTTTACAGTCCGATAGCTTTCTAGTATTAGGGGCTGAAAATGTATGTGTGGGCTAGTGAACAGACGGGTGATTAATCCGGTCATTAAACTTAAAACTTGCGCTTGTTGCAATATTTTTAAACTTAAAAAGGAATTCACCATGCTAAAACATACACCGCTCATCATTGCCTCATTAATCGGTGCAAGTTTTCTGCCGTTGGCGCAGGCCGATCAGTCGTTGCAAGATAACCGTTGGTACGTCGCGCCTTTTGCTTCCTATCTCAATACCGGTGGTGACCGCCAAGCTAGCGATGGCTGGGGCGGTGGTTTAGGTGTTGGTAAAATGATTGATGAGCATTTTAATCTCGAATTGAAAGGCTTTTATCAAGGTTTTAACGGTAATAATGGTTCCTGGGATTTACTGGGTGGTAGTGCAGATGTCCAGTATTACTTATTTCGCGACAAATTTTCACCTTATGCGGTGGTGGGTTTGGGTGGTATGAATACCTGTGTTTCAGCGAACTGTGGTATCGGCTTTATTGGTGAGGCGGGTTTAGGTGTTAGCTATGAGCTTAATGATAATTTGTTGATTCGCAGTGATGTTCGTTACCGTTACAACAATAATCTGAGCGCTCAAGTTCAGCCAGGTACTGATGAGTTTCATGATATGACTGTCAATCTTGGGGTGGTAATTCCGTTTGGCGATAAACCGAAATATGCCGAGGTAAAAGCCGAGCCAAGAGCTAGAGTGGCACCAGTTTCTGTCGCGCCAGTTGATGATTGTGCTAGTCGCGATTCTGATGCTGATGGCGTTAATGATTGTGCTGATCAATGCCCGAAAACGGTTAAAGGCAGCTTAGTTAATAGCAAAGGTTGTGCAGTTAAATTAGTGCTGAAAGGCGAACACTTTAAATACGATTCAGCTGAATTGGGCTTGAATGCTAAAGAATTGTTAGATGGTGTCGCGGCTGATTTGATTGCTTATCCGCAAAAAAATGAAATTGAAGTCCAAGGCCACACCAGTAGCGAAGGTAGCGATGCTTACAATATGAAGCTATCGCAACGTCGCGCTAATTCTGTGGTGCAGTATTTGAAAAACAAAGGCGTTACCAATAAATTGACTGCCCATGCTTATGGCGAAAGACAGCCGATTGCGGATAACAAAACTGAGGCCGGTAAATCAGAAAACCGTCGTGTTGAGTTAATTTGGATAGAAATGTAAGTACACGGTAGTTTTTCCAACTTCAGCAGCGTTCTCTTAACTGCAAGGTCAAAGCGATTACTGCTGAGGTTGGATTTAGTTTATTGAAAGCTCTCAATACCAACCCGAATGAGTCGGGAAAAATCCGTAGCTTGATCTGCCGCATGCGCCTTAGTATTAATATGGACTTGTTGTTGTAAATATTCAAAAGGCGTTTTAGTGTCGAGAATATTGGATTCATAGAGATATTCTGGAACATAACCGCTGACTAAAATTTTCCATGAAAATGGTAAATGGTTAGCTGTTATTCGAGTGTTGTACCAAACTTCTGTGGTGCAATTATTGATTAAAGTATTATAAAAACTTGGTTTTTCATGCAGGTCATTGATTTTATTTATGTATTCCAAGAATATTTGACGTGCAATCTCTGGGCTAAGCTGTAGAGGGTATAAATAGGCGTTTTCGACGGGGTCTTTACGGTAGTTAGTGCGTAAACGAATCACATCGCGCTCGTCGGCCACGATATAAATCAGTTCGTATTGTCTGAAAAAGCCTTTGATTGTCGAATAGCCTTCCCCTTGTTCTTTACGGGCTTCTATCGAAATGGCTAGATGGTTATTATCACCAAAATTAAAACTCAAAATAGTATGAGCAATAGCTGGCCCCATCCAATAAATAGCAAATAAACTAATGCCTTCAAGCTTATTTAAATCGTAAGTTTTACTGTAATAACTAGGTGAGTAGTCGAATTCGCTATGGTAATCAAAGTTACGAATGTTATTGATGGTGATTAGGTTTTCATTGCGAGTAGCAAATGCTAGTTGGGCTACATCCGGTTGCCATTGTCTTTGGTTAGATGGGGTTATTGCTGTGAACCACCAAATCAATATGGCAGTAAATAATAGAAAGTAACTCGCTAGAATGGGTTTGCGCGATTGCACAAACTTTAAACTAATTAGTGTTACTAAGCCAAAAATGCCAAATGCGGTCGCTATAAATAGTTGGGTAGTATTGCTATTTGAATCACCAAAGTAAATTGCTAATACAGCCCAAAAACTAGAGCCAATAATTGTCAGTATTAGTGACAATGATTTAATTAATTTCAACATAAGTTTTGTTACAAGCAAGCAAACTTATTTTTGATAACAAGAGTGATTGTTAAAAATCAAAAAAACCTTTCTCATTAGATTCCGCTGGTGCAGGTTCGCCTGCAGGTTTTGTACTCGGCATGGTTTCTGGTTCGCTGCTGAATAAGCCAGTGATTTTCTCGCCCATCGATTTATCAAGATCGCGTTTTGGTAATTCGACGCTAGCTTCGGTGGATGGTTTTACGACCGGGACGGCACTTGGGTGGAAGTCGCCTTGTACGCCCATTAGGTTGTCGCCGTTGAAAAATAATGAAATACGTTTTTGGACACGGTCTCCGCCATCTTTTTGGTCAGAAAACAGATAATCCCAGCGGCGTTCGTGAAACATGTCGGCCAGCATCGGTGAGCCCATGATGTAGAGCACTTGGCGTTTGGTCATGTTGGGGCGGAGTTGATCAATCATGATTTGATCGACCATATTGCCTTGCTGAATTTCTAAGGCGTAAACACCGGGCAAATTGCTAAGGACGGTTGAGCACGCTGGGGTGATTAAAATCGTTGAAACGGCAAGCAAAAGGGCTGGTTTGTTCATGAATTAACAGGGATGCTGACGAAAAACAGCTTTCATTATCCCATAATTCCGCCGACGACTAGCGGCAAAAAACGCTACAATAACCTTTGTTAATGATCTCGGAGATTCATTTGTGGAAACACAGGATTTGCGTAAGGCCGGTTTGAAGGTGACAACCCCTCGAATCAAAATTTTGGAACTATTAGAAAAACAGCAAGATGATCGGCATTTGTCGGCTGAACAGCTGTATAAAATTCTGCTCGCAGAAGGTGAAGAAATTGGCTTGGCGACGGTTTATCGGGTGTTGACACAGTTTGAAGCGGCGGGATTAGTTAATCGCCATCATTTTGAAGGTGGCAACTCGATTTTTGAATTAAACAAAGGTAGTCATCACGACCATGTGGTTTGCATGAAGTGCGGCAAGGTCGATGAATTTACCGATGAAATGATTGAAAAACGCCAACTGGAAATTGCCCAGCGCTTGGGCTACACCTTAACTGATCATAGTCTTTACCTCTACGGCTATTGCGCTAAGTGCAATCGCCCATAATCCCTAAAATATGTTCAAACCACTGATTCTTTATATCGGCTTGCGCTATACGCGCGCCAAACGACGCACACAGTTTATTTCTTTTATTACCTTGACCTCGGTGTTAGGTATTGCCTTAGGGGTAACTGCGCTGATTACCGTGTTATCGGTGATGAATGGCTTTGAAGCCGAGTTGCGCGAACGTATCTTAGGCATGACTTCGCATACCACAATTAGCGGCCCATACGGTCAGCTTGATGATTGGCAAACCTTGGCTGATCGCACCTCGAAATTGCCGCATGTTGAAGGTTCTGCGCCTTATATTCATGGTCAAGTGATGATTAATGCCGACCGACAGGTTAGCGGTACGGTGGTGCAGGGGATTTTGCCTGACTATGAGCCGAAAGTGTCGGAAGTGGCCAACAAAATGGAGTTTGGCACTTTAGATAGTCTGGTATCTGGGGAATTTAATATCGTTTTGGGTCATGAATTAGCCAATTATTTAGGCGTGACCATCGGCGATAAAGTCACCATCATTACCCCACAAGTCAATTCCACCCCAGCGGGTATTTTGCCGCGTTTAAAACGCTTTACCGTTAGTGGTATGTTCAGGGTTGGCATGTATGAATATGACCGCAATATGGCTTTGATTCATTTGGATGACGCTGGCAAATTGTTCCGTATTGAGCCAGCGGTTTCTGGTTTACGTTTGAAATTAGACGACTTGTTTAACGCGCCACGGATTACCCAAAGTTTGGCGGATGGTTTGGGCGATGCCTATCGGGTCAGCGATTGGACTAAAGCACACAGCAATTTCTTCCGTGCAGTTCAAACCGAAAAGCGGGTGATGTTTATCATTTTGATGCTGATTGTCGCGGTAGCGGCATTTAATATTGTTTCTACGTTGGTGATGGTGGTGACTGATAAACGCGGTGATATTGCGATTTTGAAAACCCAAGGATTATCGAATCAATCGGTGATGGGGATTTTCATCATTTTAGGCGGCATTATTGGTTTGGTCGGTACCGTGATTGGTACTATCGGTGGCATCGCTTTAGCTTTGAACGTCGAAACCATTGTGCCAGCGATTGAAAAAGCCTTTGGTACCCAATTTTTAGCCGCTGATGTTTATTACATCAGCGAAGTGCCATCGAAATTAATCTGGGGTGATGTGTTCTGGATTGCGGCGATGGCCTTGATTTTGTCTTTGTTGGCGACACTTTATCCTGCTTGGCAGGCGTCGCGGATTAATCCTGCCGAGGTGTTGCGTTATGAGTAATCGTGTCATTTTAGAATGCCGTCAGTTGACCAAGCGTTATGTGCAAGGCGAGTTAGATGTCGAAGTGTTGAAAGGCGTTGATTTAGCGATTAATGCCGGTGAGCGAGTCGCGATTATGGGCGCATCGGGTTCAGGTAAAAGTACCTTGATGCACTTATTAGGCGGCTTGGAAAAACCAACTTCTGGTAGCGTGATTTTAGATGGTAATGATTTAAACAAAATCAGTGCCTCAAAATTGAGCCAAGTGCGTAATTCATCCTTAGGATTTATTTACCAGTTCCATCATCTGTTAGGTGAATTTACGGTGTTGGAAAATGTCGCGATGCCATTGTTGATTGGCGGTCAAAGCATTAAACAAGCTCAACATCGGGCGACGGAATTGTTAAAACGGGTTGGCTTAGGGCATCGAATTCTGCATAAGCCAGGTGAATTGTCAGGTGGTGAAAGACAGCGTGCCGCTGTTGCTCGGGCTTTGATTAATCAACCCAAATGCGTGTTGGCGGATGAGCCTACTGGGAATTTGGACAGTAAAACCGCTGAGCAGATTTATCAGTTGATGTTAGAACTGAACCGAGAGTTACAAGTCAGCTTTTTGGTGGTGACTCATGACCCTGATTTAGCAGGGAGAATGGATCATGTTTTACATATGGAAGATGGTTTGATTGTTAGTCGATAAATCTGGTGACCGCAATCACGCTGAGTTGATTGCGGTTTTTAGCGATTAAATCCCGCTTTGAAACGGCTCAACAATCACAGTTTCACCTAACTCAATACCATCACAATCGGCTGGAAGCACAATAAAGCAGTTGGCTAAACTTGCAACGCTGAGTTGATGAGAGTCTTGGCCACCGGCTAATTGCACAAGCAATTCACCTTCAGCAGTCTGATTTAAAATCCCGCGCTGATATTCTTGCCGTCCGGCTTGTTTACGTAAACGATTTTCGCAACGGGCTGATAGTTGCAAGACTTGGCTAACATTGGTGCCAGCCAATTTTTGCAAAGCAGGTTTGACGAATTTTTCAAATGTCACCAAAACTGCCACCGGATTGCCTGGTAAGCCAAAAAACCAACATTCACCAATCTTGCCGAAAGCCAAAGGTTTGCCGGGTTTAATTGCTATTTTCCAGAAATTCACTTCCCCGCAGTTATCCAAACTCTGTTTAACAAAATCGGCATCGCCAACCGATGCGCCACCGGTGGAAATTAATAAATCATACTGTTTAGCAGCCTTACTTAAGGTTTGTTCCAATACCGCTTGGTTGTCTTTGATAATCCCTAAATCGGTGACTAAATAATTAGGGTGGTTTAACAATCCCGCCAATTGATAGCGATTGCTGTCGTAGATTTGTCCAAAACCTAAACTTTCGCCTAATGGCGTTAATTCGTCGCCAGTTGAAAAGAAGGCGATTTTTAATTGGCGTTTGACGGGGATTTGGCTGAGACCAACTGAAGCCAGTAAACCAAGATCAATCGCAGAAAGCGTTTTACCGGCTTTGAGCAAAAGCTGGTTTTCTTGCACATCACTGCCAGCGGGGCGAATGTTTTTATAAGCTTGAGTATTTGCGGGGAACTGCACTTGGTCGTTGTCGATGCTGACTTGTTCCTGAGCAATCACGCTATCAACGCCATTGGGAACCGTTGCACCGGTCAAGATGCGAATACATTGACCTTTAGCCAGTTTGCCGGTGAACGGTTTGCCCGCCCACGATGCGCCAATCACTGTCAGTGTAAAGGCTTGGTTTTCGATAATTTCCGATGAGTTAAAGCCATAACCATCCATTGCTGAATTGTTTTGGGGCGGAACCGCAATTGGTGAATAGAGGCTTTCGGCTAAAACCCGTCCTAAAGCCTGTGGCAGAGCAATTAATTCTTGTTGGTTAATGCTTTCAATGGCATCGAGAATCGCAGTTTGCGCTTGTGCAACCGAAAGCATTTGATGATTTTTGGGGTAGCAAATTTCGCTCACGCTGGGTTTCCATTAAGGTAATCGAGAATAAAGTCGGCAATTGCTTGCGGCTGGTTTAAGTCTAAACAAGGCAAGTTTGCGGGTGTGTCAGTCAATCGTTGATCGCTGGCGATAGCGATGATATTGGGGTCATTAGGATATAACAACGGTTTGCCGAGGCTAGGGCGGTGTAATTCGATTTTGGCAAATGCTTCATCTCTAAAGCCTTCCACCAAGATTAGGTCTAAATTGTCGCAGGGAAAAGCCGCTAGTTGATCGCTTAGCTGATTGGCTTGCGGCGGATTAAATTCAGTAATAACCGCGCGGCGGTACTGTGATACCAACATCACCGATGTCGCGCCTGCTGATCTGAGTTTAAAACTGTCTTTGCCCGGTTGGTCGATTTCAAAATCGTGATGGCTATGCTTAATCACCCCTAATCGTAAACCCCGCTGTTTTAAAAGCGGAATCAGCTGAGTGAGTAGACTGGTTTTGCCGGTGCCGCTAAACGCAGCAAACCCTAAAATAGGCGGTGAGTTGGTGATCATTAATCGCAGTGCTGTGGGGATGAGGCTTAATTTTAAGATATTATGGCTTGTAACTGTTAGGGATGCTTGATTGGAGAAAAAGTGGTACGCATATACGTTTTAGTCGCGCTGGCGCTTGGTGCTTGGTTGTATTGGTTTGGGCCGCGTTTACAGCCGGCGGTTGCCGATTGGCTAAAAAACAAAATGCTATGGGTTTTGCTGATTTTGGCATTATTGGCTTTGGCGGTTACTGGTAAATTAAATGCTGTGTTTGCCTTATTCGGCGTGGCTTTGGCTTTTGTTTGGCGGTTAGTGCCTTTGGCGTTGAAATATGCGCCGTATTTGCAAAAAATTTGGGGCTTTTTCAAGCAGTCCAACAGTCATTCTCAAACATCCCCTCATCAAACTTCTGGCAGCATGAGCCGCGAGCAGGCATATCAAATTTTAGGTCTAAAACTCGGCGCAACCGATGATGAAATACGTCTAGCCCATAAAAAACTGATGGCTAAAATGCACCCAGATCGTGGTGGTTCTGATTATTTAGCGGCACAAATTAATTTAGCTAAATCCGTTTTATTACCTGATTAGATTATGTCTTTTTTACAATTAATTGCTGTTATTTTTCTATTATCGATAGCGGCTATGTGCGCTAGAGAGCCTACAACATCAAGTAATAAATATGTTGTTGAAGCGATTAACCCCAAGGCTAGTGATAACTATATTGTCCAAAAAGGCGATAGTTTGTATGCGATTGGTTTTCGCTTTGGTATTGATTACCAACAATTGGCAATCTGGAATCAAATCGAAGCACCGTATTGGTTAGAAGAAGGGCAATCTTTACAATTGTCGCCACCGAGTAATTATGTTAGATTGCCGCCCGCTGGCGATACAGCAATCACTGAGAATCAAATAAATAAAAGCAGTGAAAAGTCGGGTATTGATTGGCAGTGGCCGATTCAAGGCAAGCTAATTAAGCCTTTTTCCTTAGAAACCAATAAAGGTATTGATATTTCAGCAAAGTTTGGGCAAACCGTTCATGCCGCTGCTGCTGGTAAAGTGGTTTACAGTGGTGATGGCGTATTGGGTTATGGCAACTTATTAATCATTCAACACGATAAACACTATTTAAGTGCTTATGCTAATAATCAGCAATTAATGGTTAAAACAGGTGATACAGTTAATAAGGGACAAGCGATTGCTGAACTAGGACAAGTTGGTGAGCGTGTTTATTTACATTTTGAAATCAGGCGAAATGGTATTCCAGTAAACCCGATTGATTATTTAACGGATAAATAAATGTAATTAATTAAGGAGTAGACACATGATGGAACAAATGCCGGATGCTGTTACAGAAATTGATTTGGAGTCTCCTGATTTATTTAGCTTTGAGGGTATTGAAATTAAAGAGTGTGATGATCTGCAATGGGCTGAAATTCAAGATCGAAAGCCGATAAATTATTGTAATTCTGATCCCACCGCTGTTTATTTTAATGAATTAAAACAATCGAAATTATTAACCATTGAAGAAGAAAAGTTTTATGGGCGGCAAGCTTTAAATGGTGACTTTGTCGCTCGCCAAGTCATGGTCGAAAGTAATTTACGACTCGTGGTAACGCTCTCCCGCCGCTACCTCAACCGAGGTTTACCGCTATCAGATTTAATCGAAGAAGGTAATCTTGGCTTAATTCGAGCAGCAGAAAAATTTAATCCCGATTTAGGTTATCGATTTTCAACTTATGCCACTTGGTGGATTAGGCAGAATATCGAAGCAGCCTTAATGAGCCAAACCCGAACAATTCGCCTGCCGATTCATGTCGCAAAAGAATTAAATATTTATTTGAAAGCCCAGCGTCATTTAAGGCAACAATTTGATCATGAGCCTAGCGCCAGTGAAATTGCTGCATATTTGGATAAGCCGATTGAAACCGTTATCAAGCTAGAGAAACTTAATCAATCGGTGACTTCAATTGACGCCCCTTTAGCGATAGATGCTGATAAATCACTGCTCGATACTATTCCCGAAGTCGATAGTCCTACTCATGCCGAGATTATCCAAGACAATTTTATTCTCCATCATGTTGGAAAATGGGTTCAGCGCCTAGCCGATAGACAACGTGATGTGATTTGCCGTCGCTATGGACTTTGTGGCTTTGAAACAGCAACCTTAGAGCAAGTGGCGTCTGAGATTGGTGTTACTCGTGAGCGAGTCAGGCAAATTCAGTTAGAGGGATTAAGAAGGCTAAAGCAGATGATTGAAGATGATGGTTATAGTGCTGAAGCTATTTTGTAGTCGTTTTTAAAAAAACAGCGTTTGCAATCATTTGGACTGCAAACGCTGTTAATTAATGGTCAATCACTGCTGCCAAACACAATTGCCACCACTCGCTTTGGCGATTTTTGCTAAACGCTGCTCATGAGCCTCCAGTTCCTCATCCGAACAAGAAATCACTTTCAACGGTGCTCTATCTGCCGCTAAACGCACGATCACTTGTTGAGCCGCGCCTTCACCGTCATGCTCATCCAATAACGAGAATTGCCCGCCGGTCATCAGCAAATAAACATCAGCCAGAATCTCGGCGTCTAATAACGCGCCGTGAAGTTCACGGTGGCTGTTGTCGATGCCGTAACGCTTACACAACGCATCCAAGCTATTACGGGCACCTGGATGTTTTTTACGGGCATAGGCTAATGTATCAAGCACCCCGCACTGCGCTTCGATATTACCAGCGTTATGCTTCAACAATCCCAATTCATGATTTAAGAAACCAACGTCAAACGGTGCATTGTGAATAATCAATTCAGCACCCTTAGCAAAGGCTAAAAAGTCATCGACCACATCAGCAAATTTGGGTTTGTCGCGTAAAAACTCGTTAGTTATCCCATGCACTTCAATCGCTCCCGCATCAATTTCCCGCTCAGGATTGATGTAAACGTGGAAGCGATTTTGAGTTAAGCGGCGATTGATTAACTCAACACAGCCGATTTCAATAATCCGATGGCCTTCTTTGGGATTGATACCAGTGGTTTCAGTATCTAGCACCACTTGGCGTAGTTTACGAGAGGCTGGCATGTCGATTAAGTCCTGTTAGCAAAGCTTTTTAGTAATTCGGTTTGTACTTGAAACATAGGGTCTGTACCGGGTTGTAAATGTTGATATTGACCGTCGCTTTGTAATAACCAAGCCTGTGAATTGTCTTGTTTATAAGACTGTAAGTCGTTCAACACCCGTTCAGCCAATTTTTTATCGCTAATCGGGAAGCAGACTTCAACCCGCTTAAACATATTTCGCGTCATTAAATCGGCGCTAGAAGCATAAACCGCCCAGTCACCATTGTTATAAAACGAATAAATCCGCGTGTGTTCTAAAAAGCGGCCAACGATAGAGCGCACTTCAATATTATCGGAAACACCTGGAATTCCAGGCCGCAAACAGCAAATCCCGCGCACAATCAGTTTGATTTTTACGCCAGCCTGCGAAGCCCGATACAAAGCTTGAATCGCTTGCTCTTCGACTATCGCATTGACTTTGATAATGATTTTTGCGGGTTTGCCTTTACGGGCATGATCGGCTTCCTTATCAATCATTTTGATTAAGCCTGGATGCAGGGTAAATGGCGATTGCAGCAATTTGTTGAGCTTGGTTACCTTGCCCAAACTGGTCAGCTGCATAAACACGCGGCGCACGTCTTCGCCTAATTCTTTTTCACAGGTAAACAAACCGTAATCGGTATAGAGCTTGGCGGTTTTGGGGTGATAGTTACCGGTGCTTAAATGCACATAATTGCGTAATTGGTTGCCTTCTTTGCGTAACACCAAACACATTTTGGCATGGGTTTTATAACCGACCACGCCATACACCACATGCGCTGCCGCTTCTTGCAGCTTAGCCGCTAGGCCAATATTGTCTTTTTCATCAAACCGCGCACGAAGCTCAATCACCACGGTTACTTCTTTACCGGCTTTAGCGGCTTTGATTAAAGCAGCCACCACCGGCGAATCAACCCCCGTACGATACAAAGTCTGTTTAATCGCCAGAACATCAGGGTCAGCCGCGGCTTGGCGAATAAAATCCACCACTGGCGAGAATGATTCGTAAGGATGATGAAGCAAAATATCGTGTTTGCGGATGCTGGCAAAAAAGTCTTTATTGCGCCCTAAGCAGTTAGGGGTGCTGGGTTTAAAGGTCGGGAATTTTAATTCTGGGCGGTCGATTAAACTATAAATGGTCTGCACACGGCTTAAGTTAACCGGCCCTTCTGCTAAAAATAACCGTGAGGCGGTTAAGTCAAAACGCGCCATCAAGAAATTGACCGTTTCTTCGGGACAGTTGGCATCAATCTCTAAACGTACTTCGTCACCGTAGTTACGCATCGCCAACTCGCCTTCAACCGCCATCATCAAATCGTCAATCGCATCATCATCAACGAAAAAGTCGCTGTTTCGAGTCACACGAAATTGATGACAACCTTTGACCGTCATGCCGTGGAATAAATCATTGATAAACGCGTGAATAATCGATGACAAAAACACAAAGTCATAAGGACCGCTTTCGGTCTCGGCAGCTGGTAATTGAATAATGCGGGGCAGGGCGCGTGGTGCTTGCAAAATCGCCCGACCACTGTTGCGACCGAAAGCATCTTTACCGGTCAAAGAAATGATGAAATTTAAACTTTTATTGAGAATGCGAGGGAAAGGGTGAGCCGAGTCCAAACCAACGGGCGTCAAAATCGGCAAAAGTTCTTCGTTAAAATATCTTTCCAACCAACTACGCTGCGCCGGAGACCAGTTATCACGACGTAAAAAACGAATGTTGTCAGCTTCTAAACAAGGAATTAATACTTCATTCAAAATCCGGTATTGCTCACTGACTAAGGCATGAGCTTTGTCAGAAATTTTCTCCAGCTGCTCGTTAATGGTTAAACCATCACTACTAATCACATTGGCGTCCATCTCCGCCATCTGCAACAAACTAGCTACCCGCACTTCATAAAATTCATCGAGATTGGAGCAGGAGATACATAAGTAATTCAATCGCTCCAGCAACGGCAGTGACTCATCCAATGCCTGTGCCAGTACCCGAACATTAAACTCTAACAAGCTAAGTTCACGGTTGATGTAAAACTCGGGATTGCTTAAATCAATGGATTCCATAGTGCGATTCTGTAGGTTAGGGTGATTTCCCGATTATAGATGAAATACGACGATGGAATTGTTAAGGTTTGTGTCGGGTGCTTAGTTTCTAAGTCAGTTGTTCTCAATGCTAGATACTTTAGTGAACTGTTTGAGCAATAGGGACAAGATCACTCAACCCACTCCCCAATTGTATCCACCGGCAGAATCAAATAATCAGTCCATTTTCTGTCCCCAGCTGCTTGTTCTTCGGTGGGTAACAAGGTTTCATTCCAGCCACCGCCCATCGCTTTAACCAATAACACCGCGGCATTCAAGCGATCACCTTGTAATTGCACGGCAGTTTGACGGTTCGATAAAGCAGCCGTTTGCGCGGTCATCACGTTTAAATAACTGACAGTGCCGGCTTGGTATTGATTATTGGTCAGAGCCAAGGCTTGGTTGGCTGAGGCGACAGCTTGATCCTGAACTTTGGCTTGCTCTTCCAAAATCCGCAGCGCAGCTAGATTGTCTTCTACTTCTTGAAAACCGGTTAACACCGCTTGTCGATAAGCGGCGACACTGGCATCAAAGCCTGCAATCGCTTGATTGTATTGGGCATTTTTAACCCCGCCATCAAACACAGTTAGCGCTGCAGCGGCAGGGCCGAACGCCCAGTAGCGGCGGGCAACGGTGAATAAATCGCCGACATCTGTGGATTGAAAACCATTGCTCATCGCCAAATTCAAGGTTGGGAAATAAGCGGCTTTGGCAATCCCGATTTGGGCATTCGCCGCCGCGACTTTACGTTCAGCAGCGGCAATATCGGGGCGTCGTTCTAATAATTCCGATGGTAAAGACACCGGAATTGCTGGTGCTTGGGTAGTTAAAGCGCTGGCCGCCAACGACAATTCAGCGGGCGATTTACCAATCAATACCGCAATCGCATGTTCCAATTTAGCGCGTTGAACGCCTAAATTAATCGCCTGTGCTTTGGCTGATTGCAATTGGGTATCGGCTTGTACCACGTCAGTCTTTGCTACCACGCCGACTGCATAGCGGTTTTTAGTGATGTCCAAGGTTTTTTGATAAGCGGCTACGGTTTCATCCAGCAAGGTTCTTTGTGCATCGAGCACTTTTAACTGAAAGTAAGCGACCGCTAAATTGCTTTGAATCGATAAACGTAAGGCTTGCAAGGTAGCAGCGCTGGCTTGAGCATTGCCGGTGTTCGCTTCGATTTGCCGACGCACTTTGCCCCATAAATCCGGTTCCCAAGCCATCGCCACCGTATTACCAAACAAGGTGCGTACCCCGCTGATAACCTGAGTTTGGCCTTGTGCCGACTTAAAGTTATTGAAGTTGCCGTTTAGATTAAAAACGGGCAGCAACGATGATTGCGCTGATTGCACCAAACCTTGCGCTTGGCGATATTGCGCTTCGGCTTGGATTAAGGATTGATTGCTGGCGACCTGTGATTCAAGTTCGTTTAATTTTGGGTCATTAAAAATTTCCCACCATTGACCGCTTAAAGCCGTATCACGCGGTTGCGCGGTTTTCCAGCCTTTGACTTCTTTGAACTCGGTGGCAACTGGGGCTTGGGGACGAATGTAATCGGGCCCGACGGCGCAGGCGCTTAATTGGCTAGCGAACAGGGCAACAATCAAAGGTTTAAGGCGAAAGCTCATGCAAATCTCGGCAAAATTAAGCAGGTTTGCCCGCTTTAGAAGCGGTGCGGTTAAACAAACGGTTATGTGACCACAACCGGAAACGATCCAAGTACAGATAAACCACGGGGGTGGTGTACAAGGTCAGCATTTGACTAAAAATCAAACCGCCAACAATGGTAATCCCCAAAGGTTGACGCAGTTCTGCGCCATAACCGCTACCTAGTGCTAACGGCAAGGCGCCGAACAATGCAGCTAGAGTAGTCATCATAATCGGTCGAAAGCGTAACAGGCAGGCCTGAAAAATCGCTTCTCGCGAATCCAAGCCTTGTTCTCGCTCGGCTTGAAGGGCAAAGTCTATCATCATGATGGCGTTTTTCTTAACAATACCAATCAACAGAATCACGCCAATCAAGGCGATGATGCTAAATTCGTTATCGCAAACCATTAAGGCTAACAAGGCACCCACGCCCGCAGAGGGCAGGGTGGATAAAATCGTTAATGGGTGAATATAACTTTCGTACAACATCCCCAGCACCAAATAAATGCTCAATAAAGCCGCTAACAGCAAAAATGGTTGATTGCGTAACGACTCTTGAAAGGCTTTTGCCGAGCCTTGAAAACTGCCTTGTACCGAACTAGGTAAGCCAATTTCTTGCATGGTTTTTTCAATCAACGCAGTTGCTGTCGAAAGTGACACGCCTGTTTGTAGATTGAACGACAAACTTGCCGCAGCAAATTGACCTTGATGATTCACCGACAACGGCGCATTAGTCGGCGCAAAACTGGCTAAGGCAGATAAAGGTACTTGTTTGGCGCTGATAGCTTCGCCAGTTGCCGAATTGCTGGCTGGCACGTTGATATAAACCTGTTTCAATGCCTCTGCGCTTTGCCAATATTCGGGCGCTAATTCCATTACTACTCGATATTGATTTAAAGGGTTATAAATCACCGACACCTGACGTTGACCAAATGCATCATTCAGGCTGCTATCAATCATTGCTTGAGTGATGCCATAGCGCGACGCCATATCACGATCAACCACCAAACCGATTTGTTGGCCTTTGTCTTGTTGGCTGGTGCTGACATCGTTCAGTTCCGGTAACTTCGATAAAGCCGCCACCACTTTCGGCAGCCATTCCCGCAACAAACCTAAATCATCCGATTGCAGGCTATAGTCATAACTGCCGGCGGATTGTCGTCCACCAATTCGCAATTCTTGTGAGGGTGTCATGTGTAAATTAGCGCCAGGAATACGGCTGACTTGTTGGCGTAAACGGTGCATTACCTCATTAATTGGAGGTCTTTGATCATGCGGTTTTAACACCACAAATAAGCGGGCACTATTAGCACCGCTACCAGAACCACCAAAGCCAGCGACGGTGCTGACCGCTGGATCTTTGAGCAAGACATCTGATAGCTCGGCTAGTTTGTTTTGTAATGACCAAAACGAAGCGCCTTGATCGGTTTGTATTTCGCCCTGTAATCGCCCACCGTCTTGATTAGGAAAAAAACCTTTATCAATTTTGCTGTATAGAAAAACATTCAAACCGATTGTCGCTAACAAAATCAGCATCATGGTTCGGCTATGATTCAACGCCCAGCGCAACGAGCTTTGATAAGCATTTTGTAAGTAGTCAAAGCCATGACCGATTAAAGTAAAAAATCGACCATGCTGATGCGTCTCTTTTTGCAGCCAACGGGCGCACAGCATCGGGGTGACGGTTAAGGAAATCAGCAACGACACCAGTACCGAAGCTGATAACGTCACTGCAAATTCTCTAAATAAGCGTCCAACCACGCCGCCCATCAACAAAATTGGCAAAAATACTGCCACTAATGACACCGTCATTGCCATCACGGTAAAGCTGACTTCTTTGGTTGCTAAGATGGCGGCTTTAAACGGTTTAATGCCTTGTTCAATATAACGATTGGTATTTTCCAACACCACAATCGCGTCATCGACTACGAAACCAGTAGCAATGGTCAGCGCCATTAAAGTCAGATTGTTTAAGCTGTAATTTAAAAAATACATCACCCCGCAAGCACCGATCAGCGATACCGGTATCGCAATAATCGGCACTAATGCCGAACGGACATTCCGTAAAAATAACAGCACCACTAAAATCACTAAACCAATCGCAATCAATAAACTGTGTTCAACTTCGGCAATCGAGCCGCGAATCGTTAGTGATCGGTCTACCACTACTGACAACTCAATATCCTCAGGAATTAAGGCCCGTAACTGCGGCAACATGGCTTGCACTTGGTCAACGGTTTGAATCACATTCGCCAACGGTTGTTTTCTCAAAATTAACAACACTGAAGGCTTGCCGTTTTTCAAACCGGTATTACGCAAATCTTCCACCGAGTCCTCGACATTACCCAAATCAGCAATTCTTACCGGCGAACCGTTGCGGTAGCTAACGATGAGCGGCAAATAATCTTCGGCTTTACGTGCTTGGTCATCAGCCTGAACCTGCCAGCGTTGAGCACCGTCTTCCATCACGCCTTTCGGTTGATTGGTATTGGTTTGAGCGATGGTGTTACGAACATCTTCCAGACCAATGCCGTATTTAGTTAAAGCGTTAGGATTCAACTCGACACGAACAGCAGGCAACGCTGCTCCGCCAATTTGAACTTGGCCGATGCCCGGTAACTGCGAGATTTTTTGCGCCAAAATCGTCGAAGCAACATCGTACATTTGACCGCGACTTTGCGATTCGGAAGTTAACGCCAAAATTAAAATCGGCGAGTCGGCAGGATTATCGCGGCGGTAAGTTGGGCGATTCGGCATTCCGGTCGGTAACATACTGGCAGCGGCATTGATGGCGGCTTGTACATCGCGACAAGCACCGTTGATGTCGCGCTCCAAATCAAATTGCAAGGTGATTTGAGTCGAGCCTTGCGAACTGCTGGAGGTCATTTCAGTGACGCCAGCAATCCGGCCTAAAGCCCGTTCCAAAGGTGTAGCAACGGTGGCGGCCATAGTTTCGGCACTGGCGCCAGGTAATTGGGCTTGGATATTGACGGTAGGAAAATCGACCTGTGGCAACGACGATACGGGTAGATTGAAAAACGCCAAGCCGCCCGCCAAAGCAATCGCTAAAGTCAGTAAGCTAGTGGCAACTGGACGCTGGATAAAAATCGCTGAGAAATTCATTAAATGAGCTCCTCGTCATCGGCTTCCGATGCGCTTGGCTGATTGAGCTTTAGCCACTTGGCAAGCCGTTTTGCGCCGTTATCCATCCATAAATAAATCACCGGTGTGGTGTACAAAGTCAGTAATTGACTGACTAATAAACCACCGACCATGGTTATGCCTAAGGGATGGCGCAATTCCGAGCCAACGCCATTGCCCAGCATTAACGGCAGAGCGCCTAATAAGGCGGCGAGGGTGGTCATTAAAATTGGCCGAAAGCGTAATAAACAGGCTTGGAAAATCGCTTCCGCAGCGGGCATCGCTTGTTTACGTTCAGCTTCTAAGGCAAAGTCGATCATCATGATGGCGTTTTTCTTGACAATCCCTATCAGCAAAATAATGCCAATGATGCCGATAATCCCTAAATCATCGCCGGATACCAACAACGCTAATAAAGCGCCAACCCCAGCCGAGGGTAGGGTAGAGAGAATCGTGATTGGATGAATATAACTTTCATAAAGCACACCAAGGACAATGTAAACCGTGACTATCGCCGCCAAGATTAGCCATAAGGTATTGCCTAATGAAGCTTCAAACGCCAACGCCGCCCCTTGATAACTGCTGCGAATACTTAACGGTAAATCGATGTCTTGTTTTGCTTGTTCAATCGCTTTCACCGCATCGCCTAAGGCAAAGCCTTTACTTAAATTAAACGACACCGTGGCGACTGGAAATTGATCAAGATGATTAATCGCTAAAGGTGTTGGCCGTTCGGAAATACTGGCGATAGCTGACAACGGCACTTGGTTACCGTTGCTGGACGGCACGCGCAAATCATTCAGCGATTGCGGGTTGTTTTGTGCTTCAGGATCGACTTCTAACACCACGCGATATTGATTGGCTTGGGTAAAAATGGTCGAAACCAAACGCTGGCCGTAGGCGCTGTATAAAGCGTTATCAACCGCTGCGGTACTGACCCCTAAACGACTGGCGGTGCTGCGGTCGATGTTGACGAATACTTGACGACCTTGATCTTGGACATCGCTAACCACATCGCTAAACGCTGCTTGCTCGGCTAATTCATCGACCAAGCGTTTAGTCCAGTGATTGAGTTGTTCGATGTCGGCAGTTTCTAAGGTGAATTGATATTGGGTGCGGCTGACACGGTTTTCCATCGTCAAATCCTGCACTGGCTGTAAATACAGCTTAATCGCCGAATGCTCGCTGAGTTGGGTTTTTAGTCGGCTAATCACTTGGCTGGCGCTGGCATCGCGTTGAGCTTGCGGCTTGAGATTGATTAAAAATCGACCACTATTGGGGGTGGTGTTAATGCCATCAACGCCAATAAACGAAGACAAACTTTCCACTGCCGAATCTTGCAGAATCAAGCTAGCTAATTGTTGCTGTTGATCAGCCATGGCGCTGAACGAGATGTTTTGTGGTGCTTCCGAATAGCCTTGAATCAAGCCAGTGTCTTGAGTTGGGAAAAAGCCTTTCGGGATGAAGATATACAAAGCCACGGTCAGCGCAACTGTGACGAAGAAACCGGCCATGGTTAAAGATTGATGCCGCATCACCCATTGCAAACTGCGGCCATAACTAGCAATCAAACGCTCAAACCAGCCATCATTGTCTTGAGGATGCTCAACGCCTTGGCGCAATAATTTCGCGCACATCATCGGGGTTAAAGTTAGCGAGATGATGGCCGAAATTAAAATCGACACTGC
Organism: uncultured Pseudomonadota bacterium; assembly: GCA_903918375.1. Taxonomy (GTDB): domain Bacteria; phylum Pseudomonadota; class Gammaproteobacteria; order Methylococcales; family Methylomonadaceae; genus Methylomonas. Next base: position 11,471 of record CAIXED010000012.1, on the reverse strand, counting down.
CAAAGTGATGGCAAATTCTCTGAATAAACGTCCAACCACATCGCTCATGAATAACAGGGGAATCAGCACTGCAACCAGTGAAAACGTCAGTGAAATAATGGTGAAACCGATTTGCTCGGAGCCTTTCAAGGCGGCTTTAAAGGGCGATTCACCACGCTCGATGTAGCGAGAAATGTTTTCAATCACCACAATCGCATCATCGACCACAAAACCGGTGGCGATCGTTAAGGCCATTAAGGTCAGGTTATTGATGCTGAATTCGGCCAGATACATCACCGCGAAAGTACCAATCAACGACAACGGCACCGCAACCCCAGGAATAATGGTGGCGGGGATATTGCGTAAAAACAGAAAAATCACCATCACCACCAGTGCCACGGCCAGTAATAGCTCAAACTGCACATCATGCACCGAAGCGCGGATGGTGATTGTGCGGTCGCTAAGTGGTTCGACTTCGATATTGGCGGGTAACGAAGCTTGTAGCTTAGGCAATAATTCCTTAATCCTATCCACCACTTCAATCACATTCGCTCCCGGCTGGCGCTGAATGTTGACAATCACCGCCGCTTTATCATTGGCCCAAGCCGCTAAGCGGACGTTTTCCGCTCCATCAACAACTTGTGCCACTTCCGATAAACGCACTGGGCCGCCATTACGATAGGCAATTACTAAATCGCGATATTCATCAGCCGAACGCAATTGATCGTTGCTGTCGATGGTGGCAGAACGCAAGGGGCCGTTGAACATACCTTTGGGTTGGTTGACGTTGGCGGCGGCAATCGCAGTGCGAACATCTTCTAAGCTGATGCCATAAGCGGCGAGGGCTTTGTGATTGGCTTGAATCCGCACTGCTGGCCGCTGGCCGCCGCTGATGCTGACCATGCCTACCCCGGGCAATTGGGCTATTTTTTGCGCCAAACGGGTATCAACCAAATCCTCGACTTTAAATAATGGTAAAGCGCTGGCGCTGACGGCAAGCGTCATAATCGGTGTGTCGGCAGGATTGACTTTGCTGTAAATCGGCGCTTGCGGTAAGTCTTTTGGTAAGAAATTGCTGGCAGCGTTAATCGAGGCTTGGACGGTTTGTTCGGCAATATCCAGATCAAGGCTGAGATTAAATTGCAGAGTAATTACCGAAGCCCCGCCGGAGCTGGTCGATGACATTTGCGTCAAGCCCGGCATTTGCCCGAACTGGCGTTCTAAGGGCGCGGTGATCACCGAGGTCATCACTTCTGGACTGGCACCGGGGTACAAAGTGACGACTTGAATGGTGGGGTAATCGACTTGCGGTAAAGCCGATACCGGCAATAAACGGTAGGCCAAAATCCCAACCAATAGCATCGCTACCATCAACAACGAGGTAGCGACTGGCCGCAGAATGAACAGACGAGAAGGATTAAATGCCGTTTTTGAATTTGCTGTGGTCATGGCGGTTAGCGTTTGTCGCGTTTACGAAATTGGCCTTCGGGTTTGGCTTGGGCATCACGGTTGGCAGCCACTGCGACGCCATCTTTTTGCGCCACATCGACTTTGCTGCCATCGCGTAAGCGATCAACACCTTCAATCACGACGCTTTCATTGGCCGCCAAATTGCTCAAAATCGCCACTTTTTCGCCTTCGGTGCCGCCGAGGGTTACACGGCGTTGCTGAACGGTTTGATCAGGATTAACCACATAAACAAACGGCCCTTGGCTGTCGTGTTGAATTGCAGCGCTAGAAAGTAAGGTGACATTATGCAAAGTGTCTAAATGCATCCGAATGTTGACGAATTGATTGGCAAACAAGCTGTTGTCGCTGTTATCGAACTGAGCTTTGAGTTTTAAAGTGCCGGTGCTGGGATCAATTTGATTATCCAGTGCCAACAATTTACCGCTGGCTAATTGGGTTTTGCCGGCACGGTCGAAAGCAACCACATTGACGGTTTGATTACTGCGAAAGCGTTGCACCACCGATTGAATCTTGTCTTCCGGCAAGCTGAAAACCACGTTAATCGGTTGTAATTGTGTAATCACCACTAAACCGTTGGCATCGTTAGCGTGAACAATATTGCCTTGGTCGATTTGTCTTAAACCAATCCGACCAGAAATCGGCGCGGTTAAATGCGCGTAACTGAGTTGCAGTTTGGCGTTGTTGAGCAAGGCTTTACCCATTTCGACTGTGCCTTGGTATTGTTTGACTTGGGTTTGCTGGGTCGCGGTTTGCTGGGCGGCAATCGAATCTTGTTCTAATAAAGTTTGATAACGGGAATGGTCAATTTCAGCGTTTTTTAACAAGGCTTCATCACGTAATAACTGGCCTTGGGCTTGTTGCAATTGCACTTGAAACGGACGCGGATCAATTTCGGCTAATAAATCGCCTTCTTTTACTAACTGTCCTTCAGTAAACGCCACTTTAACCAGTTCGCCATCTACCCGAGGTTTAACGACAACGGTGCGTAATGCGGTTACGGTGCCCAAACCATTGAGATAAATTGGGAAATCGCCTTGACTGGTGGTTTCTACTGAAACAGCGCTTGGGGCGTCATCATCTCGTCCGCGTTTGTTACCGCGTTCTTTGTTGCGCTCTTTAGCTTTAGGATTCTCAGAATCAGTATGAAACGGGTTATAAAAATAGCCAGTGGTGGCAATCGCCAAACACAGTAGCGAGATAGGCAAGATGAATTTACGAAATGGGGTGGCGGTTGACGGTCGATTTAATGGGCTCATAACAAATGGGTTAAGAAAAAATCAGGGTGGGTAAAGCCAAGGCGTTACGCAAAGGGGTTGGGCTGCTTCGATGCGGCGGGTGTATTGCTAACTAGCAATTTCTATACCAGAAGGTATGTGTTTGATTTTGTTATGGCGTGGCGAGGTACTTGTGTTGGTCAACGAACACAAGCTGCATGATTGCTGTTGGAATATCAGCAATTTTCTAATTCAGCTCTGTTTCAGTGAGCGGTGTTTATGCAGAAAATGAGGGTTTTTATCGATTGGTATGATTTTTGCTGATTATCTTTTTATCTAAAGTGAAGAGAGATCAAATGAAATTCCGAATTATTGCCCAAAAACTAGCGATTAGCTTGATAGGTGTGCCGGCCTTGGTATTGGCGGAGGTTGAAAGCCTAGATGAGATGACCGAGTTGGCAACTGTTGAAGTACACGGCGGCCGTGGGCGTAGTTTACTGGGTGTTTCTGGCTCGGCTTCTCAAGGTGAAGTCGGTCAGCCACAGTTTGAATATCGCCCCATGTCACGAGCGGGTGAGTTAGTTGAGGTGATACCTGGGGCGTTAGCGACTCAGCATAGTGGTAGCGGCAAGGCTAATCAGTATTTTTTGCGGGGATTTAATCTCGATCACGGTACTGATTTTTCGGTAGTAGTGGATGGGATTCCAATGAATATGGCAACCCATGCCCACGGCCAAGGTTATCTGGATTTAAACAGCATCATTCCTGAGTTGGTACACAAAGTTGAATACGGTAAAGGGCCTTACTATGCCGAAACTGGTGATTTCTCTGCGGCGGGTTATTCAAAAATGACCAGTAAGCAAACGCTCGATCAAGGCATTATCAAATTTACTGGCGGTGAATTTGGTTACTACCGCGGATTGTTGGCGAATTCGAATAAGTTGGGTGAGGGCAATTTGCTGTATGCCGGTGAGGTCAATGTTTATAACGGCGTTTGGCAACAACCCGAAGATTTAGGCAAGTTTAACGGCACTTTGCGTTATAGCTTGGATCGTGATGATTGGGGATTCTCGGTTAATGGTAAAGCCTATAGCGCCAGTTGGAATGCCACTAACCCGATTCCGCAGCGGGCGATTGATGATGGTTCGGTCAATCTCTACGGCAGTATTGATCCTAGCGATGGCGGTAAATCCAACCGCTACAGTTTAGCCAGTAATTTTTGGCAAGCGGGTGACAATTGGCGCAACGATGCCAATCTTTATGCGCTTTATTATGACGTTGATTTGTATTCAAACTTTACCGGTTATTTGAATGATCCTATTCACGGTGACCAGATTCATCAAGGTGAGCGCAGGGTACAAACGGGCGGTAATTTTGACCATAAACGCCAAACCACGCTTTGGGGTTTGAAAATGGATAACACGGTCGGCATTCAATTTAGGCATGACCAAATCATGGATTTAGGCTTGCAACATAGCCAAGCCCGACAGGCTTTGGATTGGGTTAGTCGCTATAACGTTGGCGAAAGCAATCTTGGGCTGTATCTGCAAAACCAAAGCCATTGGTTAGAAAAATTCCGCACTGTGGCCGGATTTAGAACCGACTTTCTCAATAACGATGTCCAGATGTTCGACAACGCTTTGCATGATGCCAATTTGAGCGCAGCCAATTCTGGCAATAAAAGTAAAGCGGTGATGAGTCCTAAGCTGAGCTTTATCGCTGGGCCGTGGCTAGACACTGAGTATTTTTTAAATCTCGGTTATGGTCATCATTCTAATGACGCACGCGGCACTACTTTGCAATTTAATCCGGCCGATGCGTCCAGCATTTCACCGATTAAGCCAACCGCTTGGTCGCGCGGTGCAGAGGTTGGGATACGCAGTGATGCGATTGTCGGCTTAAAGTCAACGCTGGCATTTTGGTATTTGGAAAGTAGTCAGGAGTTGGTATTTGTCGGTGATGCCGGTACTACCGAGGTAAATGGTAAATCGCGTCGGCATGGTCTTGAGTTTACCAACTATTACAAACCGACCCATTGGCTGACCTTAGATGCTGATTTAGCTTTAACCTCGGCGCATTACGCTAATGAAGCCGTCGGTAATAACTGGATACCGAATTCGGTTGGTCGGGTCATTACTAGCGGTGCGACCATCGAACATCCACAAGGCTGGTTTGCTTCTTTGCGTTTGCGGCATTTCGGCCATGTGCCGCTTGATCAACAAGCTAGTTTCTGGGCTGGCGATACCAATATTGTCAATTTTGGCACGGGCTATAAACAGAAAAATTATAAATTCGAGATTGATCTGTTCAATTTATTAGGTTCCAACAATAGCGACTTGGCTTATGCCTATTGCTCGCAGATGAAAGGTGAAGCGAATAACACTAATTGCCCTGATGGCGGAACTGGGACATTTGGCTTAATGCGTCACCCAGTTGAGCCGAGAATGGTTAGGGGGACGGTGACGGTTAATTTTTAACTGGCACTAAATTGTTTGTACTTGCTTCAGCATCAAATGTTTCCCAACTGTTGATATTTCAACAGTTAACTGGTTTTTATCAAATCTTCTGACAACTTATAAATAGTTGCTTCTAATTAAAAGCTAAGTAAAACAGCTTGTTAGTAATTAAATTCATTGTTTTAAAAAATCAGGCACGCTATTTGCATTAATGAAAATACTTGTGATGTTTTAGCGAGTCTATTTGAGATTAAGGTTTAAACAGCGACATCAATCAATTTGCTGTTGACCTCTGTATTGATTTTTTAATTGTGAGATTTTTGATGCCTATGAAAACTAAATTAATAACCACTTTGTTAATAAGCGCGGGTATGTCAATCGCAATACCCGCTAATGCTCATCATGCTTTTTCTGCTGAGTTTGATGCAGAGCAGCCGGTTGAGGTGAAAGGCGTGGTCACTAAATTTGAATTGGTTAATCCACACAGCTGGCTTTATTTAGATGTTAAACAGCCGGATGGTACGGTGGCTAACTGGGGTTTTGAATTTGGTGCACCATTTAATCTAAAAGAAAAAGGTATTACTAAAAAAACTTTAACCCCTTCGACAGAAATTACGATCCAAGGATTTAGAGCCAAAAGCGGTAAGAACTTTGGTTATGCCGTCACCACTAAATTACCTGATGGAAGCAGCGTTCAAACCGGTGGTGCGCAAGATGCACCGGCTACACAGCCAACACCTGCACCACTGTAAATCTGGAATTACCATTCACTGAAATAAGGAGAATATTTCTTGAATACATTAATCATAAAATCCTCTAAAACCACGGTCGGTTTTAGTTATGCGGCTAAATTAGCACTGAGTATTTTTTTAGTATCGGCAATGGCAGGTTCAGCATTTGCTGCAGATAAAAAAATCCCGAAATTAAGTAATGGAAAACCCGATTTTTCCGGTATTTGGCAAACCACAAGTGCGGCTGATTATGATCTTGAGCCGCATTCAAATCGTAAAGATGCGCCACCGGGTCTAGGTATTGTTGATGGTGGATTATTACCGTATTTACCGAAAGCCTTGGAGCAGAAAAAGAAAAACTTTGATGCTCGATTAACAGCTGATCCAGCTTTAAAAGGTTATACCCTCGGTGTGCCTCGTGGCATTTATTATCCTGAGCCATTTCAAATTTTTCAGCGTAATCAGGATTTAACGCTAGTTCATCAATTTGGGCATTCAGTTAGAACTATTTACACCAATGGCACTGAGCATCCAGATGATCCAAATGATTGGTGGTTGGGTGATTCAAGAGCGCATTGGGAAGGCGACACCTTGGTTGTCGATGTTAAGCATTTTAATGACAAAACTTGGTTAGACAGAGCCGGGAATTTTCATAGTGATGCCTTACACGTTATTGAAAAATGGACATATCTCGATGCCAATACTATTGAATATAAAGCCACTATTGAAGACCCAAATGTATTTAGCAAACCTTGGGATATTAGCGTCGTTCTTCATAGACATAGAGAGAAAAATTTTCAATTAATTGAAGATTATCGATTCACTTTAGATTACGACCAATATTACCCGCCTAAACAAACTACGAAATAAGGCGAATAGGAAAGTTGGTAGCTACCAACATTGTTTATAGAGGATGTTATGAAAAACAAAGTCATTCAATATTATTTGGGATTGCTGATTACCAGTATCGCATTGGCACCACAAATTGCACAGGCGGCGGATGCTGCTCAAGCGAATACCGAGAAAAAAGCTCCAGCCCAAGAAAAACCAGCGGCAAATAACGGTGGTTCTGGTATTTCTCGTGAAAAAAGTTTCCCTAAATTATTATCGGGAAAATGGACTGGCGCCAAATTAGCCGATGGACAACCTGATGTATCAGGCCATTGGTCAAATACGATTGCTAATCACAGCAATTTCACCGATCCACAAGGCGGGATTCCAAACGACCCTAATCCTAATCGACTGGCAAAAGGCCCTCGAGAAGAACGTGCACCAAGTCGGGTTAGCGATCCAGTCGATGGACAGCTACCTTTCCAACCATGGGCGCTTGAGAAAGTGAAAGAGTTTCAAGTGAAGTTCCATGACCCAACCGAGCCGCAATTTATTGAGCCATTAGCGCGTTGCGCGCCAGGTGGGGTTCCTAAGTCATTGTATTGGCATGGCTATGAAATCAGACAATATCCTAATTATGTGGTGTTCTTGTTTGATTCGGGTACAAGGATTATTCATTTAGATGACAAACCGCATTTGCCTAACGCCATAAAATTGTGGAACGGTGATTCTCGTGGTCATTGGGAAGGTAATACCTTAGTTGTTGATGTGACTAATCAAAATGGTAAAGCGCTGTTTGGTCGATCTGGCGAGTTTATTAGTGAAAATGCCCATATTGAAGAACGTTATATTTTTTCTAATGATAATACTCGTTATAACTATGAAGCAGTATTTACTGATCCTGAAGTTTATACCAGACCGTTTACCGTAACTATTCCTGCAAAACGCTGGACTGCCGCTGATAAACCTAATGGCTGGCATTTTGAAACCACATTAGCTAAACATGCCGGAAAAGAACCACTGCTTGATCGCGAAGAAAGAATATGTACCGAAAATAATGGTGGCTTTGGGATGGGTGCTGCAACACCTAGCAATTGATTTTATTTAATACTTTAGTCATGGTTTGCACCATAAACAATCGGTTTATGGTGTAGCTAAAGTTTTTCGGAACAGGTTAATCGAAAGGAAAAATGTATGTCACTGATAGAATTATCACAACAACTTTATGATTCTGAATTAGGCACTGCGCTAAGAGAATCAATTTATATGTTTCCAATTATAGAAGGACTACATTTGATTGGTCTGGCATTTTCTGTCGGATTATTAGTATTTGTCGATCTTCGTTTGTTAGGGTTATTTTTAAGATTTATTCCGATTGATAAATTATTGCATCCGCTAAGACCTTGGATATTGGTTGGTTTTCTGGTGACGATTGTGACTGGGATTCTTTTGTTTGTCGCTGCAGCATCTAAAATCGTCTTGTTAGATGTGTTTTTCTACAAACTTATCTTTATTGTTTTAGCCGGTATTAATGCTTTTTGGTTTGAAGTGAAATGGGGCCAGCAAATTAAAAATTGGGCCAATGATGAACAATACCCAAAAGGCGCCAGAATTGCTGGTGGTGTTTCTTTAGCTTTATGGAGTTTGGTGGTGATTACTGGTCGCTTGATTCCTTATCTAAGTTACGAATAAAAACTATCAGTTATCAATTTAAGGAGAATTTTATGTCAACACTTGAAGTGTTTAAAGCGATTCAAGCCAGTGAATTCAGTCGATTTGTCGGTGGGCAAGATCATTTGTTTGGTGCTGTTTTTCAATTAATTCACATCGTTGGTTTAATTTTAGTTTTATCTTCAGTAATCCTAGTCAGTTTAAGATTGATTACGGTGGGTGAATTTGCTAATCAATCTTTGATTCGACTGTCGGATGCAACCGCGCATTTAATTTGGATTGGTTTGGGGTTATTGGCTTTTTCAGGGGTTTTTATTTTTATTCCCGCTGCGACCAACTATTACCCTAATTCAGCTTTTTGGGCTAAGTTTATCTTTCTGGTTTTGGCTTTATTAGTTCATGTCACTTTGTATAATAAAATAACCAGTGTTGATAATCCTAATAAAACCTTGGCAAGGTTTACCGCAGTATTAGTGATTTCGTTATGGTTAGCGGTGGCTTTTTCTGCGCGATTTATTGGTTTTGTCTAGCGCTATTTTTGGAGGATATACATTGAAAAAATTACCATTTATTTTAGTTGTTTTTAGTAGTGTCTTTTTGACCTCTTGCGCCCAGTTTTATGATGAATCTAATAATCCTCAGTTCAGACCTGTAGCCAGTATTCAGGATATTATGCTGTCTATTATTGATCCTAATATCGATTTTGTTTGGAATGCGGTCACAACTATTTCTACCAAAGAAGGGGTAGAGGAGAAAGTGCCTGAAACAGATGAAGATTGGCGGGAAGTTAAAAAGCACGCATTAGTCGTGTTAGAAGCTAGCAATTTATTGTTAATTAAAGGCCGTAATGTAGCTATTGAAGGGGTTAATACCTCAACCGGTGGCGCTGAGTTATCGGCGGCTGATATTCAAAATTTGATTAATAGTACAAGGCCTGAATTTAATAAAAGAGCCTTGGTATTACATGATGCAATGCAATTAGTGATTGCTGCTATTGATAAAAAAGATCCTGAAGAGCTAATTAGAACCGGTGGTCTTGTTGAGCAGGCTTGTGAACAATGCCATTCACAATATTGGTATCCAAACGATAAAAGACCTAAATAAGTATTTTTGTTCATTCATTAGTATCTCATTCCACAAAAGTCTGGTGTCCATTTTTATTATTAAGGACGTCAGGCTGTTCAAACAGCTACAAACTAGCCATCTATTTATTCATATACTGAATTTAAAATCATGCCAAGTGTTGATATTTAAACACTGGTCAATCACTTCTATGTTGTTAATGATGTTTTACCAACATATTCTAAAGTCTAAATTCCATTTATTTAATTGACTCTGTCTTGTTGCAGGTTTTTTTAAGTGCAATCATGTTTTTATGTTATTGAAATAAAAAGAATTAAAATTTATTGTTGTCTTTTTAATGCGATTTTTTATTTTTGGCATGGAGTTTGCTTTCTTATGATTGTTAGCACTATTAGTCATTATTAACTCGGATGTTAGTAATGGATGGTAGTCATTTAAACCCAATTTATATAAGTTCACTTCAATGAGGTTAGAAATGGCAATAAAAAACAATCGAAGTAATGTGTTGGATGATGATCTGTTTAGTTTAAATAAACTCACTAGAGCAGTTTCCGAGCAGTTAATTAGCGATTCTGCGGTAGCTAGAAGAAAGGGAAAAGCGGTTTTAAATAGCGCTGCGCTTTTAGTGGCGGGTGCGTGTTTATTAACGCCAGATTATGGCTTTGCTCAACAGGCTAATCCTGATTCGGCGACTGAAATAGCTCGTCTTAAAGAAAAGCTATTGGAAATCGAAAAAGAAAACGAGTTGCTGAAAAATGCCTTGGTTGCAGCCCCTAGTCCAACTGCGACCACTTCTGCTACTAAAGCGGATTCAGGTGATGTGGCTAAACCAGAAGTAGCGGCAGCCGAGTCTAAAGAAGAAAAAGCGCCGGTGTCTGAGTCGAAAAATTTATCGGAAGTGGTGGTTACTTCACGTCGGCGTGAGGAAAAACTGCAAGAGGTGCCGATTCCAGTCAGTGTGATTGGTGGCAAAAATATTGAGCGTGATAGAACTTATGATGTTCAGGATTTAACCAAAAGAGCACCAGGTTTGACCGCGACTACCCCTAACGCGCGTAGAACCGGTATTTCGATTCGCGGTATTGGTAAAGCCAGTGGTAACGATAGTATGGAGCCGGCAGTTGGCGTGGTGGTTGACGATGTCTATTTAAGTCACGTTGGTATGTCCTACCAAGATTTTACCGATTTGGATCGGATTGAGGTGCTGCGTGGTCCACAAGGTACTTTGATGGGCAAGAACACCACTATGGGGGCACTTAACTATGTCAGTAAAGCACCGAGTTTCAGCCAGCAAGCGACTGTCGAAGGTGAGGTTGGCGGCAATCAGCAAACCGGTATTTTACCGGGTGCGTTTAAAGTCAGATCGTCTTATACCAACGGCATTATTGATGACTTGTTAGCGTTCCGCGGTTCTATGTATATCGATAATCAAGATGGCGATATTCATAACATCAATGCTCAATCTAACGGTGCGACGATTAACGAACGTAATCGCTACGGCGGACGTTTGCAATTTTTGCTAACCCCAACCGATAAAGTCCGCTTCCGCTTGAATACCGATTATGCCGAAGGTAAAGAGTTTAGTAACGTCAAGCCAGCTATGTTGGATCCAACCACATTTGCCGATGGTTCATCAAGAACTGCAGGTACAGGCTTAACCTTTACCTCACGTTTAAATCGTGGCTATTTTGGTGGCTATAAACCGATTGTTGGTGCGCAATCTTGGAATCAAGACGATTTGGGACAAGTTAAACCGTTGCTCACTAAAAATGGTGGGGTTTCAGGTAAGTTGGACTGGGATATTGGTCCGGGTACTTTGACTTCCATTACGTCTTATCGTCAATTGCATTTTGATGCCAATAACGACAGCGATGAAACTAAATTTGATATCAATGTGAGGGTGTCCTAGATTTTGTGTAAACGGGATTTAAATTATCGGCTCACCATCCGATCCTCAAATTGAATAGTAAACCGATTTAGAGCGGCTTTCCAGTCACGCAATGGCATAGTCCATTTCTTACTAATATTCATCAACG
>CAIXED010000011.1 GCA_903918375.1 uncultured Pseudomonadota bacterium | reverse complement strand
TGCTCCATGCCGTACCATTTTTCCCATTCTTTAACGTCTTTAATCCGAAAATCAGCCGATAAATCAATCACCTTAATTCCGCGATCCAGCAATTCAGCCGCCATGGTCATCGCGGTACCGTTCGGCGTTGCGAAAAACACCACATCACAAGCCAGTAAATTATCTAATTCCGGCAAACTAAACAGCGCATTGCAGTAACCGCGCAAACTCGGATAAACCTTATCCACTCGCTGCCCAGCATCCGCTCGCGATGTCACCGCCATCACTTCCACCGCTGGATGCAACGCCAAAATTCGTAATAACTCAACACCGGTGTAACCAGTGCCGCCGACAATGCCTGCCCGTATCATATTGTCTAATTCTCATTAAAAGCTGATAAAACCCGCTCCAGCAAACGCCGCTGAAGCCATAAAGATGCCTATAATAAAGTTTATCGTCATTTCTAAACACCTTTGATTCATGCAAGCTATCGAAATCATCGCTAATTCGTTGCAATTAAGCCCATTACCGCAGCCGATTCCAGCATCTCATCAAGTCTTGATTAAAGTTGCCGCTGCCGGCATTAGCCGCCCAGATTTAATGCAACGCCAAGGTTTATACCCCGCCCCAGCGGGTGCATCGCCGATTTTGGGCTTGGAAGTGGCGGGAACCATTGTCGAAATCGGTCATGCTGTCAGCGAATTTAAAATTGGCGATCAAGTCTGCGCTTTGGTTAATGGCGGTGGTTATAGCGAATATTGCCTAGCCAGCGCGGGGTGTTGTTTACCAATTCCCAAAGATTTTAGCTTTATCCAAGCCGCGGCCCTACCAGAAACATTTTTCACGGTTTGGAGTAATGTCTTTAATCGCGGCGGCTTACAAGCCGGTGAAACTGTCTTAATTCACGGCGGCAGTAGCGGGATTGGCAACACCGCGATTCAACTCGCTAAAGCGTTTGGCTGCACGGTCTACGTCACCGCTGGTAACGAGGAAAAATGCCAACGCTGTTTGGCTTTAGGCGCGGATGCTGCCATTAACTATCATCAAGATGATTTTGTCGCGGTGATTAAGCAGCTAACCGAACAACAAGGCGTCAACCTAATCCTCGACATCGTCGGTGGCGATTATTTTCCGCGCAACCTTAAATGCCTCGCCGTGGAAGGTCGTCTGGTACAAATTGCGATTCAAAACGGCAACACCAGCGAGATTAATTTATGGTCGGTGATGGCGAAACGGCTAACCATTACAGGTTCTACCTTGCGTGGTCGTGACGATCATTTTAAAGGCCAAATTGCACAGCAATTGCACCAACAGGTTTGGCCTTTATTAGAAAATGGCGGCGTCAAACCTATCATTGATTCCGTGTTTCCTTTGGCGTCAGCCGAACTAGCCCATCAACGTTTAATCAGCGGCCAACATTTTGGCAAAATTATTTTGGAGATTTAAAACATGAGCTACAGCACTTTAATCAGCGCCAGCGAATTAGCAAAACACTTACATGATCCCAACTGGATCATCTTCGACTGCCGTTTTTCATTAGCCGATGAGCAAGCCGGACAGCGCGCTTATCGCCAAGTCCATATCGAAGGCGCTCGTTATGCCGACTTAAATAAAGATTTATCGTTGGCAGTCAAAAGCTACACCGGCCGCCATCCTTTGCCCAACTTTGCTGAATTAGCCAATAAACTCGGTGCATGGGGCGTGAATAATCGCAATCAAATCGTAGTGTATGACGATACCAGCGGCGCTTTTGCTGGCCGAATGTGGTGGTTATTGCGCTGCATGGGACACACGCAAGTTGCGGTATTGGATGGCGGCATTAAAAACTGGCAAAAACTCGGCTTGCCACAAACCACCGTGTTACCCAAAATCAGCGCCAGCGAATTCCGCAGCTATCTCGACAATCAACAATGGCTCAGCGCCCAACAAGTTGAAAACGGCTTAGCCAGCCAAAGCCTAATGTTAATCGATGCCCGCACCCCAGAGCGTTTTAACGGCTTACAAGAACCGATAGACCCAGTTGCCGGCCATGTTCCCAAAGCGATTAATCGCCCATTCCAGCTTAACTTAGACTCGCAAGGTTTATTCTTGTCTGCCGCGCAATTACGTCAGCAATTTAGCGCCTTAACCGCTAACCGCCCTGCCGAACAAATCGTCCATATGTGTGGTTCAGGGGTTACTGGTTGTCATAATTTATTAGCGATGGAAGTAGCAGGATTAAGCGGTTCAAAACTTTATGCGGGTTCGTGGAGCGAGTGGATTGTGAACCCGAACCGTGAAGTCGCTGGCGTTGAGAAGCGAAAATAGGCATTTACAAATTACGTGGTAGCTTGGCTTGATTAGGGCAATACAGATTAGGGAAAAATATGCTGATTAAATCCAAACCGTCGATTTCAGACCATGAAATTACCGACCCGTTAATTTTCAGCCAACGGCGGCAAATCCTTAAAGCATTTGCCGCAACCACGCTGGCCAGTGCCGCTGGAATTGGCAAAGTGTTAGCGGCAGAAACGCATGATAATCACCTGACAGCGACCCCAGCCGAGGTGGTGAAAAATTACACCAACTACTACGAATTTTCCTTTAACAAACAAGATTCAACCAAGCTCGCTCAAGCCTTACCGATTGATCCGTGGAGCGTCGAAATTAGCGGTGAAGTGGAACGACCTCTGCGTTTAAACCTAGAACAACTGCTAAAACAACAAACCATTCAAGAATATGTTTACCGTTTCCGCTGCGTAGAAGCTTGGTCGATGGTCGTACCTTGGCAAGGTTTCCAGTTGGCTAATTTATTAAAGCTGGCTAAACCTTTGTCTTCGGCCCGCTATGTCAAATTCACTACGCTATTCAATCCGCAAGCGATGCCAAATCAACTCACTTCCAGCGGTCTGAATTGGCCTTACACCGAAGGCTTGCGGATTGATGAAGCCACCCATCCTCTGACCATCTTGGCCGTTGGTATGTATGGCGAAAGCTTACCTAAACAAAATGGAGCGCCATTACGCTTAATCGTGCCGTGGAAATACGGTTTTAAAAGCATTAAAGCGATTGTCAAAATTGAATTGCTTAAAGACCAACCGGCCACCGCTTGGAATCAATCCGCACCCAACGAATATGGCTTTTATGCCAACGTCAATCCCGCCGTCGCCCATCCACGCTGGAGTCAACACAGTGAACGGGTATTAGGTAGCAGCTTTTTTACCGCCCGCCGCGAAACCGAATTATTTAACGGCTATGGCGATCAAGTCGCTGACTTATACCGCGACATGGATTTACGGCGTTTTATCTAATGGTATCGAAATCGACGATAGCCCTCATCGCTTGTTGCTTGCCGTTGCTATTGCTGGGAATAGACATTGCGACCGATAATCTTGGCGGTAACCCGATTGAAAGCTTGCATATTCGACTCGGCGATTGGAGTTTACGATTTCTGTGCCTGACCTTGGCAATTACCCCCATTCAAGCTATCAGCAAATGGCGCGGCATGGCTACTTATCGACAATTATTTGGCCTATGCAGTTTTGCTTATGCTAGTTTGCATCTGCTGGTTTATTTGCTAGTCGATAATTCGCTGAATTGGCGTTTGATTTGGATTGATTTACTGGAAAGCCCTTACATTTGGTTCGGGGTTTTATGTTTTTTGCTAGTGACAACGCTGGCTATCACCTCGCCCAAATACGCTAAGAAAAAACTCGGCAAATACTGGAAAAAAATTCATCGCTTAATCTACCCAGCCTGCGTTTTCGCCCTGATCCATTATTTTTGGCAGCTTAAAGGCAATCTGATTCAGCCGATTTTTTACACAGCGTTAATTGGCTTATTAATGCTATTTCGGGTTTTGGCTTGGTTAAAGCGTAAGCGGGGATTGGTTTAGGTTTTACGCTTCACTTCCAGAATATTCGGCAGTTGATTGATTTTGGCCAACACCGAACTCAATTGCTCAGTATTTTCAATTTGAATCGCCATGGTCAAAATCGCTGATAAATCATCATGGGTTTTCAAAGCCGCATCACTAATATGCACTTTTGCGCTGCTGAGCAGTTGCGAAACATCCCCTAATAAATTCGGCGCGTTAAAGGCGTGAATCACAATCGAGACAATATGCCGCGCCGCTTGATTACCGCCCCACTCGGCACCGATTAACTGCGTTTTTTGCTCATTGCTTAAATGCTGGAGATTTTCGCAATCTTGGCGATGGATGGTAATCCCGCGTTTATGCGACATAAAACCAATAATCGGCTCGCCTTTTATCGGTGTGCAGCAATGCGCCATCGTCGTTACGACATTATCAATCCCGGCAACAGTGACAGTTGATTGGGCGCTAACTTTCGCCGCAACCAGTTTCAAACGAGCGGGTTCCAGTTCGGGAATTTTCAGCGCCGCCACTAATTGGCGATTGCTAATATCACCGCGCCCTAGTGCTTCGTAAAAATAATCGGGGCTTGCTAATTTAAAGTGTTTCAGCAAATCGGGTAAATCAAGGCTTTTAATCCCCAAACGCTTACTTTCTTTATCCAATAACTGCTTACCAGCGGCAATATTTTCGCCTTGCTGTTGCTGTTTAAACCAGCTTTTAACCTTGCTAATTGCTCTTGGGGTTTTCAGATAGCCCAGATTAGGGTCTAGCCAATTGTGGTTAGGTTGACCGCTTTTGACGGTGATGATTTCCACTTGCTCGCCGGAACTGAGGGTATAGGTCAGCGGTTTAATTTGGCCATTCACTTTGGCGCCACGACAAGTGTGGCCGATTTGGGTATGAATCGCGTAGGCAAAATCCAGCGGTGTTGCGCCTTTGATTAAATCGATCAATTTACCAGCCGGCGTTAAAACGAAAACCCGATCCGAAAACAATTCGGTATGGAAATTTTCGATTAAGTTGTCGCCACTGTCTTTGTCTTCCAATAGCTGCCGCAACGAGGCGATATTTTTTTCGGTGGCCGAATTAAATTTGCTGCCTTCTTTATAACGCCAGTGAGCGGCAACCCCTAGCTCGGCGAATTCATGCATAGCTTTGGTACGAATTTGCACTTCGATGCGGTTAGCTTGCTCATCAATCACCACGGTATGTAGCGATTGATAGCCGTTTTCCTTGGGGTTGGCGATGTAATCATCAAATTCTTTAGGAATGTATTGCCAAACGCTATGTACTAAACCCAAGGCGGTATAACAAGCTGATAGATTTTCAACAATCACCCGCACCGCCAGCAAATCGTAAAGCTCGTCTATGCTGAGCTTTTTGTTACGCATTTTGCACCAGATGCTATAGATGTGCTTTGGCCGCCCATAGACTTTGGCTTTAATCCCTTCGTCCTCTAGCTTTTGTCGCAAAGTGTCTAAAAAACTTTGGATGCAAATTTGGCGTTGCTCGCGTTTGTCGGCTAACGATTTGGCGATGGAGAAATAGTTTTCAGGATCGATATAGCGAAACGCTAAATCTTCCAGCTCCCATTTGAACTGGCTAATCCCTAAGCGATTGGCTAATGGTGCGTAAATATCGATGGTTTCACGGGCAATAAACCGCTGAATCGCTTCATCTTCACTACGCAAATTGCGTAAGCGCTGAATCCGAAACGCCAGTTTAATCAACACGGCGCGGACATCTTGAGTCATCGCCAACAACATTCGGCGCAAAGTTTCCGATTGATTGGGCTGATTAGCCATTTCTGGGCTGTAAATACTGACTTTATTCAGCCAGACCACATCTTTGACTAAAGACGCCACGGTAGCGCCAAATTGCTCGCTGATTTGCTGATCACTAACAAACCCCACCACTCGCGAATCACTTAATAAAGCGGCAAGGATGGTTTGCAGATCAATATGTGCGGTCATCAAGACTGTCGCGACATCAATCCCTTTGGGGCGAATATTGGCGCTCGGATTAGCAGTTTGAGCAGTCGCTTGATCGACTAAATTCAGGGCTTTGACAATTTGTGCAGCATCAGCGGCATCAAAGCTTGGAAACAGTTGTTTGACCAAATCGACAGTGTGGTTCATAGCGGGCAAAGACTCCATTCAATCACAGCGAGGTTTTTGCCAGTAAACCATTTAATGGCATCTCAAGCAACGCTAAGGATTGAAAGGTTTTGGTATTGGAGTTTTGCGGGGATTTTGAGGGTGATTCCCGTGCGAAACACGGGAATCGGTCTATCAAATGTTTAGCTCATCGCTAAACCTTAACCACTCTTAGTGAGCAGCTGAGTAAACAACCATCATTTCTTTGTAGAAAGCCAAAGTTGCTTTCAAAGAATTAACAGCGTTTGCATCGCCGTTTTCAACTTCTTCTTTAGCTGCTTTCAATTTGTCACCAGCTTTTTGACGTAAACGCTCAGTTTGCTCATAACGGAATTCTTTTTGTGCTTGACGAACATCGCCCAACACTTTTAATACTTCTGCTTTCTCGCCTTTTTCTGCTAAAGCAATTGCTTCTTCAACTTTAGCAATTGTGGCTTCACCAGCTGCACGTACTTTTGCATTGCCGTCTGCGTTAGCAGAAACAGTTGTAGAAACTAATGCTGAAGTCATTAGCAAAGAAACTAAAATTTTTTTTAAATTCATTATTACCAGTCCTGTCAGTTATAAATTTTAATAACCTTATTAAAAATATTGATTAAATTTAATTTGGTTTTTGCTTGAAAGCCTTTAAATCGTACCATGATTTTTAAATTTATTAACAAAGCCAAAATGCATCAATTATTACCATAAAAATAAAGCGGTTAATTAAATCACTTGAAATATTAAATTTAACCCTAAATATCATGAAGTTAGCTATTTTTACACAATTAAATAATGGTTATTATCCAGGGCAATTTTTTGCATCATCAATTCGTCAAAAACCAAGCCAATGACACAAAATAGCCAGCCACTTTAGAGCAGAACTCGCTCTATACCGCCATTACCTGCTTGATTGATATAGGACTCCAGCCATTTTTTGCCCAATACATGACGAGCAATTTCGACCACAATGTAATCAACTTCCAACTGATCGACCTCGTCTTCATAGCGTTTTAAGCCTTGAACACAAGATGGACAAGAGGTCAGCATTTTCACTGGTCCATCGTAATTTTCACTACGCAATTTCGCCGCATCCGCTTGCAATTCTTCAGCTTTGCGGAAACGCACTTGGTTAGAAATATCGGGTCTCGCTACCGCCAAGGTGCCGGACTCACCACAGCAACGCTCAGATTTATTCACTGTCGAACCCATCAAGGCGTTAACGGTTTTCATCGGCTCTTGCTGTTTTAATGGGCTATGGCAAGGGTCGTGGTAAAGATAACGAGTACCGTCAATCCCATCCAGTTTGACGCCTTTTTCGAGCAGATATTCGTGAATATCAATCAAACGACAGCCAGGGAAAATCTTCTCAAATTCGTAATCAAACAATTGATCCAAACAAGTGCCACAACTGACCACCACGGTTTTAATATCCAGATAATTCAAGGTATTAGCCAATCGGTGGAATAACACGCGGTTATCGGTAGTGATTTTCTGCGCCTTATCAAACTGCCCTGCCGCGCGCTGCGGATAACCGCAACATAAATAACCCGGCGGCAACACGGTTTGCACGCCAATTTCAAACAACATCGCTTGAGTGGCTAAACCGACTTGTGAGAACAAACGCTCTGAACCACAACCGGGGAAATAAAACACCGCTTCCGAATCGGTGCGAGTTTTTAACGGGTCACGAATAATCGGCACGATTTGATCATCTTCAATATCCAGCAAGGCACGCGCGGTTTTTTTCGGCACATTATTGGGCATTTTGCGATTCACAAATTGAATCACCTGCTCACGGACTGGCGGTTTACCGGTCGATGATGGCGGCTGTTTCAGCTGGCCTTTACTCCACGGTTTCAGTAGGAAACTAGCTAAGCGTTGCCCTTTATAAGCCCAACGGATCATCAGCGTCCGCATTAACTTGACGGTATTCGGATGGCTGGCAGTTAAGAACGCAATCGCTGCGGTTTTGACCGGATTAAAGCTTTGCTTGCCCATTTTGCGTAACAGATTACGCATATTCATCGACACATCGCCAAAATCAATATCGACCGGACAGGGGTTGAAGCATTTATGACAAACCGTACAATGGTCGGCAACGTCTTCAAACTCTTGCCAATGGTGAATGGAAATCCCGCGCCGAGTTTGCTCTTCGTATAAAAACGCTTCGATCAGCAAGGAAGTAGCGAGAATTTTATTCCTCGGTGAATACAACAAATTCGCCCGTGGCACATGAGTCGAACACACCGGCTTACATTTGCCACAACGCAGGCAATCTTTCACCGAATCAGCAATCGCACCAATATCACTTTGTTGCATGATTAAGGATTCAAAGCCCATCAAGCTAAATGAAGTTGTATAAGCGGCGCGTAAATCAGCGCCGGGCATCAACTTACCGCGATTAAAACGACCTTCTGGATCAACTTGGTTTTTATAAGCATGGAAACTGGCTAATTCTTCCGGTGTCAAAAACTCGTATTTGGTAATGCCAATCCCGTGCTCACCGGAAATTACCCCGCCCAAGGAACGCGCCAACACCATAATCCGCGCTACCGCTTGATTGGCTTCTTGCAGCATATCGTAATGATCGGAATTGACCGGCAAATTGGTATGCACATTGCCATCGCCAGCATGCATGTGGAGTGCGACAAACACTCGACCACGCAACACTTCTTTATGCACCGCTTCAATGCGTTCGATTACTGGCCGGAAATTATCACCTTCAAAAATTTCTTTTAAACGCGGCAATAACGCCTGTTTCCAAGACACGCGTAACGAATGGTCTTGAATTCGGTGGAATAAGCTCGGTTGCTCGGCACGGTTGGTCAATTCACCGACCACAATACCTTGTTGCTCAAACAGCGCTTCCGCTTGCGCTAACGGCAAATCCAAATTGTCATACAACCACTGCCAGCGCTGGCGTACTTCTTCAACCCGCTCCAAACCACGCGCACGACGGTCGCCGATTAACTCAATGCTGTTAAAACCTTCTTCATAAGAACGAAGCGGCAAATCGCCATTTAACAAATGAGTTAAGGCATCACATAAACGCAGTTTGTTCTGTAACGACAGTTCGATATTGATCCGCTCAATGCCATCACAATAATCGCCCATCCGCGGCAATGGAATCACCACGTCTTCGTTGATTTTGAAGGCATTGGTGTGTTTAGCAATCGCAGCAGTTCTGGCACGATCCAGCCAGAATTTTTTGCGGGTTTCAGGACTAACAGCGATAAAACCTTCAGCACTACGGGCGTTACATAAACGCACCACTTCCGAAGCGGCTAAAGCGACTTGGTTTTCATCATCACCGACAATATCACCGATTAACACCATTTTCGGGCGGCCGTGGCGTTTGGCTTTGGTTGCATAACCGACCGCTTTCACATAACGTTCATCGAGATGCTCAAGTCCTGCCAACATCACCCGACCATCGCCATTTTTCGGCAAGTTAGCCAGATAATCACGAATTTCAACAATCGCCGGCACCGCCTCACGCACTTGGCCGAAAAACTCTAAACAAACCGTTCGAGTATGCGGTGGCATTTTGTGCAAAATCCAACGCGCGGAAGTGATGATGCCATCACAACCTTCTTTCTGAATCCCCGGTAAACCGCCTAAAAACTTGTCGGTAACGTCTTTGCCTAATTCACCTTTGCGGAACTGGTTGCCAGGAATGGTTAAGCTTTCTTCACCTAACGAAGTTTTGCCGTCGGCTCCAAAGCGTTTCAAGGTAAAAGTCACTTCGGATTGATCGTGAATTTTGCCGAGATTGTGATTAAAGCGTTCGACTTCCAGCCAATTACCATCCGGCGTCACCATCCGCCATGACAACAAATTGTCCAGCGCCGTGCCCCACAATACCGCTTTTTTACCGCCGGCATTCATAGCGATATTGCCGCCAATACAAGAAGCATCAGCCGACGTTGGGTCACAGGCAAACACCAAGCCCGCATTATCAGCAACATCCATCACCCGCCGCGTCACCACACCAGCGCCGGTATCAATAGTGGCGTAAGTTTGCTCAACACCTGGCAAGCTGCTTTGATAATCAACCCGACCAATTTGGATTAATTTTTCGGTATTAATGACCGCAGAATAAGGCGTCAATGGCACAGCACCACCGGTGTAACCAGTACCGCCCCCACGAGGAATAATGGTTAAACCCAGCTTGATGCAATCGCGCACCAAATGCCCAACTTCCAACTCAGTGCTCGGATACAACACCACAAACGGATATTCGACCCGCCAATCGGTAGCATCGGTGACATGCGAAACTCGCGCAAAGCCGTCAAAACAAATATTGTCTTTGCGAGTGTGTTTGGATAACAAGGCCAAGGTTTTACGGCGCATGTCACGGGTGCGATCAAAATGCGCTTCAAAGGCATCGACCGCTTGATGAGCTGCTGCAATTAAAGAACCGACTCGATCAGCACGATCAGAATGCTCATTTTCCAATTCAGCATGGCGATTTTTCATCTGCTTTAAGCGATGACGCAAAGCATCCAGCAAAGCACGGCGGCGTTTGCGGTTATCCAGCAAATCGTCTTCCAAATACGGATTACGCTGCACCGCCCAAATATCACCTAATACTTCGTACAGCATCCGCGCTGAACGACCGGTGATTTTTTCATCGCGCAACGAATCCAAAATCTGCCAATGCTGTTCGCCTAATAGACGAATCACGATTTCGCGATCAGAAAACGAGGTGTAGTTATAAGGAATTTCACGCAGCCTTGATGGGGCTTGGTGAGTTAAGGTGGGTTGAAATTGAGATTCCACAGACATCCTGATTAATGGCGTGGTTAAAAAGCCACGGATTGTATCATTCACGAAACGGCAAAAATACCATTAACAATTCATTGAATAACTGAGTTTAAGCAACATCATCGGGCATTGACCGCATTTTTAGTTGTTCATAAAAAAGGATGCGCGTTGCGAGGCTTATTTTGATGTCGGTTCTTGCACCGACAGGCGAGTTACTATCTTTTATTTGGCCAAAAGAAAGTAACCAAAGAAAAAGCCACCCGACCGCCGCTTGAACCCTGCGCTCCGGTACTCGGCGCGGCAGACGGAAGTATTTGGCTTACAACTAAGTCATTGAATAAATTTGGGTTAAAAATCTTGGAATTCGTTGGTCTAACCAATAATTGGCACAAAACGCTTTGGTTTTACTATTACTGACAAAGCCGACATGACCGCCGTTTTTGCACAGTTCCAATTGTAGATTGCTTGGTAATTGCGCTGGATTGGGTGGCACGTCAGTGCTCATAAACGGATCATCTGCGGCTTGGATCAATAAGGTTGGAATGCAGATTGTGCTTAAAAATTGCTTGGCGCTTGAGCGTTGATAATAATCGGTGGCATCAGCAAAACCATGTAATTGCGCCACCACTTGCTCATCGTATTGCCAAAAAGACCGCACCTGTTTGAGATTACCCAACTGTTTGAGTTTTTCAGCTTCGTGATGCAAACCCAGTTTATCTAAATGATGCTGCTTGTTGATGATGTATTGTTTTAGCTCACGTAACAGATAATCGCGATACAGTTTGGAAAAACCATTATCCAACCGAGTCGCACATAGATTTAACTGAAACGGCACAGAAACCGCCACTGCCGCCAGCAAGCTGGATTTATCGCCCTGCTCGCCCAACCATTTCAACAGCACATTACCGCCCAAGGAAAATCCCACCGCCATCATTGGCCGATGCGGAAAGCGTTGCCGCAAGCTTTGGTAAACAAAATCAATATCCTCGGTTTCGCCAGAATGATAACTACGCGCTCTAAGATTTAATTCACCGCTACAACCCCGAAAATTAACCGCGACACTGGCAAAATCAGCATCCAGCAAAGCTCGTTGCAAGCCTTTGATATAGCCAGATTTGGAACTACCCGCCAAACCATGTAGCAAAATCACCAACGGTTTGTCGGGCAATTCACACCAATCAAGATCGATAAAATCGCCGTCTGGCGTGGTTAATCGCTGGCGTTGAATCAATTGCAGGGCAACAACTTGTCGAAACAAAGCCGGATAAATGGTTTGTAAATGACAGCTATTCAGCCACCAAGCTGGCTTAAATTCAGATTTTGGGTTCATAATCACATCAAGTAACAACAAGCATCGTAATCTACCGCAAAAAAAAATTTCACGGCATACTAGATTCTATTAATCCAAACACTAGCAATGAAAAAACTCGCTTTATTTTTAAACAGTTTATTTTTAGCAGGATGCTCAATGGTTGGCATACGCAATACCGAACAAGCAGCTTATGAAGTGATTTTTCGACAAGATGAGGTTGAAATTCGCAATTATAAAGAGTTGATAATTGCTGAAACTGAAATTGACGGTGACTACAATAACTCTGGCAGCATCGGATTTAATCGTTTAGCTGGCTATATTTTTGGCAAAAATATCCAAAAACAACAAATACCGATGACTTCACCGGTTTACAGAGAGGCAATCAGTGAAAAAATCGCCATGACCGCTCCTGTTATTCAACAAAAAACCAACCAAAAATGGTCAATGGCCTTTGTGATGCCCGCTGAATACAGCTTGGAAACACTACCAGAACCACTCGATCCAATGGTTGTAATTAAGCAAATTCCCAGTAAGAAAGTCGCGGTTTTGGTTTATTCAGGTTCTTTAAACGCTGAACGTATAACAGACAAAAGCCAACAATTATTGTCATGGCTAAAAGCAAACCAGTACACTCCGCTATCAATCGCCCGATCTGCCGCTTACGATCCACCTTGGACAATACCTGCCTTGCGCCGTAACGAAATCCACATCGATATAGATTAAATTATGAAACATTTATTGGTCGTCGCTCACGGGAGTCGCCGTGCGGCATCGAATGACGAAGTTAGAACTTTATGCCAACAACTCAAGCAACTGGATAACCCTTTTGTCGAAATCAGCTGTGCATTTCTGGAGCTGGCTGAACCATCGATTCCCGAAGGCTTACAGGCATTAATCGCTAACGGTGCGACTGAAATTGTCGTTATGCCCTATTTTTTATCCGCTGGCCGCCATGTCACCGCTGATATTCCAGCTGAAATCGAGCCGGTTAAACAACAATCACCTCAGGTAAAAATCAGTATTGCACCCTATTTAGGCGCTGCGGAGCAGATTGGAGAGATTTTGATGGAACAAGCCCTTCAAGCGATTTTGTAACTTCATGTTTAACGCCCTAAAAACCCTCCCACGCACCGTCTGGTTAATCGGATTAATTAGCTTGGTTAATGATAGTGCGGGCGAAATGCTTTATCCCATCATTCC
The DNA here is from genome assembly GCA_903918375.1 of uncultured Pseudomonadota bacterium. Taxonomy (GTDB): domain Bacteria; phylum Pseudomonadota; class Gammaproteobacteria; order Methylococcales; family Methylomonadaceae; genus Methylomonas. The sequence goes on along the minus strand of CAIXED010000011.1, from coordinate 95,139 downwards.
TTTGTATTTGTCATCGGTGTTAATGGCAGGACCTCGCACTTTAGGCTTAATCGAAGGCGTTGCCGAAGCGACCGCCAGCTTGCTCAAACTGTTTTCTGGGGTGATTGTCGATAAAACTCAACACAGTAAACCGTGGATTGTATTAGGTTATGGCTTGGCTGGATTTGGACGGCCATTAATTGCCTTTATTAACAGCTGGCCTTGGTTATTATTGATCCGTTTTACTGATCGGGTCGGCAAAGGCTTACGTTCTTCACCGCGCGATGCTTTATTGGCGGACAGTGTTGACGCCACTCAGCGCGGTCTAGCGTTTGGTTTACATCGAGCGATGGATAATGCGGGATCGGTACTAGGACCGTTACTGGCGTTTGCGTTGTTATCGGCAGCAGTGCCGTTAAAAACCATTTTTCTATGGGCATTTGTGCCAGCGCTGTTATGTTTAACACTGACATTTGCGATTAAGGAACCACCCAAACCAGCCCATCACAGCCAAACTAAATTCAATTGGCGTTTGGCTAATTTACCAAGGATTTTTAAACGCTATTTGCTAGTAGTCGCTTTATTTACCTTGGGCAATTCATCGAATATGTTTTTATTGCTCAGAGCGCAAGAGTTAGGTGTAGCCGCTGAGCATATCCCTTTATTATGGGCTGCGGTATCAACGATAGCGATGATTTTTTCGACACCTTTATCAGCGCTTTCAGATCGCATCGGCCGCACTCGCTTATTATTTTGGGGCTATATTGCTTATGCTCTGTTTTATTTGGGTTTAGGTCTAACCGTAGACAAAAGCTGGATGCTGATAGCTTTGTTTGGTTTTTATGGCTTATTTATGGCTGCCACTGAAGGCGTAGAAAAAGCCTTAGTTGCAGATTTAGCGCCAGCCAATTTACGCGGCACGGCATTTGGTTGGTTTAATTTAGTTGCAGGGGCATTTTTGCTGCCAGCGTCATTGATTTTTGGTGGTTTGTATCAGTCTGCATCACCCTTAATAGCATTTGGCTTTTCAGCCAGCTGTGCTTTATTGAGTGCGCTATTGTTGAAGATTTTGGTGAAAATTTAAGGACTTTACAGCAAATGCGCTTAACTGATTAAAGTTAGCAATTGATTGGCGGAGCGGACGGGACTCGAACCCGCGACCCCCGGCGTGACAGGCCGGTATTCTAACCAACTGAACTACCGCTCCGCAGTTGGAAGCCGCGAATTCTACAGTAAAACCCAGTGCTGTCAAGCCTTACAGACTATTCCTTATGAATTTATCTCACTGCCCACTTTGTAATAATCTAAAAATCAGTCATTTTCATCGTGACAAAAAACGCGATTATTGGCGTTGTGAAAACTGTTATTTAGTGTTCGTCAATCATCAACAACAGCTTGATTTAGCAACAGAAAAAGCCATTTACGACTTACACCAAAATCAAGCAACCGACCTTGGTTATCGACAGTTTTTATCGCGCCTAGCGGAACCGTTATTAGCGCAATTAAAATCGCCTAAAAATGGCTTGGATTTTGGTTGTGGTCCAGGCCCAGTGTTGGCAGAAATGCTAACTAAAGCCGGTCATACGATGAGTTTGTACGATTTGTTTTATGCCAATCATCCCGAACGCTTAGAAATTACTTACCATTTTGTCACCTGCACCGAAGTGGTTGAACATTTTCGCAATCCACAACGTGAGTTTCAGCGTCTGTTTAGCCTATTAAAACCACAAGGCCATTTAGCAATCATGACTAAACTGGTGATTGATGCTGAAGCGTTTGGCCGTTGGCACTATAAAAACGACCCAACTCATATCAGTTTTTTTAGCCGCGAAACCCTGCAATGGCTGGCTAAACACTATCAAGCCGAATTAAATTTTTTTGCTAACGACGTGGCGATTTTTAAACTTCTCGACTAAGTTTACTGACAACCTAACTTAGTCCTGAATTTAAACCCAGGCATGTCCGATGAAATTACTCAATTGGCAAAAACACAGCGGCTTTAGCTTACTGGAACTGATGATGGCTTTGATGGCTTTCAGCATTGTCACCATGATCGCGATACCCACTTATCAACAACAGCTATACAAAAGCCGCCGCACCGATGCTCAAGCTAGTTTGATCAGCCTGCAACTGGCGCAAGAACAATACCGAGCCAACTGTTTGCAATATGCAACGACGCTGGCAAGCAATAGCAGTTGTAATGCCGATGGCCACTACACACTAAGTGCCAGCGCCATTTCCGCTAACCATTACTACCAACTCAGTATTCAATCTGCTACCTCAACCAACTACATCCTCACTGCCACCGCAACCGGTATTCAAATCGCTGACAGCCATTGCCAAACTTTATCTATTGATCAATCCGGCACTAAAACCGCTCGCAGCGGCAACGGCCAAATCGCTACTGATTGCTGGTAAATGCCATGACTAAATTCAAGGGGCTATCGCTACTAGAATTGATGTTCTCTTTATCATTGCTATCTGTGTTGCTAACCATTGCCGTGCCCTCTTATCAACAATTGATCGAACAACGCCGTTTGCGAGGCGCAGCGGAAACATTGGCGGCAGAACTGCAATTTGCCAAGTTAGAAGCAATAAAAACCAATACCACAATCAAAGTCGATTTCACCGTCAATAACGCACAAACTTGGTGTTACGCGGTTTCCACCACTCAGTGTAATTGCCAACAAAGCCATGCTTGCCAATTAAATGGTGTCGAGCGCGTGGTGCAAAGTGCAGCGTTTCCCAATATAGCGATTAACCAAACCCAACCTTGGAATGGCACCGCTACCTTTAACCCCAGCCACGGCACCATGAATGCTGGCGGTGCGACTTTGTATTCTGAGCATTTCAAAATCAGAGTCACCAGTTCCGATTTTGGCCGGATCAAAATCTGTAATCCCAGCGATTTAAGTAATAAATCCGATTTTAGTGGCTATCCAAAATGCAATTAAGTCGTCAACTAGGTTTTAGTTTGTTGGAATTACTGATTAGCTTAACGCTGGGCTTTATCATAAGCGCGGCAGCGATTGGTTTATTCATCAACACCGCCAACAGCGATTTTCATCAACTGAAAACCCTGCGTTTAAACCAAGAGCTACGCGGCATTATGCTGTTAATGGTGCGTGAAATTCGCCGAGCGGCTTATCTTGATCCCGCTGGGCTATCGTTGCTAATCGGCAGCGGCGAATGGAATCCGTTTATTTACGATACCAACAACAATAAGCGATTGTTTAGCCTAGAAAGAATCGATAACAGCCCAACTTATAACTGCATTTTGTTTACCAGCGACCAAAACGCCAATGGTCGTTTAGATGAAGACGAATACTTTGGCTATCAACGTCGCTACGACACTCGCAGCAAAAACTATACGGTCAAAATCGGCGCTAAAACCGCCACCAGCTGTAACAGCGGCAATTGGGAGTCGATTAGTGATGAAAACACCATCAACATCGGCGAGTTAAGCTTTATCCCCTACCCTCAACGCATCGGACAACAACAGCATTTAATCGATTGCAATATCGAAATCCATTTAAGCGGCTACTTAGTCAGCGATCCCAGCGTCAGCCTCAATCTAAGTGAATCACTTAGTCTGCGTAACCCTATTTACGACCCCAGCGGCAATGCGCCTATTTGCCAATAACGCTATCAACCAACAAAACGGTGGCGTCAGTTTGGCGACTGCCTTAATTTTGCTGCTTTGCACTAGTTTAGTGGTGATGTATGCCGCTAAACAGGCAGTGCTGGAACAAGCGATTGCTGGTAATCAATACCGTTATTACAGCGCCTTTGCTCAAGCAGAAGCTGCGGTAAATCAAGCACTAGCGGCTTATAAAAACAATGCCACCGACACGCCCTGCCAACTCAATAATAAAGCCGACTGGAGTAACCAAACCTTTTGCGCTCAAATCAGCCAACAATCTGTCGATGGCCAAACCATTACTGAAGTGAATGCCAAAGCCAGTTCAGATGACAAAACCGCTAACATCGACCTACATCAATACATCGGCTTTAGTCCTTGGCTGACTAATAGCTCTCCCGCTGCGGCTTTGATAGTGGCTGGTACCCTCAATGCAGAAACGCCGTTACAAATTGCAGTTAATCCTAATGGTGGTGGCATTGGCGTACCGGTATCGATTTGGAGTCGTGACGCTATCAACTTGAACAGTGCTTCTTTACGTTGCCAAGCGCTTGATTTAACCAATCAAAATTGCAGTAATCCTTTAACAACTGATTTGGATCTGGTTCAAAATGTCGGCGCTAATTTCCCCGACTTGTTGGCTTATTTATTCGGCTATTCCAACAATCAAGCCAACTGGTTAAAAGAAAAGGCCAAACTAATTAGCCCAGAACAATGCCAATCCCTCAACCAAGCCGCGGGTTTATATTGGGTAGAAGGCAGCGGCAGTTGTGTGATCGACCAAGCCGGACAAAGCGACCAACTTGACACCAGCGGCTTTGATCCACAAGTAGTGATTTTGGTACTTAACAATGTGCCGTTGCAACTTAAAGCCAACAGCCAGATTGTCGGTTATGTGCTGATGTTTGGCGACCAATCGCCGCAACAAATCAGCATCGAAAACAACGCCAGCATCTTAGGCGGTTTATTCAGCAACCAAAATTTAAGCATCAACCAAGGCAATAGCCTAAAACTGGTTTGGAGCGATTATTCAACCATCCTCGACCATCCCAACAGCCCAACCAACGGCGCTATCGGTTTATTGGCAGGCGGTTGGCGTGATTTCTAAACAAAGCGGTTTTGGCCTGATTGAAGTATTAATCGCCTGTTTGGTATTAGGCATCGGTATGGCGGCTTTAGTGAAATTGGAAAACTTGTATTTACAAGCCAGCCGCTTATCCAAAGCCCGCAATATTGCCCTGAATCTGGCACAACAAAAACTGGATGATTTAAGAAGCTTTAGCCAATTAACAGCTAGCGCGAATCAATTTACTTACAGCGACATCGAAACCAATCTCGGCGGAGCGCTTAAAGCAGACGGTTTATTAAAATTCCCCGCAGGCTTAGTAACAGGCTATTCCGACAGCTATCAATTAACTTGGACAGTGGAAAATGGCTATTGGTATCAGCAACATTTGACCTACAGCCCACCAACACCGTTACCTGTCTATCCCGAGCAAAAGCGAGTCACAGTCAACCTCGATTGGGCTGATCAACATCTACAATTGCAAACCATCATTGCCGCGATTTCCCCGAATGTAACGGCTGAACTGGCTGACCGACACGACAGCAATTCAGTGATTCACCCTGACATTCACTACACACCGAGTAAGCAAGAAGACATTGCCACTATCGGCAGCGAAACCGGCAATCAACGCCAAACCATCGCCCTGAATACGCCCCACAATCAAATCAACGCTTATACCTATAACCTAGCGGGCAAATTGCTAAGACAAGAACAATTCACCACCGTTGCTTGCAACTGCGCTTTTAGCAGTCGCGGCCCTGCTTACACAGCGGCGCATGGGCAATGGGACCCGCTAAAAAAACAGTTTATTGATCAAACTGGCGATTGGGTTATTAAAGACCGCGGCTGCCAAACCAATGGCATCGACAGCCAATGTATTGACAGCAATGATTTATGTAGCCGTTGCTGCAACGATCACCACGACCCAAGTAATAATCAGCTAGATGGCAACCATATTCCCTACTGCGATCCAGAACATGGCATTTTCGACCGCTGCTTTGACCCGTTTCGCGGCATTAGTGATTTTAGTTTAGGCAAACATCTGCATTACACCGCGAATGGCACAATCGCCAATGGCGGTGCTTATTTGGAAAGTTGTCGGATGAAACAGATTGATGGTCGTTGGCAGGTTTATCAAGATTGGCATCGAGTGGCATTAAACGCTATGCCGCGAAAAACCTTTAGCGAGCATCACTCAGACTATAAAAACTACGTCATCAGCATGATTGATGCAATTTTGGACAGCTCGATTAGCCAGTTTAATGGCCAAGACAATAGCGAAATCAATTGGCCACCAGCAGCCGAGCTTTTCAACGCCCCGCTGCAACTAGCCCTCGGTGACAGCCAAACCTTAACCGCTCACGGCCTGTATATCGATTATCTCAACCCCGAATTACTCAATGCCTTGCGCCAACAAAAACAGCATCATCAAGATTATCCAAGCAATCTGCCGATTTATGACATTGAACTAAGCGATTTCGTCCAAGACTGCCAAGCGCCACGCGGCTGGTGTTCGTCTAATCCTCAACAAGTCACAATCAATGCCAACCAAATCCAAGCACTGTCCATCACCACCGAACCGACCAACATCAGCTTTGGCTTTGCTCGCAGCAACAGCGGCTTAGCCAAATTCAACCAAGCGATTGATGTTTCTTTAGCCGCCAATAGCGACGACATCATTGATCAAGCCTTACTCGCCATCAGCGTGTCGGCTCAGATTATCCCCAACTCGCCCTAAACCATCAATGCCATTAAGTTAAAACGCCTCCCCCTTTGAAAAAGGGGGATTGAGGGGGATTTATTTAAATAATCTCCCCTAACCCCTCTTTTTCAAAGAGGGGAATAATAAACACCAAGACTTAACTTAATGGCCGTGACCTTAAACCATCAGCGCAGCGGTTTTCTCAACCCCCGCCATCGTGTACCATGTCTTAATAACCGTATGTGGTGTTGCTGACTTTTCACAGCCTGCAACCACAGACGAACCAAATAAAATCAGATACTTATGCGAATACTCAACCTTTTTTACAAAAACATTAACTCGCTGGAAGGCGAAGGCCGCATCGATTTTGCCCAAGGGCCAATCGCTGAAAGCGGGGTTTTTGCGATCACAGGGCCTAATGGCTCGGGTAAAACCAGTATTTTAGATGTCATCACCTTAGCGCTATACGGTGAAACTTTCCGCTTTAGCAAACCCGCTGAGCATGTGATTACCAAAAACACCGCGCAAGGTATCGCCCAAGTCGAATTTGCTTTAGGCGGTGAAACTTACCGTTCTAGTTGGCAAGCCAATCGCGATGACTTACCAAGCATGATTTTGAGTCGAATTAGCGGCGAAACGGAACAAGTGCTAGCGCAAAATCCTAGCCAAGTCCGTCAACAATTGTCAGAAATCACTGGCATGGATTTTCATAAATTCAGCAAATCGATGGTGTTGCCTCAAGGCGATTTCGCGGCTTTTTTGAATGCCCTAGACAGCGAACGAATGGATATTTTGGAAAAAATCAGTGGCGCTGATTTGTATGCTCAATATCAACGCCAAGCCGAACGCCAACTACCAGAAGCCCAAGCCAAAGTCGCGCAACTGGAACAAGACATTGCCTTGATTCCTTTATTAAGCAATCCAGAATTAGAAGCGGCAGAACAGGATTTACAAGACTTTCAAGAGCAAGCCGAAGCCTTACTTGCCGAACAACAACAATTAGACCAACAAGCGCTTGGCCTGCAAAATATCCAGCAGTTCCAACAACAGCGCCAACAACTTGAGCAGCAACAACACAGCGTTTCACAACAACTGGCGGATAGCGGTTTAGAGCTACAAACCATTACCAGCAAGACACCGAGCAGCCAATTAATTGACCAACTGGCAATCCTCGATAACCGCCAAAACCAATACCAACAAGCCAGCAATGAGCTTGCCAGCGCTCGTAGCGAATTAGGCCAATTACAGCAACAATTAGCCACCAATAATGACCGCCCTGCGCCTTATTTAAATGGCAAAAATCTAGTCGATCAAAAACAAGCGATTGATAGCCTGAAATTAAAACTCAGCGATCTCAATCTGCAACTGCCGCAACAAACTCAGCTAGTTCAGGCGATTCAGCAACAGTTACAAGACAAAACCGCAACCTTGGCGCAAATCGAAGCCGAATTACAAAGCTATCAAGGCGATGCGATTTTATCGACCGACTTTCCTGATGTCGTGCAGTTAAGAAATTTGCGCAATCAATTAGCCGAACTGAATCGTCAAGCTAAAACCCAAACTAAATTAACTAAAACTACGACCAGCGCGGTTAAAAAGACTCAAACCACACTGAGCGCGACCCAAACCCGCATCGAGAATTTAAAAAACCAAATCACAGAAAATCAGAGCAAACTCGCTGAACTAGCCCCTGGCAAACAACTCGATGACTTAAAAGAGTTGCAAATTGACCAACAAAATCGGGTTAAAAGCTTTGAAGAGTTGCTGAAATTTGCCGAAACCAATGCCCGTTTAACGAAAAAAAGCTGGTTCGATTGGTTTGGCGGCAAACCGGCGATTGAATCCGCTGACGAAAGCGAATTACAAAGCCAAGTCGATGAATTAAAAGCCGAAATCAGCCGCGAAGAAAACATCAGCAAAGTGCTGGAACGGGCGATTACCAGCGAAAACTTAATCAAAAAAATGACCGCTGAGCGTAAGAAATTAGTCGATGGTCAACCCTGTCATCTCTGCGGCTCGGCACAACATCCGTTTGTATTACGGATGCCGGTTTTTAACGATGCTAAACGAGCGCTAGTTGATCAACGTGCCAAAATTCAAGCGTTAAAAACCCAGTTACAAACCAAGCTTAACCAACTCACAGCGATCCAAAAAAACACCTCTCATCAAAGCGCTAAAGAAAAATTCTTACAACAAAAACGCTCCGACTGGACCATGTTGGCCAATCGTTTGAATGCTTTGAGCAATGGTTTGGAAATCACCCAGTTAAGCCAGCATAAAAAACTGCTATCCGAAGAAAACGATGAGCTAAGCAAAATCAACAATTTGCTTCGCGATTATTTGGAAATTCAACGCAGCATCGAAAAAGCCAAGGCTGAAATTGACAGCAAACAAACCCAATTAGAAACCTTGGCTGTTACCCGCCAAGAACTCGACGAAACTTGGAATCAACGTCCACAAGAATTTATCGAGTTAGAACAACGCTTAAACAGCTGTCTTGCCGAAGAAAAAGCCTTGAGCGCCAAACTGGAAGCGCAATTGGCAACGATGGGTGAAAAACTGCCGAAACTGGGCAAAGAAAACGCCTTATTCGACAAACTCAACAGCCGCCGCCAAGACCAACAAATCCGCGAATTACGCCAAAAAGGTTTAAGCGAAGAAATTGCTCAGTTACAGCAACAATTACAAACCAGCCAAGCCGATTTAATTCAGTTGCAACAAGCCTTTAATACCAGCAATCAAGCCTTGGATGACGAACAATGGCTGGGGCTGCATTTGGCGATTTTAGAAAAACAACAATTGATTGCTAGCCAAGAACAGCAATTAAGCTTGCAGCAATTAGAGCTGGAAGGGATGCAAAGCGTGGTCGCTGGCAATATTGCCGAAGCCGGTTTTGGTAGCATCAGTCAGTTCCAAGCCTTGCTGAACTTAATTGAGCGGCAACCTGAACTAGAGCAAAACTACAAAGCCTATGCCGAGCAATTAAACCAACTTAATCAGCAATTAAGCCAATTGGATATTGCTCAGCAACAAGCGTTGATTGGCTTTGATAGCAGCCTCAGCGCCATTGATTTACAAAGCTTACAAGCGCAATTGGCGCAAAAACTCGACATCTGTAAACAAGAAATTCAGACCTTGGAACACAAGCTCTACAAACAACAGCAATACCGCGAAAAACATCAAATTTTGGAAGCCGAATTAATCCAGCAATATCGCCAATTGGCGCAAGCAAAAGCGGAAATGGATTTGATTAGCGACCAACAAGGCGGCTTGCGTCGTCGAGTGCAACAACTGTTAATTGATAAATTATTATCCGAAGCCAACCGGATTCTGGAAAAAATCAATGGTCGCTATTACCTTCGCAACCGCGAGAGCGAACACGGTTTAGCTTTAGAAATTGAAGACACTAAACAAAACAATCTGCGCCGCTTGCCAAAAACCTTATCCGGTGGCGAAAGCTTTGTGGTCAGTTTATCTTTAGCCTTAGCCTTAGCGGAACTTGCCAACAACGGCCAATCGATTGAGTCGCTATTTTTAGATGAAGGTTTTGGTAATCTCGACGCCGAATCGCTGTATCTAGCGATGGGCGCTTTGGAAGGCTTGAGCATTCAAGGCAAAACCGTTGGCGTGATTTCTCACGTTGAAGGGGTGAAAAAACGAATTAAAACTCAGATCGAGTTGGTGAAAAAAGCCAATGGTTTGAGTGAGTTGAAATTGGTGGCTTAGCCAACCTATCAGGAATAGACAATGCGATTAAAAGAAAAAGACGTTGAAGTAGGCTATTTATATTTAACCAGCGCCAATCAATACCGTGCGGTACTGGCGATGAAAGGCGAATTTATGATTTATGCACCTAGCTCTGAAGGTGCTGAGGCATTAAATCCCAATACTGACGTAATGCCTTTTGAAAATTCGCCCTTCAAAAAATGCCAAATCGTTACTTTTGCCAAAAAAGATTATCAAGCCTTTGATTTTAATGACAGCAACGCGATCAAACATCGCTTAAATGAATCGCAAATAAGCCAAGCAATCGCTCAATGTAATGCCAAATCAGCGATTGCTAGCTTATAGGGTTTTAATGCAGATCTGGACTATGCCAAGCTTCACTGACGATACCGGCAACTTCCAAAACAAATAGCCTAGCCAATTGAAACGTAGCAATGGCAATTAGGCCAACCGAGATTATTGCAGCTGATGTCATAATTACTAATTTCATTTCGTCCCCCTCGTAATTGTTATAGCGCATCAAAAGATGCTGTTTTTTGGCAATTTTGCTAGATTTTCCAATAAAATCAAGTTGTTAATTAACAACTTAAGTTGCTGTAATTCAAGACCAATCCAAATTCAAACAGTTAACTAGCTTTATTAAAGCGAAGTATCATTTTTTAATTGAAAAAACAGACTTTAGCCATGCAAATTCTCGATCTTCGTGAAGAGCCGCAACATATTCCCACCTTAGCCGCATGGCACCATCATCAATGGTCATCGCTTAATCCCGGCCACAGTTTAGAAAAGCGCATTGCAAAAATGCAGGACTATTTAGGTGACAATTTTGTACCTAGCACGTTGATTGCCAAAACCACTGAACTTCTAGGTTCTGCGGCTATTGTGGAAAATGATATGGAGACCAAGCCAGAACTGACTCCGTGGCTTGCCAGTGTTTTTGTCGCACCTGAATATCGGAACCAAGGTATCGGTAGTCAATTAGTCAAACATGTCATGCAAAAAGCAAAACAAGCCGGCATTGAAGCGCTTTACTTATTCACCCCAGACCAAGCAAACTTTTATCAAAAACTAGGATGGGAAGTGTTTTCTCATGAGGAATACCGGGGGCATTCGGTGACTGTGATGCGAGTTAGGCTTACAGAACAGTAACAGCTCAGCTCAATTCAACTATTTGCGATTAACTGAAAAAACTATCAATTGCTCATCATGCTGCCCACTCTTACAGTTCTAGCGAAGGCTGGAAACACACAATGTCAGTAAATTTGATCATTACAGACATTAGTATCGATTGAACCCGCGCGATAAAAAGCGTTCTAGGGTAATTGGCTATATCAGAATTTTCATTTGCGTCCATGGTGATAACGCAATCCTGAAACATAGAGGCCAGTGGATTAAACAATAGAAGGCGTTGTTAGAGACAATTAGCACCATCGCCACCTACCCATCATCAACGTAAACAAAACGTTAGCTCCCTCTAAAAGATTAGATTTCCTGTTAGACACCTCCCCACCCCGAGTTGATATTGTTGAACATTGGCTCTCTTCCATCAGTTTTGCTAGATCACCAAATCCATTCATCAAGGCAAATTCATAAAAATTAAAGACTATTCGCACCCGACTCATACGGTCGAAGGATTTTCAGAGCAAAGATTGTATGAAAGAATGCAAAAAATTGTAAATGTTAAAAGTTGTAAATATTTAACGGTTTTCACGCACTACGACAATTAATTGCACAGGCGAAGGCGTTATAGCGGAATAACACAACCTAACAACGACGCCTTTTCTGAATTATCACCAACGCTTGAAGGGAATTAAAAAATGAACGCTCAACTTATTCAATCCAGTGTTTCAAAAAAAATTAATGATTTTCTGCATGGTAATAAAGTGAAAACAACGCAGCGCCAACCAAGCCGTGCTGAAACACGGGTCTTGCAGATATCAAAATTTTATCGTCCTGTTTCAGGTGGTATTGAATCTGTAGTGTCCGAAATAACAGAAGGATTAGTTGACGAACAGATTAATACTACTGTTTTATGTACAAACATTAATGGTGAAACATTAGTAGAAAACCAACGATACAAAATAATTCGATCAGGTATTTTTGGAAAAGTCTTATCAACACCAATATCTACTGATTTAATTTGGCAATTAATAAAACGAAGAAAAGATTTCGACATAATTCACGTTCACCTACCTAATCCAATTGCGAACTTAGGATTATTTATTGCCAACCCATCTGCAAAAATAATTGTACATTGGCATAGCGATATAGTTAAACAAAAACGTGCCTTAAAATTATACGCTCCCTTACAAAATTGGTTATTAAAGCGTGCCGACGCTATTATAGCTACTACAGAACCCTATGCAAATAGCTCAAATTGGTTAAAACCATTTTCTGAAAAAGTAAAAGTAATTCCCATTGGAATAAAAGATCCAAGTATCAATAACACTCAAACAGATGAATCATTAGCTATTCAATCAATTAAAAATCGATACGGTAATAGAAGAATTATATTTTCCCTAGGAAGAATGATTTATTACAAAGGCTTTGAAAATCTCATTGACGCAGCAACCAACCTTCCAGATGATTCGTGCGTTGTCATCGGTGGCACAGGTGAATTATTTGAATCATTGCAACAAAGAATTATCCAAAAAGGTTTAAAGGATAAGGTTTATCTAGTTGGGCGAATTTCGGAACAAGAAATGAGCGCTTATTATAAAGCAGCTGATCTATTTTGCCTTCCATCCATATTACGTTCAGAAGCATTTGGAGTTGTTTTATTAGAAGCAATGGCCTATTCGTTACCAATTGTTACAACTAATATATTAGGCTCAGGAGTACCTTGGGTAAACCAACACAACAAAACAGGCATTAATGTAGAACCTAACAATACCGAAGAACTAGCTGAAGCGATTAATTATTTATTGAATAACAAAGAAGTTGCAAAATCCATGGGATATGCTGCTAAAAAAAGGTTTGAATCTGAATTTAAAGCATCAGACATGGTCAACAGAGTTATAGACCTCTATGATACGATTTCGAAAAACAAAAAAACAGTCGACATGCCTATATATACCTTTCCAAAACAAGCGAAGTTTATTCAATAAATAAAATCGGTATGACCACTATGATCAACAACTTATTTGAATTACCAATTAAAATATTAATTCTTGGATTTATAACCTGTTTTGTGGTCAATGTACTACTTATTTTAACTAAAAGATGGCATGGATATTTAACTTATGATGCGCAATCAGGCGTTCAGAAAATACATACTAAACCAACCCTTCGAATTGGAGGAATTGGAATTATGTCTGGAATTACTGTTGCAACAATTTTCGCTCCAGACTCTCTAAACGAAATTTTATTACCAATCACATTAGCAGCCATTCCAGCCTTTGCAATTGGATTAATTGAAGATATAACAAAACGTGTCAGTATAAAAACACGCTTAGCCTTTTCTTTTCTCAGCGGCTTATTAGCTTGGTATTTAACTGACATTAGCCTAATACATCTAAACATCCCATTTATTGATGAATTATTAAACAAATGGTTGTTTTTAAGCGTCTTATTCACAGCATTCGCAGTAAGCGGCATTTCAAACTCTATTAATATTATTGATGGTTCAAATGGTTTAGCATCAGGAACTGTAACAATCTTTTTAAATACGATTGGCCAAATTGCACTTTTTTATAATGACACCGCACTTGCACAATTATGTTTTGTCATTATGGCAATCATCATCGGTTTTATGATTATGAACTTCCCATTTGGCAAAATATTTTTAGGTGACGGAGGCTCTTATTTATTAGGTTTTTTATTGGCTTGGTGCGCAATATTACTTCCAATGCGAAACCCAGAGGTCTCAAGCTTTACCAGCCTTTTAATTTGTAGTTACCCAATTATTGAAGTAATGGTAAGTGTACATAGACGCTGGAAACGGAATCAAAGCCCTGGGCACCCAGATAGACTGCATTTGCACAGCTTGATGAACAGTCGTCTTATAAGAAAATTGTTTCCATATTACTCAAAAACGCTACACAACGCATTTGTATCCCCTTTTATTTGGAGTTATATTGCCGTATCACAAGCATTAGCAATGCTAAGTCAAAGAACAGAATTTTTAATACTCAGCCTATTGATTTGCGCATTACTATACAAAATAATCTACACAAGAATAATAAGCTTTGGCTGGAAATTGCCGGCAATTAATAAAAAGCTTTACCTAAATAAAAAACAACTACAATTAAAGAAGAAACTTATCTAAAGTTTAAAACTGACCGAAAACATTAACTGATTATAATCATAATCACTAGCAGTATAATTTGAAGTTCTACCTTCATTAAGATAGGAAGCGCTCAAAGAAAAGTTTCTATTTACTAAATATTTTGCACTAATACCTGACGCAAGCGTCAGGTCGGTGCGATTATCACTATAGAAATCACTATCAAAGCCTTTAAAATCATTATAAGTTGTTTTAAGATTCAGCTTAATAATTAGATTTCTCAGCAATTCGTGTTCCAGCAATAAATGAAAGTTGGTTACAAAAATACCTGAAACTCCAGCTTGCGTCGTCTCATCAATATCTCTAGCAACCATAGCCTTGACAGTAGTTAGCTTAGTTGGAAACCAACGCACTGAAAGGAAACCATTTACACCAGAAATAGCTGGCAAATGGTCATCAATATAGTGTCGCTGCAGATAGCCAAGCGAAAGATTTGCAGTAATCAAATCTGTAAAATCAAAAGCTATACCACTTAATAAGTTATAACCAGTTGAATTTCTATTGTATTTAAGCCCCTGGAGATTTGATTCGACAAGATATTTATAAAAAATATCTTTCTTAATTAATCTAAAGAAAAGTTCATACTTAGGCTGAATTTGGTAACCAATTTGAATTGATGGTATATATTGAACTGAATCTCTAGTACTCATATACAACATATGGCCATCCAAAGCGGGGATATCTTTATAACTATAAATACCTGTTAGAATCCCCGGCCGAATTGAAACTCGATTAAATCTATGGTTATAAAAAATATCAAGAGTCTTCTCATTAAAAACCGTAGGCGTTAAACCGAAGATCTGATCTGGTGAGCTTCGATCCTCATGTGAATTATTATATGCCACCCCAACATCAAAAAAACTATTACGCATCAAATCAATTCGACTATCAACGCGAGATCTTAAATCATTATAATTATTTCTATCCGGCTGAGTATTAAAAGAAGCGAAGTCGGTGTTAATCTGAAAATTCAGTAAATGCCGATTCCAATCGGAAAGAATGTCTGCGTTTGGCCTTAAATGAGAAACAAAACTATCGTAAATAGGATAATAATGTGAATCCTGTTTATACACATTCGACCCATACTCTTCACCAAGATCAAGTCTTGGCCTAACTCTAAATGAACCAAGTTGAAAGCCCTTTTGGGTATAGTTAAGATTTTCTTTATCTTTGTACAATAATAAATAAGCATAATCATTAGAGTAATATGCAAATCCACTTTCGTAAAAAACAAAAGAAACAGCTATAAATAACAAGCGCTTAAACATTAATCAGCCAAAATATGCTATTAATATAAAAAAACTATTCATTGCCTACCCTATTATTAATAGCGATACCCCAAAAAACCCAAATATACAGTATCGTATAGGTGGGGAAGGCAAACCAATACCCCAAAACACCTAATGTGCCAGCCAGAAAGTTATAATTTTTGTCTCGCTTATTTCTGAAAATGATAAAAACAACCATACACAATATTAAAGAGAAAGATATAAATCCAACAACCCCTTGCTCAGCTATAATTTCAGCGTATATATTATTAGGTATCCTTCTATAGGAAAAATCATACGCATCCAAAAGAACACCTTTCAATAAATCATTTGTCAAAAAACCATAGGTTTGCAGCCCCTGTCCAATAACAGGATTATCCATAAATAATGTTACAGCAATATTGACAGACTCCATTCTGTCCATTCTTGAAAATGATGCTGCTGTTATTTCTTCTTCAAATAATTTTTCTTTAATTTTAGCCCCAAACTCAAATGAGTCTATTGAATTTAATAGCACAATTACAGCAACACCACTAATCAAAATGGTTCGAAAAAAAGATGCCATTGTCTTGGATAAAAATAACTGTCTTACCCATATAGTAAGCCCAAGCGTCAATATTCCTGCAGAACTTTGCGTAAGCAACAAACCAACAATATCTAACGCTACAAACTGATATCCAATTTTATCACGAGTTATTCTTATATACTCAAGCCCACAAAAAAAAGAAACTATATAATACAAGCCAGCGTGATTACCTTCTTTAAATAAGCTTCCTTTTCGCGTTAACTCATCTGATATTGCAACATTACATAAAACATGAATTATTACTGCAACAGACATTCCAATCAACCAATAATACAATACCCTTTCAAGCACCCAACGCTGACTACGCATAATTTCCATAACACCCAAACACATCGACAACAAAAATAATCTCTGCAATACAATTGGTGTATAGCTAACATCAAAATCATATAAGTGAAGCGTTGTTTTACCTAGTATAGATAAGTTTATCAACCCCAATAATGCGGATAAAACACTATATACAAAAAATAAAACTAAAGCAGCCCTAAATGGATACACTCTAAAATAAACAGGGAAAAGTATTTTATTGTAAATCTTATGCTGAAATATCAGGTAAATCAAAGCAACAACAGCAAGTGGAATTGGTAATTGGCCTATACCTGGAATACAAAACCAAGGCAAAAATATTAACAATATCTTCACATAAAAAGGAATATCATCTATTTTTATGTCACGCCTAATCATAAAAACAACACATAACCTTTAAAAACCACTTTAAAATCACACTTAAAAATTTCGAGTATCAAAAAAAACGCTCTTCGACCATTATCACATCACCTGGCTGAGCGGTTTCATCAATATCAAACTTTAATTCCTGTTTACTTTGATTGCGAAAAACCAAAACATGATCTTCTTTTGCGCGATATGTAAACCCACCAGCAATAGCCACTGCATTTCTAAATGACATACCATCAACATAAGGATAAGATTTTGGTTCTTTTACCTCACCAAGAATATAAAATGGTCGATAATCCAAAACTTGGATTGTTATCTTAGGATTAAGCAAATAATCAGGCTTTAATTTATCACAAATAGCATTTTCTAATTCCGAAACAGTAATATCTTTAGCAGCAACATCACCTATCAAAGGAAAAGAAATATGCCCTGATCCATTGATAGAGTATTCACCAGACATATCCTCCTGATTGAAAACTATAATTTTAATTTTATCTCCAGGACCTAGTTTGTAATTAGATGCTTGAATTTGCTCAAATGGAGCAGATGATTGGGCAAAAACAGAATTAATAAGTAACGCTGAAATCAAAAAAAACAAATTTATCCGAAACAATTTCATTAAATACACTGACCTATAGAAAATAATTAATTTTTACGAACCCACGCCTTTTAACATGCAATAAAACAACCATTATTACTAAAAACCACGCCACCCAATTTATTACTCTTTCTATTGAACTTCAACCTTGATACCAAAAGTTTAAGAGAACCTAAACAAATACAAGCACCCTTGGGCTTAGCATTCATTGATAGACAATCAGTCAATTACAATAAAACACCAAAAACATGACACCCACAAAAAATTTGGTAAAATTTTGAAAGAAAATCATCCATTGAAAATGATTCTAATAAAAAGTATTTGAAGGTATAATACTTAAAAACCATCTGTTCATGCAAAACCATATTTAAAGAGGCTGCTGTGCAAAACTCTATTGTAAAAACCAATTTAGATGACGACTACACGCCCCAAGATAACTGGCTATTCGACATAATAAACACTTTATGGTTAAAGCGTAAATTACTTATCACATTCACATTATTCTTTACTATATTATCAACAGTATTCATCCATAAAATAACTCCTTTATACACAGCCAGCACTCAATTGCTTATAGGCAATAATTCAACAAAAGTTATTGATATTGAAGAAGTTATTTCTAGGAGCTTTAATGATGATTCTGCAGTCATTGGTGAAATGGAAGTGATTAAATCAAGAGAAATAGCACAAGCAGTCATCAATGAGTTAAATTTAGGCCAATACCCAGAGTTTAATCCTAGCCTTCGTCCCCCAAATTTTATTTCTAAATTTAATTTAAGTAACTTTTTACCTTCCTTCTTAAAAGAAAAAGCAGGGCTAGTTAGGGTTGATACCCGAACCCAAGAAGAAAAACAAGAAGCCGAAAAAACAGCGTTAATTGATGCATTTTTAAGCCGACTTTCTGTGGTACAGGTAAAACGGTCACAAGTTGTAACCATATCCTATCAATCTGAAAATCCTAAATTAGCAGCTAAAGCAGCAAATGCTGTTGCCGATAAATACATTTTAGGGCAACTACAAGCTAAATTTAACGCAACCAAAAAAGCAACCGATTGGTTAAATGATCAATTATCAGAATTAAAACTAAAAGTTGCTGCCTCAGAACATGCAGTTGAGCAATATAGAAAAACTCATGTGCTTCTTGAGGTTAACAAAGAAACTGAATTAACTCAAGAACAACTTTCTCAAATTAATATTCAATTAATCATAGCAAGATCCGAATACGCACAAGCTCAAGCAAAATATCAACAAATAGAGGCTATTAGTAGTAGCGGACGTGAAATAGATAGTGTTTCTGAAGTACTAAATTCATTATTAATATCGGGGTTACGTCAACAAGAATCACAAGTTCAGAGAAAATATTCTGAAATGTTAGTTGAACTCGGTCAACGACATCCAAAAATGCAACAAATCACAGCCGAATTAGCCGACATTCAATCAAAAATACATACCGAAATTCAAAAGATCGCAATGGGTTTTCGTAATAATATGGAAATAGCAAAAGCTCGTGAAGAATCGTTAATGAGCAGCATGAAACAAATTGAAGAGCAAATTACTAGAAATAACGAAAACCAAGTACAACTCAACGCATTAGAAAGAGAGGCTGATGCAAATAAGACATTATTTGAAACTTTCTTAAGCCGCTTCAAAGAAACCACCTCAACTCAAGGCATTGAACAGGCAGATGCTAGAGTTATTTCATTCGCACCAACGCCACTAGCCCCCTCGTCTCCGAGAACAGTATTACTTACAATAGACAGTTTTGTGATTGCATTAATCTCAGGAGTTCTTTTGATTTTCACACTTTCAATACTGAATCCGACAATAAGAACACCAGAAAAGGTATTAGATACCTTTAAGATCCCTACCATAGGCGTAATTCCAAAATTAACGCACCCAATAAAATCTATTAATGATTCTATATTTATTAATCCAAAACTGCACTTATCCGAAGCAATCAATTCAATAAGGATATCATTAGATTTACTCAAATCCGATACACAAGGAAAATCAGTATTAATTACCTCATCGATGATTGGCGAAGGAAAGTCGATACTATCTGTATTACTTGCCGCTCACTCTGCCATTTCAGGACAAAAAGTTGTATTGGTTGATACGAATTTTCTAAACCCGACTATCAATAAACTATTTAAGCTTGATAGTAATAGACTAGGTTTAACTGATCTTATTTCTAATTCGGACTTAAGAATTGATGATGTACTTTATATAGAGCCTAAAACAGGGTTAAAGATTCTAGCTAGAGGAAAAGCTAATTTTGCTAATTCCATCGATCTATTTGCATCTAAAAGAATGCAAGACATACTGAACGAACTACGTCAAAACAATACATTAACAATTCTTGATTCTCCATCAGTCATGACAGCACCAGACTCACGAATTTTATCAACTTTAGTTGATAAAACTGTATTGGTTTTACAATGGAACTCAACACCTAGAAGAGCAATTTCAACAGCAATAAATCAACTAACTAAAAACAACAGCAATAATATTGGTGGAATTGTTCTTCAACAAGTCAATATGCAACAATTTGGCATGTATAGCTACAAAAACAACGAACAATAAAAATTCAGAATTAATTAAACAACATCGATATATTGCCACTGACTTATTTACATTAATATAAACTTCTCAACTCTTTAAGCAAAATAATTCCATTATTTTTCCAAATAAAACTTTCTAATCGCCGATAACCTTGATCAATCAGTTGTTGCTTTGGAATAATACCATCCAAGAAGTCTGTTATTGCTGATGTTATACTACTAACTGAATAAGGATCGAAATAATAAGCCGCATTACCACATACTTCTGGAATTGATGCGGCATTTGCCGCAAGAACCGGGCATCCACAATACATAGCTTCTAATGGAGGAATACCAAAACCTTCATAAACCGAAGGAAAAACTAATGCTTCGGCATTTTTATATAACGACTTTAATTGTTCATCATTAACAGCACCAGTAAAAACAACCCTTTCATCATTTAACATTACTTCTGATTCAGAAAAAATATTCATATAACTACTGCCAACCAAAATCAATTTAATATCTTTATTAGAAACATGAGTAAAAGCTTCAATTAATGCTAATAGATTTTTTGAGGGATTAAGACTTGCTACAGCTAATAGATATCGAGTATTCTCCAAACCCAACTCATGCCATACTGATGAGTCTTCAGAAATTAATCTTAAATGTTCATGACCACAGTGAATAACTAAGATTCGACTACCATCAATTTTTAAACAGTCAAGAATTCTAGTCTTGGAAAACTCAGATACAGTAATAATTTTTTTAGCAAAAAGTTTTACTGTTTTAAATAAAAACTTATACCAATTACGGAATATATAAGTATAGGCTTTTGGAAAATCGAAAACAGCTGCATCATGAATGGTAAAGACTTGATTCCATTTTAATAATGGCGTAGAACCTGAAAAACTAACCAGCATCCCACCGATACTAGCTAACGGCAAAAAAAACTGCTCCCAAAAATGTAATCCCAATTTACGCGAACCAAACGATCTTATTTTTATTGCCTTAAGCTTAGGAAAATCACCATTAGGCGGACACAATAATATCCATTCTTCATTATCAATAGCACCACTTGCCACTATTGCTGCATCAAGAGCTTCAATATTACACCTAGCCATACGCTGAACACCTGTAGTGGGCTGTGCAGTAAATTTTCCATTAATAAATATCTTGCTCATATTTTCCAAATACCCATAATTATTTCTCACCATTAAAGACTTATTGCCTAACGATTTTCATAGCAAAACCATCTCGAACACCCCTAACAATATGCTTGGCCAATGGTTTCTCAATTAATAGTATTTGAAAACAACGTGTAATCATCATATAGATTAAAGCTACAACTTTCTTTATTTTTGTTAGATTTTTTCTAATAAAATAAATACGATTACGATTAGTATAATACAAACTAAACGGAGAGCGGTCACCGCCTGTTGACGAACTGACTTTATGTAAAACAACTGAATTATATACAAATCTAATTTTTATGCCTTTTGCCGACATACGCCAAACAAAATCCGTATCATCATAATAAACAAAATACTGCTCATCCATAGCACCTATTGTTTCAAAAACTTTGGCATTGAATAACATAAAACAAGTCGGCGCATAATTGACATAAATCTGACTATCATATCGACCATTATCCAAAGCAAGCATTCCATAATGTGGTGTTTTCATTAACCACGTATTAATATGCCCACCAGCATACCAAATCGTATCAGGCTTATCAAAATACATAATCTTTGGCGTCGCGACTTGCTCGTCAGTATCGATTAAAACATCTAGTAAATTTCTAATAGCTTGGGGTTCGAATTCAGTATCATTATTAGCCAATAAAATAAAATCACATTTATCCTTCAGTGCCAACTGAATCCCTTGATTATTACCTTTTGCAACACCGACATTAGCATCATTAAAAATAGAATATACATCAATACTAAATTTTTTAGCCAACATTTCAGATAGTTTAACACCTGCATCATGCGGACTATTATCAATAACATATAGCTTTATATTTACCTGCTCTTGAGATGATAAACTTTTAAAAAAGCCAGGAAGCACTTCATCACTGTTATACAGCACCGTCACGATACCAATCAATGGCTTTGATATTTGATTTATCATATAAATTTTATTTCACACCAAACCATTAAAAAAGCCCGAAAAATCAAATCCCTCGATAATCTGTATAAAAGATAAATCAATCACCATTAAATAAAAAGGAATCACAAAAATGACTGGCATTAGAAAACCTATAACAATAAACAATAGAGGTTTTGGCGTTAATTCTGGTGTATTTCGAGTATTTTTGATTAATGCAATCAAAAAACCAACTAAAGCACCAAACAGGGTTCCACACGCAATACCAACAATACCAAACTCCAATCCTAGAAAAATAGTAGCAACTAAATTCCCAAGACCTTCTAACAATCCTGACATTAAAGCCATTTTTTGTAATCCAGTAGCCAACAACATCATCGCATAAGGAGATATTAAATTACGAAGTGCATGCGATCCAACTAAAATTAATAATGGTTGCGAAACTGTCTCAATATAGCTATCACCAACCCAAATACTAATAATTTGACGATGACATAAATAAATTAAAAAAAACAAAAAATGCAATACCAAACCACATATAAAAGTAGACCTTAATAATAAATTTGGCAATTTCTCTCGCTGCTCCAATGATGCATGCATTGATGCTGCCGTTGTTAAAAGTGGTGAAAATATGGCTCCCAACAATCCTGCCAATATACTTGCAGCAGACATAGCAATAGAATAAGCACCACTCATTTGATAAGCGACTCGCCCAATCATTACTATGCCAACTGAGTTCACTAAAAGCATAGATATACTCCATACAGATAATGTTGAACAATAAATCAATAATTCGCGTCTTACTTTTTTGTCGATTGAACGTATCTTTTTATGCCAAGGTAATAATTTATAACTTACCACCTTCATAGCAGGATACAAAATAATTGAACTAGCAGAAAATATGATTGAAAAACCCAACAATTGAAAATCAAGCTTAGTAGAAAACCATAGCGATAGAATAGTAATCAGTCTGACAAAAATCTGAACAATAACAAAAATATTATTTCTATGTAACCCTTGAAACACCCCCATTGGCACGAGTGCTAGTAATTGGATTGCGGTTGATATACCAATCAGTAACAATGCTAATCTAAAAACGGGAACAATAGCTTCAGGTATATCTGGAAATATTAACGGATAAGCTACAACTAAAATCAAAACAAATATCAACCCACCTATTGTCGAAAATCTAGCAATAGATTGTGCAGCTTGTACAATATTTTGCATCCTTATTTGATTACCATTCTCGCTAGCTTGTGCAATTTCTCTAGCGGTAGCAGTTTGTAAACCAATCCCTAATAAATTAATATAGGTAACAATTTGTAAAGCCAAACTCCACGCCGCGAATTCATCATTCTGCAAGTGGCGAGATATTATTGCGGGAATTAATAAATTAAATAGGGCTGCACTAATACCACCAGCAATGTTAAATACCGAATTACTTAACCATCTTCTAACTAGAGAGTTACTCACCAATCACCCTTGCTTGGATATTATCCTGTTTTACAGCCTGCCAAACACCTAATTCAGCGTTATAAGTTTTAATTAGTCTGGCTGGAATACCACCTATCATTGAATAAGCAGGAAAACTATGAGTAACAACAGATCTAGCTCCAACAACGCAATGATCACCTAATTGCACGCCGGGTAAAATTGAACAACCATAACCTACAAATACATGCTTACCAATTTTTATTGATCCTTTGGTTTCTAATGCTTGCTGCATAATCAAGCCAGCATTAGGATTGATACCATGAGAACAATCGGCAATATGAACATATTCACTAAAAACGCTACCATCACCAATTTCTAACAAATCAACCACATGAATTTGACAATACCTACCAATATATACATCATCACCTATTTGAATTTTGCCATTAAAATATTGACTGGCATACTTCGAAATAGGATTTAGGGTTACCATCAGACCTATATTACAATTTTTACCGATGACAATCCTGGCAGGATTATAAATTCTCCGAAATAAGCCTATAGTCGAGCCAGCGCCCATAGAAATACCTATGGGTCTAAAAAACAATATCTTGATAAAATATTTTAGATATTTTTTCATTCTCGACACTTACCAAGCCCTAACTTAGTTAATTCAGCCATCGCTTCAACTGATCTATCGACCAATAAAGGCTGAGTCATAACCCATTCGCTAAATACTTTAAGACCAGACTTAATATCGATACTAGATCGAAAATCCAGTTGTTTTTCTGCAATCGCCATATCTGCATAACAATGTCGAATATCGCCGGAACGAAAATCACCACTAATATATAATTGTGATGAACTATTTAATAATTTCCGTAAAAGATTTGCCACCTCCCAGACTGTAGTTGGTATACCACTACCAACATTAGCAACTGTAAATCTTGGCAACTCTTTTTCTAATGCTAATTGAATAGATCGAACGACATCACTAACATGAATAAAGTCGCGACTTTCTTGTCCATCCTCAAATATATTAATCGGTAAATTTTGCCGCATTCGGTTAGAAAAAATCGACAAAATGCCTGTATAAGGATTTCGTAATGATTGGCGCTCACCATAGACATTTTGAAACCTTAAAGCCACCACCGTTAAGCCATAAGCTTCTGCCATGATGCGTCCAAGGCTCTCATTGGCTAATTTAGTAGCTGCATAGATAGAAGCAGGCGAAGGCAGACTATTCTCTGGTGTTGCAATTAAGCTTATTAGTTCGCCGTTTGGTCCTAATGGTTCAAATTGTCCATTTTGTAAACGTAATGGATCTCGGGAGCCAGGCACAAATACCTGCTTATCTAACAAATAAGCTCCTTCCCCATAAATTGCGCGGCTAGAGGCCAACACAACACGCTTTATATGACGATGCTTGGTTACTATTGCCTCAAACATTGCTGCGGTAGCTTGCTGATTAACATCGTAGTAATGGGCTACTTGATACATAGATTGCCCTGTACCGGTTTCAGCAGCAAGATGAACCACCGCATCTGATTGTGCTAGAGCCTTATCCATTGCTTCCATGTTTCTAATATCCGCATGGATAAAATCAACAGATTGGCGATTATCTTTTAACTTTGACAAATCTAGCGACGCCATTTCACCATGAATTTGTGGACTCAAATTATCCACTATGGTCACGCTGTGATCTTTTTGTAGTAGCGAATCCACTAGCCATGAGCCAATGAATCCCGCCCCACCAGTAACAAGAACTTTCATCAGTCTATTCGCGAGAAATCCTCAAAAATCGAGGCGATAGCACTCACCAACTAGGCGAACCTTCTCGCTGCTCCTTATTTTTTGCTATCGTTAATTGAAATCCATAGGGCTTGAAGGCAAATACAGTAGGATTTGTTTTATTTTGCCATCATCGCTTGAATTAAGGGTAATAGTTAAAACATTAACACTTTTTAACCTCATGTGAAATAGAAAACCATCATATTCACTACTATACAACTCATGAATTAGCTCTTTCATTTTTGGGCGCATAATTGCTGATTTATTTGGTTTTATCTCCAGCCCCTTATTTTTTAAGCGAAAAAACGCGATAATAAGCAATTGATATACCAACTAATTCAAGCATAATGACAACTGAAATCATCTCCGAAGCGAATAGACGCCGTACTTTCGCTATCATCTCCCATCCTGACGCCGGTAAAACCACCATCACTGAAAAACTGTTACTGTTCGGCGGTGCCATTCAGTTGGCTGGCTCGGTCAAAGGCCGTAAAGCCGCGCGTCACGCCACTTCTGACTGGATGGAGATGGAAAAAGAACGGGGAATTTCGGTCACCACCTCGGTAATGCAGTTTGATCATAATGATTGCATCATCAACTTACTCGACACGCCAGGCCACGAAGACTTTTCGGAAGATACTTACCGAACTTTGACCGCGGTTGACTCGGCATTAATGGTCATTGACGTTGCGAAAGGCGTTGAGGACAGAACCATTAAATTGATGGAAGTCTGCCGTTTGCGGGACACACCAATTCTGACTTTTATCAACAAACTCGACCGCGAAGGCCGTGAGCCAATTGAGTTATTGGACGAAGTAGAAACGGTTTTAAAAATCCAATGTGCGCCAATGACTTGGCCAATCGGCATGGGCAAACGCTTTAAAGGGGTTTACCAGCTGTATAAAGATGAAATTTTGCTATTTAGTCCACACCACGGTGGCCGAATTGCTAAAGCTGAAATCATCAAAGGCTTAGACAATCCCAAATTAGACGAATTACTCGGTGACCAAGCCGCTGAATTGCGTGATGAAATTGAATTAGTCAAAGGCGCTAGCCATGAATTCAATTTACAAAAATATTTGGCTGGTGAACAAACCCCAGTATTTTTCGGCTCGGCGATTAATAATTTCGGCATTATCGAATTGCTCGACGCCTTTGCTGAATTTGCTCCAGCACCAAAACCACGCAAAGCGGAACAACGCGAAGTTGATCCCACTGAAGAAAAATTCACTGGCTTCGTGTTCAAAATCCAAGCCAACATGGACCCAGCACACCGTGACCGCGTAGCGTTTATGCGAATCTGCTCTGGCAAATTCGACAAAGGCATGAAAGTAAACCATGTGCGAATCGGCAAAAACATCCAAGTTGCCAACGCGATTACTTTCCAAGCCGACAGCCGTAAAAATGTCGAAGAAGCCTATCCAGGCGACATCATCGGCCTACACAACCACGGCACCATCCAAGTCGGCGACACTTTTACCCAAGGCGAAACCCTAAAATACGGTGGTATCCCCTACTTCGCTCCTGAATTGTTCCGCCGCGTAGTGTTAAAAGATCCACTGCGTGCGAAAGCCTTACAAAAAGGCTTGGTGCAATTAACCGAAGAAGGTGCGACCCAGTTATTTAGACCTTTAAAAAACAATGACTTAATTTTAGGCGCGGTCGGTATTTTGCAGTTTGACGTCACCGCTCACCGTCTAAAAAGCGAATACAACGTCGAATGTGTTTACGATGTTTCGCCGATTAACACCGTGCGTTGGGTAAGTGCTGAAAATCCAGCAAAACTGGAAGAATTCAAAAACAAAGCTTTTGAAAATCTAGCTGAAGACGGCGGTGGTTATTTAGTTTATTTGGCAACCAGCCGCGTCAATTTGCAACTGACTCAAGAACGCTGGCCAGATATTCACTTCAGCGCCACTAGAGAGCTTTAAATCCGCTAATATTTCGGTTGGTCCTATATCGGGGCCAACCGAAAACTTTAAACCTCATTACTAGCAAGAAGCCCATGAAACTTAAATTATTAATTCTGTTACTGACGCTAGCTAGCATCAGCAACGTCGCCTTCACAGCCCCACATCCCGAATTAAAAGCCTTTCCCTCGACAGTCGCTAACAAGCAGCGCTTTGTAATTGCCCTACCGGCCAAACCACAAGAAGAAAGCCAGTTAAAAGTTGAATTAATCGTTGGTAAGACCATGCAAACCGATGGTGTTAATCACTATTGGTTATTGAATAACATTGAAGAAAAAACCTTAGAAGGTTGGGGTTACAGTTATTACCAAATAGACGATTCAGCAAACGCTGCCAGCACCCGCATGGCACCCTTAATTAACCACGGCCCTATCACGCAATTTGTCACCGCAGCGCCGTTATTAATTCGCTATAACAGCCGCTTACCGATCGTCGTCTATGCGCCAATTGGTTATGAAGTTAAATATCGGATTTGGTCAGCATCAGAGAGTTTAGAAAATGCCAACCTAGAATAAATGATTAACCTAATCACTTAGTCCAACTTAAATTGATTTGGAAATTTTAACAAACCGCCATTCCAACTTAAATTAGGACTGAGTAACTTCAAACCAATCTATCTAGCCGGCCTAGATCTACGCCCCGCCCCAGACCGCTTACCATCGCCATCAGCCTGTTGCGGCTTTTTAGCGCCATAAGGCCATTGCCCTGCTCTTGGTTTAGCGTGATTAGGTTTTCTAGCCGGTGCAGGCTGGGCTTTTGGCTTGGGTTTGCTGTTAGTGACTTCTAGGGAAACTTTTTCATAGCCAGTATCAGCAACTCTAGGAATTTCACGTTTTAGCAGTTTTTCTATCGCTGCCAATAAATAAGCTTCTTCTGGATCAACTAAAGAAATCGCTTGGCCATCCGCGCCAGCGCGACCAGTACGACCAATTCGATGCACATAGTCTTCGGCGACTTGCGGTAAATCAAAATTCACCACATGCGGTAGTTGGTCGATGTCGATGCCTCGCGCGGCAATATCGGTGGCAATCAAAGCGGTGATATTGCCTTGTTTGAAATCGTCCAAGGCTTTAACCCGCGCACCTTGGCTTTTATCGCCGTGAATCGCCGCGCAACGGATGCCGTCTTTCATTAACTGTTTGGCGAGACGATCAGCGCCGTGCTTGGTGCGAACGAATACCAACACTTGTTGCCAATTGCCGTTGCCGATCAGATACGACAGCAATTCACGTTTGTATTCCCGATTTAACGGGTAAACCAATTGGGTGACGGTATCGGCAGCAGCGTTGCGTTTAGCGACTGAAATTTCTACTGGATCATTAAGAATTTGCCCCGCTAATTCGCTGATTTCGGGCGCATAGGTTGCCGAAAACATCAGGTTTTGGCGTTTTCTTGGCAATAAGGCAATGATTTTGCGAATGTCGCGAATAAAGCCCATATCCAAAATGCGGTCGGCTTCATCCAACACAAAATGTTCTATCTGCGATAAATCCAAATGTTTTTGCTGAATTAAATCCAGCAACCGGCCTGGGGTAGCGACGACGATGTCAGTGCCGCGTTGCAGTTTTTGAATTTGCGGATTGATACTGACGCCACCAAAAATCGCTTCGGCAAAGAATGGCAGGTTTTTGCCATAGGTTCTGACGCTTTCGTGGACTTGCAAAGCCAATTCACGGGTGGGGGTCAAAATTAATACCCGCACTGGACGCGGCTTTTTCAATACTGGCTGGCCTTGCAAGATTTGCAATAACGGCAAGGTAAAGCCAGCGGTTTTGCCGGTGCCGGTTTGAGCACCAGCCAAGACATCGCGGCCTTGAAGAATCACTGGAATCGCCTGCGCCTGAATTGGCGTTGGAGTTTGATAGCCTTGTTCGGCAACCGCTTCAAGTAGCTGCTCGGACAAGCCTAATTCTGAAAATAGCATGAATAAACCTTTGGTTATTTGCCCGTTTGGGCATGGGTAAATGAGATGGGGAAAGATGAAAAAGGGTTGGAACTAGGCTAAATGACAATCCTTGGATCTGTTGGGCAAAAAGAGACGCTCTACGCCGCCTTATACTGTCGAACATCAATCTGCACACCTTGAGCGACAGCAGATTCAGCTTGTTTTAGGATCGATTGAGTAATCTCATCACTAAAATATTCTTCGCCACAATTATTACAAATTTGAGCAGGAACCGCTTTAAACACAAGGGTTGTAGAGCCCCTTTCCAATGTCACACTGGCTTCACCATTGACTGTTTCGCCATGTCTACAAATAGGACAAATCATGATTTTTTCCTCTTGAAATCGTTTTCCCAAAGCATCGGATCTGGTTGATATGCGGTGATAACAACGCTATCACCGTCATCGTTTTCTGCTATTAAAACATGAACAGGATTATTATTTAGCCAACCTAAAATCAATCGACTCGGATACGGCTTGTCATTAGCGTATTCAATAATAACTTCACCAAACAATAAAACTGAACGAATATCCTCATCCGTTATGCCTCGCTCAAACATCCGCATAATGGCATGTTTTCTATAAATCAGATTCATGTCGGCATTCTACAGATTCAATCAATTTGAAACTTAACTAGTAATCACAAACCGCACCGCATCCAAACGATATTGGGCGTCTTGAATGCTTTCGTGAGCCAGCATGGTCATTTCTTTTAGCTGTTCAATTTCTTGATCTTTAATACTTGGGTTAACTTTCTTCAAGCGCACCAAGCGTTTAATTTCGCCAGTCAAAGCGGCAATCATTAGTTTGCTGCTTTCGGCGATCAGTTTTTGCATTTGCAGACTGGCCGATTGTTCGCCGACTTTAATGATGTCTTGAATATGCTGACGCTGGCTGTTTAAAAATTGGCTGATTTGGTTTTTATCGAAACTGTTTTCGGTTTCCACCAAACTCTCGTAGCTCACCGCCGCGCTTAAATCTTTTTTGTTTTGATCAATCAAAATTCGCACAGGCGTATGCGGCAGGAAGCGGCCAATTTGCAGTTCTGCAGGGGCGCTGCATTCAACCACAAATAACAACTCCATCATGAACTGACCGGGTTTCAATTGTGGATGTTTGACCACGCTGACCGCCGCATTGCCGGTTTCGCTAGACAGCACCAAATCCATCGCTGACAACACCATGGGATGCTCAGCGGTGATGAATTGCATGTCTTCCCGCGCCAGCGCAATTTCACGATTAAAAGTCACAGTCAAACCGTCATCTTCTAGCATCGGAAAGTGTGAAATCCGCAAATTTTCACTCGGCCAGAGGATATGACAATCACGGGAATGATCTTCAACATCAACACCGTAGCAATCAAAAATCGCTTCCATGTAGGGCCACAAACTACCGTCATTTTCTTTACGACGAATTTCATCCACCAAGCTCATCGCAATTTCATCACGGCAAGAATTTAACTCCAGCAACAAATCGCGACCTTTGTTTAATTCCTCGGCCACTTGCTGATTTAAGGCTTGGGTGTTAGCAATTAAGGCTTCAATTTCTGCCACGCTTTGGCTGTCTAAGGCTTTTGGCAAGCTATCGCCTAGCAATTTCGCTACTTGTGAAGCACCAGAACAGTTGTGACGGAAAGCGTCTAAACCTTCGTCATACCAGCGGTATAAAACTTGCTGACGGCTATTGAGCAGATAAGGAATGTGCAGCTGAATCACATGCTTTTGGCCGATACGGTCTAAACGTCCAATCCGTTGTTGTAGCAAATCTGGGTTATCCGGCAAGTCGAACAAAATCAAATGCCGAACAAATTGAAAGTTGCGGCCTTCGCTGCCGATTTCCGAACAAATCAATACCTGTGCCCTGCTCTCGTCATCAGCAAAAAATGCCGCCGCGCGGTCGCGTTCGACAATGCTCATGCCTTCGTGGAAAGTGGCGGCAGTGTGACCGACGTGCTGTCTTAAAATTTGCTCCAGCTGAATCACGGTTTCTGCACGTTTGCAGATTAACAAGGCTTTTTCATCACCCAAGGCTTTGAGTTTGTCGACCAGCCAATGCAAATACGGGCTATTGGCTAAATCACTGGTTTCATCACCTTGTAATGGATAACCGTAACGCTCACGGTCGGGGAAGCCTTGGACGGTTTGGCGGGAGTTTCTGAATAGAATCCGACCTGTACCGTGATGATCGAGCAATAATTTGATCAATTCTTCGCGGGCGTTGCTGTCAAAATCATTAACTTGTTGCAACAAGCTATCAACATTGTCGTGTTTTAACAGCTCTTTTAATCGCTCCAATTCCGCATCATCTAAAGCTTGCTCACTTAATAAGCTGTGCGCCAATTGCGCCACAGGCTCAAAGCGGCTTTCTTCTTGTAGAAACTGTTGGAATTGGTAAAAACGGTCAGGATCAAGCAAACGCAAACGGGCAAAATGGCTTTCTTTACCCAATTGTTCAGGCGTCGCTGTCAACAACACCAAGCCTTGCGTGGCTAAGGCTAATTGCTCAACAAACAGATAATCAGCACTCGGCGCCTCTTCACTCCATTCCAAATGATGCGCTTCATCGACTACCACTAAATCCCAACCGGCATCTAAGGCTTGTTGTTGACGGTGTGGCGAGTCAGAAAAAAAGCGTTGGCTACATAAAACCAATTGCTCGGTTTGGAACGGATTGTCACCATCGCTAACCAAACAGCGGCTTTCGTCAAAAATACTGAACCGCAAATTAAAGCGGCGGCGCATTTCCACCAGCCATTGGTGCAATAAACTGTCCGGCACCAAAATCAATACCCGTTTGCTCAAGCCATTAATCAAACGGTGCTGAATGATTAAACCGGCTTCGATGGTTTTACCTAAACCGACTTCATCAGCCAACATCACCCGCGGCGCGGCACGATTGGCAGCTTGCTCGGCAATGTATAACTGATGGGGAATTAACGAAGCTCTGGCACCTTGCAAGCCTTTAACAGCCGATTGCTGGTGTTGCTGTTGGCGCTGCCAAGTTTGGTAACGCAAACGATACCAAGCGGTAGGGTCAAATTGTCCGGTGAATAAACGATCTTGGGGTTTGTTGAATTGGATGTGATGGTTCAGCTCCATCTCGTCAATTTGATGCAAATTATCGTCTTCATCCAAGCCGATATAAGTCAATAATCCACTGTTTTCCTGAACTTGGTGGACGGTGATTTTGAGGTAATCGACCGATTCAATTTCGTCGCCTTCATTAAAGCGAACCCGCGTTAAGGGCGCATTGTCTTTGGCATAGACACGTCTTTCGCTAGTGGCTAAAAATAAGACCGTAACGCGATTAAATGCTACTTCCAAAATCATGCCCAAACCGAGTTCCGATTCGGTATTGCTAATCCAGCGCTGTCCAGGAATAAAGTCGTTCATGTGATGTTATTTTTTCAAAATAATGCGAGATGGTCGCGGATGAAGGATAGAGATGATGCAAGATCAAAACGGTGATAGTGAGACCACTATCACCGCTAAAACTGGAGCACTCTCAGCAATGATTAGTCATCGCTGCCGTAAACGCCCAAGATTTGTAATAAGCTGGTGAACAGATTAAACAAGGAAACGTACAAAGAAACGGTTGCCAAGATGTAGTTGGTTTCGCCGCCGTTAATGATTTGGCTGGTTTGCAACAAAATCATGCCCGACATTAAAACGATAAACATCGCTGAAACCGCTAATGACAACATTGGGATTGAAAACAACAATGCCGCGATGCCAGCAAAGAAGGCAACCCAAACACCGACCATCAAAAAGCCAGTGATAAAGCTGAAATCTTTACGAGTAGTTAAAGCGTAAGCTGATAAACCTAAGAACATCACGCCAGTGCCGCCCAAAGCCATCATGATCAACTCGGTGCCGTTGCTGAAAGCTTTAACGTACATATTTAAAACGGGGCCTAAAGTCATGCCCATGAAACCGGTCAAGGCAAACACGAAAACAATGCCTAACGCACTATTGCTGTAGCGATTGGTTAAAAACAACAAACCAAAGTAACCGACTAAAGTCACTACCAAACCTGGAT
Source organism: uncultured Pseudomonadota bacterium (assembly GCA_903918375.1). GTDB lineage: Bacteria > Pseudomonadota > Gammaproteobacteria > Methylococcales > Methylomonadaceae > Methylomonas. Next base: position 61,788 of record CAIXED010000011.1, on the reverse strand, counting down.
GCGGTAAATCAAACGCCATTGCCGCTGCCGCGGTGCCAGCGCTGAACAATAAAGTCATCGCTAACAATAGATAGGTGTTTTTCAAAACCTTGTTAGTTGCCAAAACGCTGGCATCGGAACGAACAGTTGCAGTATTTAAGCGCATATAATGTGTCCTCAAAAAAGAATAGAGCCAATAAGACTAATCAAGCCCAATTAAATTCCCATTAGGCATGATAGATAACGCCTAGTATACCCAACAATCATACAAATTAACCTTTAAAGCTAATGACAGAGACTACTCCCTATCAATTAATGGGCGGCGAAACCGCGGTTCGTAGCCTAGTTGAACGTTTTTATTTTTACATGGACATTTTGCCGGAAGCGGAAGCGGTTCGCGCCGTTCATGGCGAAAGCCTCAACACCGCCAAAGATAAATTGTTTAAATATTTATCCGGCTGGCTGGGTGGGCCGAATTTGTTTATCGAAGAATTCGGTCATCCTATGCTTAGACGTCGGCATTTTCCCTTCAAAATTGGTGAAGTGGAACGCGATCAATGGATGTTATGCATGAATAAAGCCTTGGCCGAAGTGCCGATGCCACAAGCTTTGCGGGCTAATTTGCGGGAGTCCTTACAGCAATTAGCGACTCACATGATTAATCAGCCGTCCGCATAATTAATGAGTTTTGATTATCAAATTCGCCGTAGCACTCGGGCGAAAAACACCCGTTTGGTGGTTAAGCCGGACAAAATTGAAGTGGTGGCGCCACCGCATGTTTCGGAAAAACAGATTAAAGCCTTTGTCGCCCAACATCAGGATTGGCTGCGTCAAGCTGTGCAACGGGTGACTGACAAAGCCAGCGTCAATAGTCTGGCACCGAGCGAATATCGCGATGGGGTTTTGGTGCCGTTTCAAGACAGCCAGTTGTTGTTAAATCTAAGCTTCCATCCCGCCAAAACTTTAAAAGTTCATCACCTCGTCAGTGACGACAAATTGCTAGTCAAATTACCAATCAGCCTTGCGCCTGAACAGCATTCCGACCATATCCGTCATGCTTTAAGTCACTGGATGAAACGCCAAGCCCAACAACAAGCGCAGTTAATGATTGAAAAACACGCGCCACGTTTCGGCTTGCATCCGCGCAGTTTGCGGATCAAAACCCAAAAGAGCCGCTGGGGCAGTTGTGGACCAAATAACGACATCAATCTGAATTGGTTGCTGATGTTAGCCCCAGCTGCTGCTTTGGAATATGTGGTGGTTCATGAGCTATGCCATATCAAACACAAAAATCATTCCGCAGCATTTTGGCAATTAGTCGCCGAACATTTACCGAATTATCAACAACAGCGCCATTGGCTTAAACAACACGGCGCACGAGTCATGCAAGGACTTTAATGTTAAAAAAATACGGCTTGTATTTACTGTTCACGGTGGTGATTTTTGCTGGTCAATTTTTGCGTAGCAACAATTTAGTGACCGGCACACCACCCGCGATTGCTCAAAGCACTCTGCAAAATCAAGCCGCCCCCGCCGCTATTAGCCAAGGGCCGGGAGTGATTTATTTCTGGGCGGAATGGTGTGGCGTCTGTCGCTTGATGCAAAGCGCGATTTCGGCGATTAACCCCGATTATCCGCTATTAACTGTGGCGCTACGTTCGGGCGATGATGCTGAAGTTAATATGTATTTACAGAGTAAACAATTAAGCTGGCAAGTGGTCAACGACCAACAAGGCTTGATCGCCAATACTTACGGGGTAAGCGCAGTGCCAGCGGTATTTTTCACCGACAGCAACGGCAAAATCGTTTTCACCACCACCGGCTATACCAGCGAATTAGGCTTACGTTTGAGGCTTTGGTTGGCGGCTTGCTTATAAAAAACCCTGCAATTTCCACAATAGCCGTGTATCTTTTCCACTGCGCCCAGTTTTAGGGCGTTTTATTTCTTCATTAAACAAACAATTACGGATTAATTATGTGTTTTAGTGCCAATATGTCTTTAGGCTTGGGAGTTGCCGGCCTTATCGCATCTAGCATCACTTATCTTGATAAAAACGAACCATTTTGGGTTCGTGTCGCCAGAGCTTATGCCATCTTCCATTTTTCATTGATGGAGTTGATTCAATATTTCGCTTATCCCGTCGCCGATCAATGCGGCTACGGCACTAATTTATTGCTCAGCGAACTTTCGACTTACCATATCTGTTTGCAGGCGTTTGCGATTATGCCGGCTCTCGCCACCTACTCGACTGATGCAAATGCGCTGAAAAAAGCCACTTGGGTGGGCGGAATCTTAAGTGGCTTATTCATTATCTGTAGCTTTCTACCGAAGGAATGGCAGTTGTTTGGTCTGGATGCCAACTTTATTGGCGATAAAGTCGCTTGCTTGTTCATGGGCATTTACCACATCGGCTACGCGATCCCCAGCGCCTTTGGCTTATTTGTGACTCACGGCTCGTTGTTTGGCTTGGCGTTAAGTGGTTTTGTCTGGAAAAACAACTGGCGAATTGCTTCTTATCATTTTGTGATGGCGATTTTCACTCTATTCGTACCGCAATGGTTCTTTGGGGTGAGTACTGGTGAAGCGGCGGCGATGTATTGTTTTTATTCGATTCCGATTACCGCGAGTTTTATGCCGATTTTTAAAGGGATTTTTACGCCGAAACAGAAATTGGCGTTGGCCTAAACCAATTTATAGCAGGTTCTCAAATTAACAATTTGAGAACCTCTCGTACTCCAGCTTAAACACTGACAAACTCTAAAAATTAGATGATGAATGTATCTAAAGGTGATGGCATTTTTGATTTTTTAATATTTGCATTTAAATTCACAGCAGAAACTATGCCAAAAAGAACCACAATAGCAGAATGGGAGTTACCAGAATGGTTTTGGCTACTATTTATGCTTGGTATTGCAACTATTTTTTATATTTGGCTGAAACGATAATACTTCTCCGGCAACGCTACGCTTATGCATGCCTAACACTGACAATTTCAAGAAATTAAATGATGAGTCTATCTAAAGGCGATGGCATTTTTGAATTTTTACGATTTGTATTCAGGTTAATTACAGACATTATAGTCAGACCAACAATAGGTCCAATAGCCGAATGGGAGCCATCACAATGGTTTTGGCTATTACTTGTGCTCAGTATTGCAGCTATTTTTTATATTTGGCGAAAACGCTAAGCCTTCGCCTGCTTAATCTTGGCTTTGCCAAGGGTTAACGATCTGTACTCCTGTCATCACAAAATCTGCCACATTACGGGTAACAACAACCATGCTATGCACTAAAGCGGTTGCAGCAATCAAAGCATCTCGCTCAGCTCTTGGATCAGGAACATGAAGTTTGGCACAGCATTGGGCCACTGCAATATCGACAGGCAATACTCGCTCAGAAAATGCTGGAATGACTTGTTGATTTAACCATTTCCTAAGCTGTGCACCTTGAACGGCATCACGGCGCTCAACCAGTAATACACCGGTTTCCAGTTCTAAAATACTAATCGCTGATAAGAACATTTGGTTAGTCGGTGTCCGACTCGCCCAAGCCATGACGTTTGTATCCGCTTTAGCGGTCTTGGCTTTGCGTAATTCAGAAATGACATTGGTATCTAAAACATACATCAGCTTAAATCCGCTGGGCGAAAAAGGCTCTCAGCACGCGGCGCTTCAAACTCAATCAACTCGGCGTCAGCCATCGCTAACAAATCAATCACACTAGCCTGCTGACCAGTCAATTTTTGATAATCGGTAATGGTTAACAACACATGCGCTGGACGTCCACGATCAGTAATAAACACAGGGCCATTTTTAGCCGCTTGCTTGGCTCTGCCAGTATCATGGTTAAATTCGCGGCTGGATAATGTAGTAATCGACATCGGAAACACCTCAAGCAAGACAATGTAGCAACATTACTACAATAATATTAGCTGAGCAATTTTCCGACATAAAAAAACCGGCCTAAGCCGGTTTTTTATTGCCAATAGCAAATGCCGTTTATGGCATATACATACCGCCATTAACATGCAAAGTTTCGCCAGTGATATAAGCCGCTTGCTCTGCCGCCAAGAACGATACCGCGTGAGCGATTTCTTCTGCTTGACCTAAACGACCCACCGCAATTGAGCCTAACAAAGCGTTTTTAATATCGTCGCTTAATTCTTTGGTCATATCGGTATCAATAAAACCTGGGGCAACGGTATTAACAGTAATGCCGCGCGAGCCAACTTCTTTGGCCATTGATTTAGAAAAACCCACCATACCGGCTTTAGCGGCGGCGTAGTTGGCTTGACCCGCATTGCCGGTTGAACCGACTACGGATGAAATATTGATGATACGACCGTAACGGGCTTTCATCATGCCGCGCAATACCGCTTTGCTCATGCGGAAAATCGACGTCAGATTGGTGTTGATGATGTCATCCCACTCGTCATCCTTCATACGCATCAACAAGTTATCGCGGGTGATACCGGCATTGTTGACTAATACCGCTGGGGTGCCATAAGCATCGCTAACGGTTTTGATAAATTCTTCAATCGAAGCTGCATCAGCAACATCCAATTTATAACCTTTGCCGTTATCAGCCAAATAGGTGGAAATTGCGTCTGCACCATTATCTGAAGTGGCAGTGCCAACTACAAAAAAACCGTCGGCAACTAATTTTTCGGCGATTGCACGACCAATACCACGGCTTGCGCCGGTTACGATGGCAAGTTTTTTATCCATTTAACTGCTCCAAAACAGTGTTTAAAGATTCTGAATCAAAGATGGTGGCATGAGTCGCGTCAGCGGCAATGCGTTTGTTTAAGCCTAATAACACTTTACCCGGACCGATTTCGACAAATTGGCTAACGCCTTGTTCGTGCATGTATTTAACGCACTCAACCCAACGTACCGGCATGAACAATTGCTGTTTTAATGCCAAACGTAATTCATCAGCATCGGCATGGGTTTGCACATCAGCGTTGTGAACCAAGTTGACTTCCGGTTGTTTAACTTCGATGGCTTGTAATACGCTGTTTAATTGTTCAGAAGCCGCTTCCATCAAGCCACAATGCGAAGGTACGCTCACTGGCAATTTCAATGCCCGTTTTGCGCCTTGGGCTTTAGCGACATCCATCGCTCGTTCAACAGCGGCAGTTTCACCGGCAATCACTACTTGGCCTGGGGCATTAAAGTTGGCTGCGGCAACGATGTCGCCATTAGCCGCTTCGGCACAGGCATCAATGACTTTTTGATCATCCAAGCCAATAATCGCCGCCATTGCACCCACACCCGCAGGCACTGCTTGTTGCATTAATCGGCCACGTTCGGCGACTAATTTAATCGCATCTTCAAAAGCCATTGCGCCAGAGCAGACCAAGGCGGTGTATTCGCCCAAGCTGTGTCCCGCCATCCAAGCCGGTCTAACCGCACTGTTTTCACACCAAACCCGCCAAACCGCAACACCGGCCGCTAACATCGCTGGCTGAGTATTTTGGGTTTGGTTTAAATCGGTATCAGGGCCGTTGGCGACTAATGCCCATAAATCAAAGCCCAATACTGCTGAAGCTTCAGCAAAGGTTTGTTTGACGACAGGATAAGTTTCAGCCAATTGCGACAACATGCCTACTGCTTGTGAGCCTTGACCGGGAAATACGAAAGCTAAATTGTTTTGTTGGTTCATATCTATTTTTTAAAATTTAAGCAGCGCAGAGCCCCAAGTAAATCCGGCACCAAACGCTTCCATCAACACGGTTTGACCACGTTTGATTCGACCATCGCGAACACCTTGATTAAAAGCCAACAGCACAGACGCTGACGAGGTGTTGCCTTGGGTTTCTAGGGTGAGAATCACTTGTTCCATCGACATGCCTAATTTTTTGGCAGTCGCGGCGATAATTCGCGTGTTGGCTTGATGGGGTACTAACCAATCGATGTCTGAATGCTGTAGGCCGTTGGCTTCCAATGTTTCATCGACGATACGACCTAGCGTATTGACAGCCACTTTAAACACTTCATTGCCGCGCATATTAATCACGCTGGCTTCGTCTTGTTTGTGCGCTGCTGCCGCTTGCGGATTTGGGCAATACAACAAATCTTCGTAACCGCCATCGGAATGAATGTGGGTTGCTAAAATACCAGGTTGATCGGATGCTGATAACAAAACTGCGCCAGCGCCATCACCAAACAAAATGCAGGTCGAGCGATCTGACCAATCAACAATCCGCGAACAAACTTCTGAGCCAATCACTAATACGGTTTTTGCAAAACCGGTTTTAATGTATTGATCAGCGATGCTTAAACCAAACACTGAGCCTGAACAGGCGGCTTGAATATCAAAGCCGACGCAATGTTTAATCCCTAAACGCTCTTGAACTAGACAAGCCGTGCTGGGATAAACGCGGTCGGGGGTGCCGGTGGCAACGATAATTAAATCAATTTGCTCGGCATCAATCCCCGCCATTTCAATCGCTTGGCGAGCGGCAACTTCAGCCATGCTAGAAGCGGTTTCATGCTCATCAGCAATGCGACGGCTTTTGATACCAGTTCGCTCGTAAATCCAGCTATCGGTGGTATCCACCATTTCAGAAAGGTCTTGATTGGTTCTGATTGTTGCTGGCAAATAGCCACCAGTACCAATCACATTGGCCCAAATCGTCATTCTGTCACCTTTTGTTCTAGGGCTTTTTCGATTCGTTCACTAATTTTACGAATCACGTCATGACCCACTTCAACTTCGGCCAAGTGAATCGCAGTTTCAAAAGCTAAAGCATCCGCACCGCCGTGACTTTTAATCACTAAACCGCGCAAACCAATAAAGCTGGCACCGTTATACAAGCGTGGGTCAATGCTGTCTTTAAACAATTTCAAGACAGGATAAGCGACTAAGCCGGCTAATTTGGTCAGTAGATTTTGTGAAAAACTGGCTTTTAGCTTGGTGCTAATCATTTTTGCCGCGCCTTCAATCGATTTAAGCGCCACATTGCCTACAAAGCCGTCAGTGACGATTAAATCCACTTTGACATTGCCAGCGTTAATCGAATTGCCTTCGACATAGCCGATGTAATTCAGTGATGAATTTTCCAACAACTTGGCTGCCGCTTTAACTTGCTCGTTGCCCTTCATATCTTCTTCGCCAATATTCAGCAAACCGATACGTGGACGCTCGATGTTTTCAACCGCCTTCACCACTTCTTCGCCCATCACGGCAAATTGGTAAAGATGTTCGGCACTGGAATCGACATTGGCGCCTAAATCCAGCATGTGGGTATGGCCAAATACGGATGGCAAAGTCGAAATAATCGCAGGACGATCGATACCTGGAATCATTTTCAACACAAAACGAGCAGTTGCCATTAAAGCGCCGGTATTACCCGCACTAACGCAAGCATCCGCTTCGCCATCACGCACCAAGTTAATCGCCACGCGCATTGAAGAATCTTTTTTGTTCTTCAAGGCTTTTTGCGGTGGCTCGTCCATTTCCACCACTTGCGAGGCATGTTGGATGCTAATCCGGTCTTTAAAGGTGATTAAAGCCTCGGCCAACAATTCACTGAGAATTGTTTGGTCGCCCACCATAATCAATTTTAAATGAGGATTTTTTTGTAAACAGGTTAGACACGCGGGAATGGTCACTTGAGGACCAAAATCCCCACCCATGGCATCAATAGATAGAGTTACACTCACGCTTAGGATTAGCTCCGTAGTCGGAAGAAGCCGACAATAGTGAGATCACTGGTCGGCTTTACATAGATTTGGACTTGAAATGATTAATCTTCGTCGCTGGTATTAGCAACGATTTGACGGCCTTTGAAGAAACCATCTGGCGTCATGTGGTGACGGATATGAGTTTCGCCTGTCAATGGATCATGTGACAAAGCTTTGCTGGTTAACGCATCGTGTGAACGACGTTGACCGCGTCTTGAACGCGATACTTTACTCTTTTGTACTGCCATTTTTACTCTCCAGTTTTTTTAAGTTTGGCTAAAACAGAAAAAGGGTTATCCGCTTCGCTGCGGGTAGTTTGTGTTTCGTAATCGCGATCCTGCGAACTACGACGTGTGATGCAGTCATAATCGTGTCTTGGATAATCCGGCAAAGCCAGCAAAATCTCATCTTCGATTAAGCTGTTAAATGACAATTTTTCGCCATCAAACAATAAAGGTTCGGCATCAATTTCAAGTTTGTCGGTTTCTTGTAATGAAGAAACCACTGCTAACTTGAAATGCACATCAATCGGCCATGGAAAATCTTGTAAACAACTCTGACATTCCAGTTTTAATTGGGTTTTGATGCTGCCTGAAACCACCGCACGTTTACCTTGTTTGGCAAACACTGCGTCAACATTCACTACGCCATCGCTATCAGCGACAAAATCAGACAACCGCTCTAAAGCCGTAACATTTATCACGCCATTGAACACGGCGCGCCTTTCGGCGAGCATTAAAGGATCTATAAGGTCGGGTAATTTGTCTGACATAACTGCAAAATGATACAGGTAACCGCCTGTTGCGTCAAACCGACAAGCGTTTTTCAGCTTATCCGCTTTTCGCGTACAGACTTAACACCTGTTGAACGTAGTTTTGGGTTTCAGGATAAGGCGGCACCGTGCGGTTATATTTCATCACCGCCCCTTCGCCAGCATTGTAGCCAGCTACAGCTAATTTAAGATCGGCATTAAACAGTGCCAACAAATCTTTCAAATAGCGAGTGCCCGCGTCGATATTTTGCTCAGCATCACGGCGATCTGACACACCATAACGCCGCGCGGTATCAGGCATTAATTGCATCAACCCCACCGCGCCAGCCGATGAAATGGCATTAACGTTATAGGCGGATTCTGCCTGAATCACTGCATGTAACAATTTAGGATCAACTTGATGCCGTTCAGCCGCTTTAGCGATCAAATCAGTATATTTCAACTTATTGCCAGACATCGATTTAAGGTCTTTGGCATAGGTTTTAGGCCGAGTGCGGATAATTAAGCGATATTCTGAACCCGCGCCGGCATTATCGGTGTAATAAACATGACCATTCGGATCGACATATTTAAAAATATCTGCTTCAACCACCGAGCAAACTAGCAACCAAGGTAAAATTTTCAGCGGCTTCAACATAAAACCGCCCATACTCTTAGTCGACTTTGATTACGGTAATCGAACCGGCCGCTGTTACCGCTTTTTCCCTAGCCAACGCCACTGTATCGCCAGTTGCCAAAGCCACCCCCATCCGACGATGGACAAAGGCTTCTGGCTTACCAAACAAGCGCACTTCACTATCAGCGACAGCCAAGGCTTTTTCCAAACCTTGATAAACCACTTGCTTAGCATCGACACCGCCCAAAATCACCGCACTAGCGGCAGTTTTGTCTAAATCGGTGTTAACCGGCAAACCTAAAATCGCTCGCACATGCAGCTCAAATTCATTTTGACGCTGGCTGGCCATTGTCACCATGCCAGTATCATGCGGACGCGGACTGACTTCGCTAAACCAAACTTCATCGCCTTTGACAAACAATTCAACCCCAAACAAACCTAAACCACCTAAAGCTTCTGTGACTTTAGCAGCGATTTGTTGTGCCGATTGCAAAGCTTTATCGCTCATCGCTTGCGGCTGCCAGCTTTCACGATAATCGCCATTTTCTTGAACATGACCAATCGGCTCACAGAAATAGGTTTGCGCGGCACCGTCAGCATTTAAAGCCCGAACCGTCAGCAACGTAATTTCAAAATCAAATTCGACTTTACCTTCAACAATCACCTTACCGGTATCGGCTCGACCACCGGCTTTGGCATAATCCCAAGCCGCTTGTAATTGATCAGCGCTTTTCACCATCGACTGACCTTTGCCGGATGAAGACATGGTCGGTTTAATGAAACACGGATAACCAATGCCGGCATCGACTGCAGCTTTTAATTGCTCAAAAGTTTCGGCAAATGCATAACTGGAAGTTGGTAAAGCCAATTGCTCAGCCGCCAATTGACGAATCCCTTCGCGATTCATAGTCAATTGAATCGCTCGCGCATTCGGCACGATAGTCACAGCACCTTCGGCTTCCACTTCTGCCAAAGCATCGGTGGCAATCGCTTCTAATTCTGGAATCACAAAATGCGGCTGTTCAGCGGCCAACAACGCTTTAACAGCAACCCCATCGGTCATATCAAGCACATAACTGCGATGCGCGACTTGCATAGCCGGCGCATTGGCATAGCGATCAACCGCAATCACTTCCACGCCATAGCGTTGTAATGAAATGGCAATCTCTTTGCCTAATTCGCCACTGCCCAACAATAAGGCTTTCGTGGCGGCAGTGCTATTGGGCGAACCTATATTCATGATTTTGCTAGATAGTTATCAATGTCTTGTTTGGAGAAACCAATTTTTTTCGCAACCCGATCAGCGTGACTGACACGGGAAATACCATCAACCAATTTAAAAGTAGGCAAGTCGTCGGCAAATTCAACTTGTTTGGCGACGGTAATCTTGCGCTTAACAAATTCATCAACCAATTGATGATTATGGGTAATTAAAATCGTGCTGTTGGCTTTGCGATAAAAACCATCCAACACATCAATTGAAGACTGCATTTTTTCTTCAAAAGTCGTACCTTCGGCCATTTCGTCTAACACCACTAAACTTTTTGCGCTACTCGCCAAGAAAATATCACGGGTACGTTTTAACTCGGTACCAAAGCGCCCTTCCCCATCATCAAGATGACTAATTTCTGGCACTTGGTAAAAAATCCGATCCGCAATACTTAAAGTAGCGGCCTGTGCTGGCACATAACTACCAATTTGTGCCAATAATTGAATCTGGGTAACGGTTTTGCAGAATGCAGTTTTGCCACCGCTATTGGGGCCGGTGATAGTCACCAAACGCTGTCTATCCATGACAAAATTATTGCCAACGTAATCAGGATGCTTATTACCCAATACCGGATTTTTCGCACCTTGCAAATTAATCTGATGCTGTTCGCTATCAATTAATTCAGGTAAAACCGTATCACTGCCGTAATTTTCCGCATATTTGATAATCGCCAGCAATTCATCCAATTGCCCAAGACCATCTAACAACTCGCCCAAAACTTGCGAATTTTTATAAATATCGCGCAAAGGCACGATGCAGTTTTCTCTATCATAACCGCCAACTAAAGGCACATAAGCCAGCAACAGCGGGAATAAAAACACCGAACCAATCGACAAACCATCCCGACTGATATTAAACGCATCAATCGAAATAAATTTGTTCAATAAAAATCCCGCCAATAAAAACAAACCAATCAACATTGGCTTAAATAAATGCGGTTTAAAAATTGTCGCAGGAGAAAATGAGTTTTGGCGTTGTTGCTTACTCTGCAAACCGCCTTCGCTGTTATAAACCGGCCCGACCATTAATGAGTAATCATTGCTGTTAGCAAAATTGCCGATTTTGCTATAAACACTTTGTAAATAAGGCGTTTCAGGCACACCAGACTGCTGAATAGACGAAACTAAATTAAGAACAAAATTCACACCACGGCGATATTGTTTATAACCATAACCTTCGATGTGATGACGTTCGCGAGCAGTGCCTAGCGTCCCCAAAAACTCACCAAACAATAACAAGTGCAAGCGGTCTTCTTCGCTGGCAGCGTTAGCAATGATGTTTTCAACATTAGCTCGCACCGCAGGATTATCACGAATTTCTTTAACAGCGGCTTGCTTGGCGGCAATTGCCTCAAGATTATCTAAAGGCTGCGCCAAAGAACGGTATAAAACCGATTGCCCAGCAACGGTGGCGGCATAATTGACATTATCAAACAACTCATCCACTTCAATGGTGCTAAAAGCACCTTGATCTAAAACCCCTTCACCGGTCGCTAAAGGCTTGGTCGAGCGTGGACTGGGCCATTCGCCGTTCCAGCTTTGTAAGATGTTTTGTTGCATGATGCCTCCCCGTTGTTATACGCCGCCATCTCAAGAGGCGGTTTGATGGTCTTACTTACGATTAATCAAATTCAAAAATTCAGAACGGGTGCTGATTTCTTCACGGAAAATACCGGTCATTACCGAAGTGGTCATCACCGAATTTTGCTTTTCAACACCGCGCATCATCATGCATAAATGCTTGGCTTCAATCACAACCGCTACGCCACGCGCACCAACCGCAGTTTCAACCGCGGTAGCAATTTGACGAGTTAATTGCTCTTGAATCTGCAAGCGGCGACCGTACATATCAACAATCCGCGCCAGCTTAGACAAACCTAACACTTTACCTTGTGGCAAATAACCGATGTGGCATTTGCCAATAAACGGCAACAAGTGATGTTCGCACAATGAATACAATTCAATATCTTTGACAATCACCATATCTTCGGTGTCAGCTTGAAAAATCGCACCATTCAGCACTTCTTCCAAACTTTTTTCATAACCGTTGTTTAAAAACTTAAAAGCTTTAGCGGCACGTTTAGGCGTATCACGCAAACCTTCACGATTAATGTCTTCGCCGATTGATTCAATAATTTTGGTGAAATATTCTTCCATCACTGCGTCCAAGTAAAAAAATGGGCTGAGTATACAGTATCAAACTGTAAATTCTAAGGCGTCCAACAGCACTTGCTGATCGGCACCGGCTTTATTGGCGTTCTCACTTAAATGCCGACGCCATGCTCTCGCCCCATCAACACCATGAAATAAACCTAACATATGGCGCGTAATACTGTTCAATCGCACACCTTGCGCCAGCTGTTCTTGGACATAAGGCAACATCGCCAACACCACCTCTTGCCGAGTCTGACTTGACCGTTGTTGACCAAACAAACGCTGATCAACTTCTGTCAGTAAATACGGATTATTGTAGACCTCACGCCCCAACATCACGCCATCAACTTGGCTCAATAAATCCTGACAAGCATCTAAACTAGTAATACCACCATTAATGATAATTTCAAGTTGCGGGAAATCTTGTTTAAGCTGAAACACCACGTCATAGCGTAACGGTGGCACATCACGATTCTGCTTAGGCGACAAACCCGACAACCAAGCTTTGCGAGCATGAACAATAAAACTCTCACAACCACCCGCAGCCACGGTGCTAATAAAATCAACTAATTCAGGATAAGAATCCCTGTCATCAATCCCGATTCGCGACTTAACCGTGACCGGAATCGACACCATCTGCCGCATCGCCGTCACGCAATCCGCTACCAACTGCGGATCCGCCATTAAACAAGCCCCAAACCGCCCGTTTTGCACCCGATCACTGGGGCAACCGACATTCAAATTGACTTCGTCATAGCCATAATCTTCGGCAATTTTCGCGCACAAAGCCAAATCTTGCGGATTGCTAGCACCCAACTGTAAAACCAGCGGATGTTCTTGTTGATTGAACTGCAAATGTCGCTGTTGGTTGCCATGCAAAATCGCCCCTGTAGTGACCATTTCGGTAAACAAAACCGCCTGTTGCGACATTAAACGGTAGAAATAACGGCAGTGCAGGTCGGTCCAATCTAGCATCGGCGCAACCGCAAAGCGTCTGTTGATTTTATTCATGTTTTAAAGGGAATTTAGGTCTATTTATTGTATTTTCCCACAATCACTAAGCTCACATTCATCTTGAAGCACCTTAGTTAAGGTATGATCATTGCAGAGCTGAAAATTTAGATAACTAACGGATGAATAATTGAGAAATTAAACATGCCCATTAGAGAATACCCATTCCCACAGTCATGTAATATTTTTTATGCTTTTCAACATGATAGCGAGATTAAAACCCACGCTTCCTATCAATCCGCTAAAGCGGGTGATAAAGTAGCCGCTACTGACTTAGTCTATGACTTAGCACTTGGCTTTATTAAATCGATTGCAATCCATATGCCTGAAAATGCAATCTACGTTGCGCCATTTGCAAGAGAATTGGCTGGAGACAATGCAATTCCGCCTGTTCTTGCTGCTGCTTGTGCGGTGATTTGCAACGGCTGTGTTGATGAAATTATTGTCCAAGCTAATCGAGTTTTCCATACAGGTGCCGACCCCATGGAACGACTAACTACCAAAGCTGAATTTGACGGACAAGTTAAATTAAATGAAATTTACGTTTTGGTTGATGATGTAACAAATATGGGAGGCACTATTGCAGAATTAGCTGATTATATTCAGCGTAATGGTGGCATTATTGGCGGTGTTGTTGTCTTGGTAAATGCAGGAAGAAACAAACAACTTTCACCAAACCCAAAAAACCTAAAGCAACTAAAACAGAGATTCCCGAATGAAATCAGAGACATCTTCAATATCGAAATTGACGCACTTACCGCCAACGAAGCCAGTTATCTCATTGGTTTCAGAACGGCTGACGAAATACGAAATCGAGTCATTAAGGCAAGAGAAGAAACAAATCTTAGACTACGCTCAAAAGGTATTTTCTGATCGATTAATTAAAGAAACTGTTTAGAACCAACCCACATAATCCAATTTTAAATCATGGGTTCCCCTCTTATTGCATTAAAAACCCAGATTAACCATCATATCTCCGCCTCTTCTTAAAAAACACCGAGCTAAATGACCATTAGGATAATTAGCTAGAACCAAGCCTATTTATCGGATAAATCCACCACCCAACAAAAAGTATTGATTCAAATTGACAGAATCCGCCGAATGTTCGGATGGCAACAACCCTAAGCTTTACTTAAGAATAAAATCAGACCATCAGTCGAACTTTAAACTTTTACAATCAAGCGAAATAGGTAACACAATGAAAAAAACAATAATAACACTTGGTCTAACCAGCATTCTTCTAAACGGTTGTGCAGTTGATCCGCGCACAGGGCAAACCGGTATAAGCAGTACAGCAGCGGGCGGTGGTATTGGGGCGGCAGTGGGCGCAGGCGCTGGCACCTTGTTTGGCGGCAATGATTTAGTTAACGCCGGCTTAGGGGCTTTAGCCGGTGGCGCAGTCGGGGCAGGCATTGGTTATTACATGGATCAACAGCAACAAGACATGCAGCAATCATTACAAGGCACCGGTATCGAAGTACAACGCACCGCCGACAACCAAATCAATCTAAACATGCCCAACTCTAGCTCAGTGACGTTTGCTTCTGGAAAAACCGATTTAAATCAAGCCTCGCAAGCGGCTTTAGACGCCGTGGCGCAGGTGCTAACCAAATACCCTGAATCAACGATTATCGTCACCGGCCATACCGATGATGTTGGCGCTGATGCCGACAACCAACGCTTATCTGAAGCCCGCGCCACCAGTGTTGGACGCTATCTGGTGCAACGTGGCGTCAATGCACAACGCATTACCCAACAAGGCATGGGCGAAATTGCACCGAAACTGCCCAATACCAGCGAAACTAACCGCGCAGCTAATCGTCGAGTGGAATTAGCGATTAAAGCCAATAACAATGCCGGTGCTAACAATCCGCAAAACCAACCCACTCAAGGCTATCCAACAACCAATCAACCCAATAGCTACGGATACCCTCAAAACAACCAGCCGCGTTTTACGCAATAACTGATTTACAGTTATCCATCGACATAACCGTCATTCCCGCGAAGGCGGGAATCCAGACCTCGAAGCCAACAACCTAGATTCCCGCCTTCGCGGGAATGACGAAGCCACGAATAGCCAAGTCAAGAATGAAGTTATGCAGAGGTAGAATTAATTCATTGCGCTATCCGTTATTAGTTCAATAGGATCCACTGATCGATAGCGAAGCGCATCATTCGCGAGCGATGCGCTTCACGTTGTTCGACATCCTAAGCTCTAAGAGACCTACTGAAAATTCTGTAGAAGGCGATTAGTTAAAGGCAGCAACAGCTGATTTTGCAGACTACCGAATTCAAAAAATCCATGATGCCGATAGAACGCAATCGCTTGCTCATCTTTAGCATCAACCACAAGCTCAAAAACCGCTATCTCGGAACGAATCGACCGCATAACAGCATCCCATAACAAGGCTGCCCCCAATCCTATACCACGAAATGCATTATCAATTGCCAGACGCCCTAATCTAGCAACCGGCACAGCCTGATAATAAGGTAATCGCTTAGCCAATGTATCCGGTATATCATCCAAAGCAATGCTTGAAGCCGCCAAAGTGTAATAACCTGCAATGCGATTAGTTTCTACTTCGATGACGATATAACAAGCGGTAATTCGTCTGCGGACATCTTGACTAACTTGCTGATAAAAATAGCTATTTAAGACATCGACATCACAGGAAAAAACTTTGCGATCATGTTTTGCCGTTAGCGGCTCTATCCGAAAACGCTCACTCACGAGTTTTGGATTAAATCACTATGCGCTTTAGCTGCTCGTTTCATAGCAGGGGACAATTCTGGAGGCTCAATTAACAAATCGACAAAACGTCGCTGATCATCAATAGCCAAGCGAATAAAATTGGTTTCTTCAATAGTCCGTTGAGCCAGTTCTTGAGCAGCACTGACCACAAAATCACTAATACTACGACCTTGAATTTCAGCAGCACGTTTAATAACAGCTAGTGCATCAGGTGAAACCCTAGCCTCTAAGCGACTATTTTTGGTAGCAGATTGTCTAAGCATAAAAAGACTCCCGATTAAAATCATGCAGGAAATTGTACGGCAGTTTACCGGACTTAATCGAAAAATATTACATTTACAATCAAAGCCATTTATTTATGATTAAGGGGATTGATGGTTTAGTGATCTTGCTAATCAGGTTAAATTTTCCCGCTGCATAACTTCAAAAAACACAGCCCCTAATTTAATACCTTTGCCTTTAATTTTGTCATCCCGTTAGGGATCGCTTAACTCTAAACAGATTGGATAACTTTGAGGCAAAGGGATCCCTAACGGGATGACAAAACAAAAGTGGATCAGCTGTTCAATAGGATGATGACATGGACTCCTCTCCACACCCAACGGTGTCACAATGCACCAGACAATTAAAACGGGGCAAAGAGGAGTCCATGTCATCATCCTATAGCCCTATTTTAGACAACAAACACTAGTTATTAGAATAAACGAGGCAAATCACGCGCCCCATGAATGACTCGAACAATTTGAACGCCACCACTTATTGTTCGATACAAGATTAAATATTTGGCAACTGTAAAATAACGTAGTTCCGGTGCAATATCAGGTCTTAACCTTCCCATTTGCGGATTATCAGCAAGCATATAAAACTTAGCTTCAATATCATCCAAAACTTGATCAGCAGCAATAAAGCTATCTTGGGCAATATAAGTCCAAATTTCTATTAGGTCTTCTTCGGCCTGAGCTGTCCTTGCTACTAATCCCATAACATCTGAGCCTGCTAGTTCGGCTCAGCATTTTCAAATAACGCTCGCTTACGAGCCTCGGCTTTAATAGCGTCGATATCCAAAAAACGCCCCGACCCGCTATCAATCCCCGTCTGCCACATAGCACGTATTTCAGCAATTTGATCTTGTTGTAACGAGCGCTTCAATTTCCAATCGCGTAAGGCCTCACCCACCAGCTCACTGCTACTCGCATACTCACCAGTTTCAACGCATTGACGAACCACCGCCGCCATTTCCGGTGTTAAAGCAATATTTAAATTTTCTATATTAGCCATAATCTCAGCCTCCCTTTAGCGATGGTAGTCAAAACTCACAAGCTTATCAACTCGCCCTACCCCAACAACATCTTCCTAGTCTCGCCATCAGCCAACACCTTACCCTGCTCCAATACCACCAAGCGCTCAGTAATCGATAATGCCGCTGAGCTGTGGGTGACTAAAATCAGGGTGACGTTTTGCAGTTCGGCTAAGCGTTGAATAATGACTTTTTCGCTTTCGGTATCAAGCCCCGCAGTCGGTTCATCTAACAATAAAATCCGTGGCTGCGATGCTAATGCGCGCGCCAAGGCGATTTTTTGGCGTTGACCGCCGGAAAGATTGGCGCCGTATTCTTCGATGTGTTGATTTAAGCTCAACACCCCAGACACTAAATCCTGATCCAATCCTGAATGATAAATGGCATGACGCAAAGCCGCGGTGCGTGCTGCTTGGTCGGCACTGGGCGATAAGCCGAGCAAGATGTTGTATTCCAAAGTCCCCGCTAACAACGGTGCTTCTTGCGGTTTAAACGCCAGCCAACTGGCACGGTCGGCAACATTGATACTGTGCAAAGCGGTGTGGTCAATACGCACTTCGCCTTCACTAGGATTAACTGCCCCCGCCAAAATTCGCAATAAAGTCGATTTTCCCGAACCCGGACGCCCCAATAAACCTATCCGCTCACCGGCTTTAAAGCTTAAATTTAGCTCTCGTAACACCGCTTCGCCATTGGGATAATGATGAACAATCCGATGAGCGGATAGCAAACCCTCAACACTATCAGCCGGACGGTGGATTAAATCAGGATCAAGACTGTCATCATCCGCCAGCGGCTGTTGCTCGTCTTCGCTTAAATACGGTGCCAACGATTTCATGGCTTGTTGCAACTCGCTCCAACGCCCCAAAGTCATCAACACTTGCCCGACCACGCCTAAAGAACGACCGCTCAACATCGATACCGCAATCAAAGCACCGGTAGAAATCACCTGTTCAAAAATCAGATACGAGCCGACCACTAACAAGCTGACATAGCTTAACAAATACACCGCTTGCATCCAGTGGGTTTGCAGCATTAACTCCATACGCAAGCTGGCAGTTTGAACAGCATGAGCGTTAGCGGCGCTGGCAAAACGCTGTTTAAGATGTTCGCCAGCATGACTGGTACGCAAGGTATCCAAAGACGACATGGCATCAGTGAGCAAGGCCATTTTGGTGGCTTGTAATTGGGTTAAAAGCTGAGCAGCTTTGGCTGAGCGTTCTTTTAATAAACTGCCAACCCCGACATAAATCGCCACCCAAACCAACACCACTAATAACAAAGGCCAAGCAATCACACCGATCACTACCCAAATCATCAGAGTAAATGGCACATCGGATAGCGCTAATAAGTAATGTGAAGAAAAGAAATCGCGTGCCGCCGACAAATCGCGGTACAAGGTTAAAAACCGCGCCGCCATCCCCGGTTGTGCGCCGCTGCGCGCCGAAGGTTTTAATAAGGTGGAAAATAATTTGCTGTCGATGCGTTCATCAATGACACAGGCTAACCGCTCCATATCGCGCATCCGCAAACTACGCACGGTTAATTCCGCCGCTAAAAACAACACCACACCAATCACCAACGCCCACAAGGTTTCAAAAATACCGTTGTGAACCACTTTGTCGTAGACCAGCATCGAGAACAAAGGCGTGATTAACAAACCTAAGTTGATGAAAAAGCTGGAAGCCGCCAGCCAGCCGATACGACCGCGGAGCACATAGGCTAACCAGCCGCGGAGGCTGGTTAGGTTGGAGGGGAGTTTTGAACCCGATGTTTTATTAGGTTCGGAATCGGTTTGAGAGCAATCGGTCATAGTGGACTAATCAAATTAGCTTGGGCGACTATGTTGCCACCTTGTATAAACGAATAAGTATTTGAAGTGTTATTAAAAGACCACGTTTCACCGCTAACTGTCGAAATACTCACTAAATCAGTAGCGGATAATTTTATGTTCAATACCGATGCATTACCGTTATCAACCAAGCCTTGAATACCCGCTGAACTTAAAATGATATTTGAATTTGTTGTTGAATCTAAAGATACATCGAGTGTTTCAAAACTGCTAAATCCAGAAAGCGAGGTCAAATCGACAGTAGCCGATGTTACACCTAAGAACTTTAAAGTGTCGGTACCAGCACCACCATCAAGGGTTGGAAAACTTCCCGTCACCAATTTTGATTGCTCAATAATAAAAGTATCATTACCTTTGCCACCTAAACCACTATCACCGAACAAAGATGAATTTGTAGCTGGGCTACTGCCTGGGCCAGTTGATAAAGTATCCTTATCAACGCTACCATAAAAGTCCAAAACATCATCGCCTGTGCCGCCAGTTAAAGTATCATTGCCATCACCACTTTCTAAGCTATTGTTACCGTCACCACCATTTAAGGAATCATTACCTGCGCCACCTTTAAGCGTGTCATTACCACTCCCTGTCGTTAATGTGTCATCACCATCACCACCATCTAACGAGTCATTTCCACCACTACCAATTAAGGTGTCGTTGCCAGCACTACCGTTTAATGTGTCATTGCCTGTTCCACCTGTTAATGAGTCATTACCGCCATTACCATCAAAAAACATGGCTGTAGAGCTTGCAGTCATTGTGTCATTCCCTGCTCCACCAATAATTTTTTCAATACTCGTTAAGACATCACCATCGGCAAATCCGCCTGTATTATTGCCACCGAGGTTGATTGTAATTGCAGAGGACAAAGAATAATCCATGACATCAGTAGTACCAGTCCCACCATCAATACTATCGGCACCAAGACTGCCTTTGATGGTATCGTCACCAGCACCACCTTGTATGGTTTCCGCTGTAATGCGTCCGATAAAGGTATCAGCAGCACCAGAGCCAATAATAATTTCAATATCAGTGCTAATTACGTCACCCGCTGCATCACCTGCGCCAGTCGCACTACCTAAGATAGTATTGGTTAAATCCACAGTCACTGCATTCGCATAAGTCACTGTATCCGTACCATCCCCACCAACTAAGCTATCAGCACCAGCTCCACCATCCAAGCTATCGTTACCATCTCCACCAACTAAGCTATCGTTACCAGCTCCACCATCCAAGCTATCGTTACCATATCCACCTGATAAATTATCGTCGCCGATGCCACCATTCAATGTATCAGCGCCATCTAGGGTATCGTTACCAGCCCCTCCAATCAGAGTGTCATTCCCATCCCCGCCCGATAAACTATCAGCACCTTGACCACCATCCAAGCTATCGTTACCAGTGCCACCACTCAAACTATTAGCTGATTTATTACCAGTTAAAGTATCGTTACCACCGCCTGAGGTAATGTTTTCTATGCCAGACAAGGTATCTGTTTGAGTTCCGCTAACGGTAACAATTGTATTTCCAGTGTCAGCTAATTGAATCGAGATGTTAGTAGACAAAACGCTGTAATCAACGGTATCAGTACCAGCATCACCAGCACTCGTACCGCCATAGTAAGTGTCACCAGTTCCACCCGCTGTAGCTTTAAAGGTATCGTTACCTGCTCCACCACTAAGAATATTAACCCCAACATCACCAGTAAGCGTGTCGTTACCAGAACCACCCAGTAGGTTTTCTATTCCATTATAGGTATCAACACTAGCATCACCGCCAGTTCCACCAGATGCTAATGAAGCAGTTACCGCAGCAGTAGAGGTAGAATAACTCGCCGTATCATTACCGCTACCACCCACTAATGTATCGCTACCCGCACCACCAATCAGGATGTCATCGCCAACGCCACCATCTAAAGAATCGCTACCATCACCACCATCTAAAGTGTCATTACCAGCACCACCTATCAACGTATCGTTACCTGTGCCAATGCCTGTACCACCACTTAGACTGTCATTACCATCACCGCCATCGATGCTATTGTTGGCAGTGTCACCAGTAATCGTATCGTTACCGCCACCACTAATAATGATCTCAATGTTTTTTAAGGTATCGGTTTTAGTGGTAGCGGAGATAGTCGCTATTGCCGAATTAGCGCCATTCAAAATTAAGCTAACCGCATTTGCACCAACATTTACACCAACATAACTGCTGTAATCCATCTTATCGGTTCCACCAGCACCATCTAAGGTATCGTTACCGGCAGAAGCGAAAAACACATCATTGCCCGCACCACCAGTAATTTGGTTGGCGCTGCTATTGCCGGTAATCGTGTTCACAAATAAACTACTCACACCCACAATGTTTTCAATATTACTGAGTTTATTACCCAGATTATCGGTAGCAACACCATCGCTTAAAACCAGAGTCAATGCGCCAGCGGTGTAGCCAGTGTAATCAACAGTATCGCCAACCGTGGTATTTGCACCGCCATCAATTGTGTCTACACCAGCTGAATATTTGAAGGTATCATCACCAGCACCGCCTTTTAAATCATTATTAGCTGTACTTCCTGTAATTGTGTCATTGCCATCACCACCAATCACATTTTCAATGCTGGTTAAAGTATCAACTTGTGTAGACCCAGTTACAGTAGTTTTTCCAGTTGTGAGATTGATCGTGAGATTTTGGGTAATTGCAGCATCAGTTGATTTAAACTTGTCATAACTAACAGTATCGATACCAGCCCCCCCATCAATCGTATCGTTACCAGCACCGCCCGATACAGAACCAAATAAAGTATCAGCACCATCACCACCAATCAGACTATTAGCAGCAGAATCACCTTTAATGCTGTCATTACCAGCACCACCGGTAATATTAGCGATAGATTTAAGTGCATCAGTTTGACTGGTTCCCCCAATTGTTAAACTACTAACACCACTCACTTTTGTACTTAGATCAACAGTAATCGCATTAGCCGCAGCAAAACCGCTGTAATCGGCTGTATTGGTGCCAGTACCACCATCCAAACTATCACCAGCACCACCTAATGTCCCGACCAAGGTATCGTTACCAGCGCCACCAGTCAGGCTATTAACATTGGCATCACCTTTCAAACTATCATTGCCACTACCGCCGGTGGCATTTTCGATACTGATTAAGGTGTCGGTTTGGCTACCTATGGTGACTTTTGTTTGCGATAAGTCGATGCTCAGATTCTGACTAATATTTTCATAGGTCACAGTATCAGTACCTGTACCACCGTCCAGGGTGTCATTACCACCACCTGAGCCATACAAAATATCGTTACCTGCACCCGCTTTCAGATAGTTCGCTTGTGTATCACCTTTCAAACTATCATTGCCACTACCGCCTGTGGCATTTTCAATGCTGTTTAAGGTGTCGATTTGGCTACCTATGGTGGCTTTTGTTTGCGATAAGTCGATGCTCAGATTCTGACTAATATTTTCATAGGTCACAGTATCAGTACCTGTACCACCGTCCAAGGTGTCATTACCACCACCGGAGCCATACAAAATATCGTTACCTGCACCCGCTTTCAGATAGTTAGCTTGTGCATCACCTTTTAAAACATCATTACCCGCACCACTGCTAATATTTTCGATATTTTTTAAACTATCGGTGCTTGTACCAGTGCCATTGACAATATCGACGCTGAAATTACCATTACCGGCAGTATTGTCGTTTGTTAATGAAACAGTAACTGCTTGGGCGCTGGTTAAATTACTGTAATCGGCAGTATCCGTGCCATCGCCACCATCAAGGGTATCGCCAGCACCGGTCGCACCCAAGATACCAATCAAGGTGTCATTGCCACTACCCGCAGTTAAATAGTTGATATTAGTATCACCAGTCAGACTGTCGTTACCGCTACCGCTAGTGAGATTTTCAATATTACGCAGACTGTCAGTTTGAGTACCAATATGGACTTTGACTGTGTCATCGACTTGGATGTTATTTAAGGCAATCGTCAGATTTGAACTAACCTCTGCGTAATTCGCTGTATCGCTACCGTCGCCACCATCCAAAGTATCATTGGCACCACTTGAAAAAGATAAAACATCATTACCTAAGCCACCGCTCAATAAGTTGGCTTTGGCATTACCGGTTAACTGGTCATTGCCTTGGCCACCGGTGAGGTTTTCGATACTGATTAATTGATCTTTAACCGCGCCAGCAACCTGTACAGCTGCATCACCGTTGGCATCCAAGCTAATGGTCACGCCATCTGTCAGGCTAGAATAATCAACACTATCAATACCATCACCGCCGTCCAAGGTGTCTTTGCCTAGTGTTGCTATCAATGTGTCATTACCTGCTAAACCGCTTAAGCTGTTGTTTTGATTATCGCCGGTCAATTGATCACTGTAAGCTGAGCCAGTCAGGTTTTCTATACTGACGTAACTATCACCACGGGCATCACCTTGATTAACAGTCGGATCATCAAGCGAGGCGATAACCGCATAGTCTGAGCTTTGATAACTCGCCGTATCAGTTCCATCACCACCGACTAGCGAATCAGCCCCTGAGCCGCCAATCAACACATCATTACCGTTTCCACCCTCTAAAGTATCGTCACCCGCTGCACCGCTTAAAGTGTCGTTACCGTCCATAGCTTGCAGCAGATTGTTATTAGCATCACCCGCGATACTGTCATTACCTATGCCACCAATGACATTTTCAATATTTTTTAGACTGTCAGTTTGAGTATTAGAAACCGCGGTTCCCTTCACTAAGGATATAGTGACCGTATCTGTGAAAGCGCTGTAATCAACAGTATCAGTGCCAATTCCACCCTCTAAGGTATCGCTACCACCAATCGTGGCTTTTAATAGATCGTTACCAATCCCACCATCCAATTGATTACTGCCGTCATTACCAGCTAAGCGGTCATCGTAGATAGAGCCAATCACATTTTCTATGCTGTCGTAGGTATCGCCCTGCGCTTGATCACCAGAACCAGCATTCAAAGCTAAAGAAACCTCCACAGCAGCATTTGCATTGGCATAGCTGGCGGTATCGATACCATCGCCACCTTTCAAAACATCAGCACCTTGGCCACCGGTCAATAAATCATTGCCAGCCCCACCCTCTAAGCTGTCATTACCTGAACCACCATCCAAACTGTCATTACCATCACCGCCTGATAACTGGTTATTAGCGTAATCACCAATCAGTTGATCAGCATAGGAAGAACCAATTAGATTTTCGATGCCGCTATATGTGTCGCCAGCTGCTTCTCCGGCTAGTCCTCCAGAAACTAATGACGCCGTGACACCTGCTGTTGCACCTTCATAGCTGGCGGTATCTTGACCATCACCACCAATAAGCACGTCGGCGCCTTGACCACCATTGAGAATGTCATTACCGGCACCACCATTCAAAGTATCTGCACCGGCACCACCTTGAAGATTGTCATCACCCAAGCCACCGCTGAGTTTGTTATCTTGAGCATTACCAATCAGGGTATCGTTGTTATCAGAACCGATTAAATTCTGAATATTGCTTAGGACATCGCCACCACTACTGGTCATTCCATCAAGATGGACTTCGACAGCGGCTGAACCTGCGTAACTGACTGTATTGTTACCAGTGCCACCGTCTAGCGTGTCAGCCCCATCGCCACCGATTAATGTGTCATCACCGCCACCGCCATTAATCGAATCATTGCCACTTAAACCGTGAATAATATCGGCACCATTACCACCGGAAATAGCATCATCGACACCATCCTTTCCGGTGATATCGTAACTGACACCAAAAGCAGGTAATTTGATTATAAAGTTACCATTAACATCGGTTTCCAAGGTTTCGGCACTGCTTTTTACGTCGCCATAGTAAAAATTGATCGGTGCCGATTGGCCGCTAAGCGGATGACCACTAGCGTCATAAAACTGAACGCCAACTTTAAAGGTGCTGGATGTAACTTGACTGCCGTCAGCGGCAATGGTCCACGACAAAGGCAGACGTAAAATTGAGCTGCCTTTGGCATCTAAGGTAATGCCTGCAGCAGTGAGTTGTTGACCATTGATTAAAAATCCCGGAGGTAAATCACCTGATTGACTTAGCAAGGTCAGTTTTAAACTAGTCGCATTGGCAGTACCTGGCATTAAAAAGTCACTCAGTACCTTGTCTGTCCATGCTGAATTAACCACTACTGGGCCATCTCCGGTAGCAACTACTTTCAACGGGCTATCAGCCAACATCAGTCTTATCGAGGTATCACTAAAAGGGGTGTTGGTTGGCGCTATGCCATTCCATTCAACCACATTAGACACTTTGGAAACTTCGTTACCATACAAACCACGCTGATAGCTGGCTAAATTTTCTGAATCAGCGGTGTTATTCGAGGTGAAGTCTGATGTGAAGTTTGATGTGAAATCTTGTTTTTTTTGTGGGGTACTACCTGGGGTTGGCGAGGCCAAATTATTAGAGGTAATGCCAGTACCTGGGCCTTTACCAGCACCTAGACCTTCACCTAAGCCGTTATATTGATTTTGGCTTTGTTCGGTGGATTCGCTCTGCATCATTTGAACCATCTGTTCAAGTTTTTGCGTCACTTCTTCTAGCTTTTCCGATGCTTCTTTACTCTGACTCTCTTGCTGTTCTTTGCCTATACCAAAATCATGTCCAGTATTTTTAGAATCGGGGTCGGGCTTACTATCGCTGGCTTGCAAGCGAAAACTACCGCCTGTAATCGGCTTGAATACACCGACTTTTTTCAATTGATCCGCAGCCGATTCACTAGCGCCATCACTAAAAGCAATTTTAGATTCTGGATGAGTGGTGGCTTGTAACGCGCCTTGTTGTAACAAAAAGCGTTCGCCACTTTGTGAAACCAACACCAAATCAAGGTCAACCACTTCAACACTAACAATCTCTCTAGCCGCCACTGGCAATTTAAACTGCGCTTGTCCTGCTTCAGCATTAGTTGCAGGTATAACCTGCACCGGTTTTGCAGGTTGTGCTGCATTATCGTTTGCTGTTGATGACTGGGCATTAAAGTTTGAAATGTCGGCCATGATCGCTCTCGTATAGGGATTAAATTTTGAATTTATTTAAGCAGCAGATTTGTTAGTTATTTTTCAAAACCATCGACATTTTTGCCGATGGTTTTGCTGCTTAATTTGGTGCTTAAAAACTGAATTACGATTTATCGTTGTTTAAAGCTAAGGTCAAGCTTTGATTCATTTGCTCTTGACGCGCTTGTAATTCGGTAAACAACATTTTTAATTGTGCGCTTAGCTCAATTCTAGCGTGACTATCAGCGGTCATGCCTTCAATTGATTGTAATAACAAGCGGTTAAATTGCACTCTTCCCGCTTCAGCATCCTCTTGACCGCTAACCATTTTTTGGAACAGACGTTCAAAATGCTGTAAATGTTCACCCAGATGACGGTAAGTTTGGTCTGCGTGCTCAACAATGGTTTGCAAACTCACTTGCTGTGCTTGGGTAAATTGTTGTAGCTGTTTATCTCGATACTCTTGCTCAGTAGCCAAGGTAGCATTCAATTTTTGCTGACGTAAATTAGCAATTTGATCTTGCTGCTGAGCTTGTTCTTGCCATAACTCATAAATATCACGCAAACGCTCTGTTACTTCGTTCGATAGCGTTTGTTGGGTTTTTTGTAGCACTTCTTGCTGTTGCAAGCCTAATTCTTCTTGAATAGTGGCTTGTTTTTGCCACAAAGCTTGCTGTGCTGCCAGTTGCTGTGCAACTTGCTGATTTTGTTCTTGCAATAAGCTGGTTAAAGTTTGTTGCTGGGTTTTGATGGTTTCATTAGTCAATGTCGCTGAGTCTGACAAAACAGTTTGATGCGCTTGAAGCTGGCTAAGATTGGTTTGCATAGCTTCTAAAGTTTTTAGCGTCAATTGTTGTGACTCTGTTTGTTGCGAACATAAGTCCACTAAATGCAGATTGCTTTTTGTATTAATTTCGATGTGGGTAAATAACTGCCCCATACCGGCTAATAATTCACGTACCCGACGCTCAGATTGGTCTAAAGCTAAGCCTAAGCCTTTTAGTAAAGGTGCTTGCTCAGCCAAACCGGCTAAGGCTTCATTCATTGGATTAAAGTCTAAGCTATCAACTTCTGGTTCATTCACATCTAAGATAAAAGAGGTGTCTGATTGCACCAGTGATACCAAATCACTGGAAGCACCTTTTACCGACACCATCAACATACCCATAATCAAGGAACCTAATACCCCAAACAATGAAGCACTAAACGCCACGCCCATGGCTTGCATCGGTGCAATCAGGCGATTAACCAATTCACCAATCGCAGCAATCGGATCGATTAAGCCAGATGCCATGTTGAATGATCCAATCAGCTTGCCGATTTCTGCCAACGCGCCTAACAAACCAATAAAGGTGCCTAACAAACCTAAACCAACCATCATGCCTGACATAAAGTTAGACAACATCAAGCGACGATTTTGACGCGCTGCAAAACGCTCTAATTCGGCTTCGACAATCGCATGTTGCACCGAAGTTAAAGCTTTACCACGCCAAGCTTGGATGACTCTTAATAACTCCAGTACATCTTGCTTTTTGTTGGGATCATCAAGAAACAATCGAATTTCAAGTTCCGAACGATTTAATTCAATAGCCTGAAAATATTGGTCAAATAAATTGCCTTCTTGATTAATACGACGGACATGCATCAACATTTGTGAACAGCCGACGACAATCAATATAAAAATCAAATAGTTAATTTGCGGATGTGGATTACCATCGATAGTGCTAACAATCGCTTTAAAGAAAAACGCGGTGCCTAATGCCACAAGCAGCACAGGTAAACCTACATACAGATAATAAACTTTTAATCTTTTCATAAGGATTCCAATCAGGTTTTAAGTCGGTTCGCGTAATGCTTGGTGGGCAAAACGGGTTAAAGGTGAAAGTAAGTAACTCATTACGCTACGCTGGCCTAATACAACATCGGCACGCGCAGTCATTCCGGGTAATAACGGTTGCTGGGCTAGTAAGCCTTCAGCAGAATGGGTTTCAATCAACACACGATAGTAGTGATGGCCTTGTTCGTCGGGCAAAGTGTCGGCACTCACCTCAACAACTTGACCATCCAATGCACCATAAACGGTGTAATCATAAGCACCAATCATTACTCGGGTATTTAGACCTGGACGCAACGAAGCACGATCATCCGGTCTAACTCGGGCTTCTACCGCTATCGGGCCTTCGTTAGGGGTGATTTCCAACAAATGCTCACCGGGCTTGGCAACGCCGCCGATGGTGTTGAAATAGAGTCGATTGACAAAGCCGTTAGTTGGGGCGCGCACTTCGGTTCTGGCTAATCGATCACTATCACCACCTACCGCAAATTCGATGCGATTAATTTCGGCGGTAACTTCGCTCAACTCAGAACGGGCTTCGGCACGAAAACGGGCATTAGCTTCCTCCAATCGCGCATTGGTTTCCGCTACTGCAGACTGTAAACGCGGAATAGAGCCGGTGACATCGTGATAATTGGTGGTCAGTCTTTCACTGCGGCCTTGGGATTCCAACAATTCCATTTGTGATGCAGCCCCCTTGCTATATAAGCCATCCATTACCTTGGTCAACTTTTTAGCCAATTCCAATTCAGTGCTAAGACTTTGTGCTCGACTACGCGCTTCGGTTAGCTCGCTTTGACGTTGGGAGATTTGCTGACGTAACACTGAGCGTTCGGAATTAAGTTTCGAAGCTCTTTCCCGAAAAGCATTGCGCTCGGTGGCTTGTAGTTCTTCAGGAATTTCCTCCTCAAAAACCAGTTGATCATGTTCTTCTGCTTCGGCTGTTAAGCGCGATTGCTGGGCTTTTAAAGCCCATAAGCGACTTTGGCCTTGTTGTACCGAAGTATTAGCTTGTACATCGGAGAGGCGCATCAAAATTTCGCCAGCTTTAACGTATTGTCCTTCGCGCACCATGATTTGGGTGACGATACCGCCTTCCAAATGTTGGACAATTTGTGCTCTACCTGCGGCAATAATCCGCCCTTCAGCACGAACAATGCGATCCACTGGCGAGAAAATTGCCCAGATAACAAATAATATCGCCATGATTAATAAAGCTTGCAACATGCGCTTATCGGCTTGATTTGACATCGAAGCCGGTAAAGCGCCAAAGCTTGCATCCAAAACATCCGCTTCAACAGCGGTGTTTTGATTGAGCTTATTAACTAGCTTAGCGATCATTGCACTTGTCTCACCGCAACCACAGAGTTATCAGCCGCAGGATCAGCACTTTCGCTAATCCGTAAATCAATTGCCGAAGCCGGTACACCGTTTTGTAATAACACGTTACGCACAGCATTAACTCGGTAATACGATAAACGCGCTGCTTCTGAAAAACCTTTTGGCGAAATCACTTGAATTTGCCAATGTTTGTCACTTAATGAACCCACAGCACTTAATTTATTCACTAACTCACTGGCCTCAGCTTGCGCCAATTCGACCACATCTGGTGAAAACTTAACAACTAAACCGCCGGTAATACTGGATTGAGCGGCTTTTTCACCCGCTGCCGGGGTAATTTTTTGCTGCTCTGCTTTAATCGTTTCAGTCTTTTCAGATTGCAAAGGTGATTGCTGAGAGGCTTTATCTTGCGATTGAGATTGAGATTGAGATTGAGATTGAGATTGAGATTGAAGTTTTTCTGATTGTGAAGATTGTTGTTCGCTTTTATCTAATTGTTGTTTCAATTGTTTGGCATCGGTTTGAGCCTTAGATAACGCTTGTTTTAATTGCGCTTCTGCTTTGCTTTCAGTTTTGCTGTCTTGCTGTGACTCTGATTGCACTTGCTTTAAGGCTTGTTGCGCTGCTGACAATTGTTTTTGAATGTCTTTTAACGCTACTTTGGCTGATGTCGTTGAATCGACAGTCGAACTAGGCTTTACCGAATTGGCTTTCGCATCTTCTTCATTATTTTTGATATAGATGTCTTCGGCCGCAGCACCGTTACTTTTTTGTGGTGATGTCGTTTCGGTAACGACTTTATTTTTGGTCATTTGGGCAATTTGCAAAGTAATCCCAATGACCACGATACTCATTACAGCAATCACAAATAATAAATTGATGGCCAAATTAGTGACCGCATCAACATAGCCAGGCCAAAAGGTATCCGAACCGTCGTTGGAATCAGAACTAACAGACATGATTGTTTATCCTAGTTAAATAATTACAGTGATTGGCTTATTCAAATAAGCCTTGCTCATTAGAAGAGCCTTCAAGCGTGTTGAATCCAGGTATGGTTTCTAAGTTGATTTTGGCTTGCGACTGGATATCGCTTAACGCCCCCAAACGTCTTAATAATTGCGACTGAGCTTGCATTTGTTGGGCAAGCGATTGAGCTTGATGCTGTTTGGCTAAGAATAATCGCTCACAAGCATCCAAAGCTTCTAACAAGGTGCCGCTGAGCCGTCCGCTACGCAGTTGTTCATCAAGCGCGCTAACCACTTTACTAGCCGCTCGACGCTCTTCTTCTGCAACTTTTATCCGCAATGTCGCTGATTGCAATAAAGCGTAATCAGCGTCAACACCACGATTACTACGTTGGGTTTCTTCGTCTAAACGTGCTTGGGTTTTACGTAATTCGGCTTTGGCTTGATTGGCAGCGTAGATTTCTTTACCGCCTAATGATGCATTCCAAGTCATAACCAATAGCGCACGAGTGTCTGTCTGCAGTGGCTGAGTTCCTCGAACATTAGTGCTGTCATCACGCTCTAAACTGACACCAACTATCGGCATTAATTTGCCATATTCACGATGCACACTATCTTCTTGCGCTTCAACATCGCGTCTTAAGCTGCGTAAATCATAATTAGACTCAAGCGCTTGTTTTTGCAGTTCGGTATGAGTAGCCGGTAATTTTGGGTAGAGATTGATAGAAGGCAGTTCTAATTTTTTAGGTGTCACACCGGTTAAACGCACCACTTCTAATAAGGCATTTCGATAGCTGGTTTGTTGTTCGATGCGTGTTTGTCTAGCACTGAATACACGGGTCCGAGCACGTTCTAGTTCAGCTTGACTGGCAGCACCAGCACTGGCTCTGGTTTCCAGATAGGATAGAATTTTGCCTAGCTGTTCTAATAAATCATCAGAAAAATTCAAGATTAACCGCGCTGCCGCTAAATCGGTGGTGGCTTTAATCGTCGCTAAAGCCGTGGTTTCTTTATTAGCTTGAATCCGTAATTCTGCGGCGTCCTGACTTTTGCTAGTTCCCATGTAATCTTTGATTAAAGGTACGTTCAAAAGCGGCTGAGTTAAACGGAACGAAGACACCTGGTAGTTGTGACCATCTCTCACCCCGCGAGTATCGGAAGTTTCAGGGCCTTCAGAATGCCTTGCGGAAACGCTTGGCAATAATTCAGCTCGAGCGATGTTAGCTTGAGCCTCGGCACTTTCAAATCCTGCTTGGGCTTGACGCATGACAGGACTGTAGTTCAGACCAATCTTTACTAAATCCGACAAGCTCAATTCGTTATTTAAAGCGACATTGCTGCCACTACTGACCAAATCCGGTTCTGCTGTTTCAATGCTTTGTAATTCAATGGATTGACGACCAGCCAAGCCCGAAAAACTTAAGGTTTGTTTGGTGTTATCTAAGCCACTAGGATTAGATTTCGTAACCAACAGATTAGTATCTAACTTTGCTTTACTCTCTGGTAATTCAGGTGCATCAAGCGAAAGTTGACGTGAGTTATTGGCATCATAGTCAAGCTTACTAACTATTGAACTTCTAGCTTCTGGCGCACTATCTGAATTGATATCACCCTCTATTGATTGCGCTTGTACCCCGCCCATCAACAAACTACCAATGACTAGAAAACCAGTTCTAACGGTGTTTTTTTTGAAGCTCTCATCAATTTTGAAAAGACTAGAATCTAATTTTCCAGCAAAATTTTTTTTATTTATGTGCGGTAATTTGCCCACGTTTTTTCACTCTACCGAAATTAACTGTTGATTCATTATAAAAGAAAACAAACAATAAAAAAGTTAAATAATGTTAAAAACAAATAATTTTTTCATTGCGCCATAACCTAAATGTTTGAATATGTTTTTTTAACATTAATTTACATATTTTTATTATATAAAATCACCTAATCTAAAATAGATATAGGTCAAAAACACTCAACCACTAAGATCCAAAAATCTGCTTATATAAAATATCTTATTTTTATTACAAATAAGTTAACAAGGTTAATGGCAACGTTCGTTGCATACTTTCCAGCATCTACAAGGCTTCAAGTAGTAACAGGGGTTTCCGACATAGAAATAGAGACGCTCTTTCTAAAGCAGCATGAGTAGTTTTTACTCGACTGATGAGTGATTTAATCTAAGAGGATTTATTAAGATTTCGATAGAAAGCTTGATTACCTCTATCGACTTTACCGAGCAATTACTTTGTAATTACTTGAACCGCTATAAGCATTTTTAACCCCAAAGCAAGTTAAGAAAACTTTACTTTTTTACGATTATTTCACATTGGATTTATCTTGAAAACCCTACGATAGCAGGAGAGAAAATGGACGCCACCGAGCTAGCATCCATTAAGCAGAGGCGTTTAGAGCGATTTTTTACGATTTCTGAACCAATAAAAGCCAATTAACAAACCACTTGCTACACCTAAAGCCGCCAACATAAATCGTGGCTCAACGACTTTGACGCTGTGGTTATCGTCTTTAAACTTAAACTTGGTCAACACCCCAACCGCAGGATCGGTAACGTTAATCGATACCGACTTAGCAGCCAGATTCAACAACTGTACTTCGCTGTTATCAAAGGGTTTGTTGTTACGGGTATCAGAATTAGAAAGGTTGGGATAGAGAGGAAATTCGCTTAGTTTCGCCCCAGCCAATTGCTTGGATATTTCTTCTTCAATTTGCTTGGTGGTTTTACCGTCAGTTTTCACTTGTACTGGCTTAGAACCATCAATAACGATTTCAATCTCACCTTGCGAAGCCAACGGCGAGCGTTTCGAGCTAAAACCATCTAGGTATTCAACATCAGCCGCCAACACCACATCAATCGCTACCTGCACCCCATCGGCATTGAAGTTCTTATCTCCAACATCAAAGCGCAATTGCTGATTGCTGTAATCGCGAACCGTCACAGTGGTTAAGGAATAGCCTTTTTTATTAGCAATCGTTAGTTCGGCTTGGTCTTGTGGTTGGGTCAAATTAATCCCGCGCCAATTGGGATCGAGCTGGATCATGCCGTCTTTCATGGCAGTGACCAGTTTCTTGGTAATCACCGATGGCGAGGCATTCGGATCAACTTTTGCCGAATTCAAAAAACTCAAACCGGTGGTGCGGTATAACTCACCATCATCTATCCGCCATTCAGCGGTGTAAGAAAATAAAGAATCACTGGCTTTTTTAGGCAAACCGGTATGAATTCGCAATTTGTCTTGATCGGCTGGCGTAGTGACTGCCAAAACAGGTTGAAACATAGCGCCGGCAGAAAACAAAGTGAGGGCAGCGGCTAAATGGGCAGATTTAATTAGCTTCATTGCAATTCCAAGCATCAAAAGTGACTAGAATTGACCCACATTGTCGCCAAATTGACAAAGCAGGCCAAACGAAAAACCCTAGAAGGTTACCTTAAACCTATCAAAAAGGAATCACTTTTCAGTCATCGTCTCAGATAGATTTTGCAATGGCTGCAACTTGTTTGGAAAAACAAACAAGCAGCTTAATCAATATACTTTTCTGTAAAACCACGATCATTAGCTGATTGCACCGCTTCGCCACCATAAGCGCGACTCAATTGACCCATAGCCGCTGACAAACGGAAACGCGCAATGCGGTGGTCGTATTCATTACTGATGGTGTTACTACGGTAGTTAAACTGATCATTTTGCACATTCAATAAATCCAACAATGAACGCTTAGCCAACTCAAACTGCAATTTATAGCCATGCACCACTTGGTTAGCCATTTCACTTTGTTGCTTACCTATCTGAGCGCGTTGTTGAGTAGCATTTACATCTTCCCACGCCACAGAGACTTTTTCTTGCAACACACGACGAATCTCATCCAATTTTGATTGTGCCGCTTGACGCTCAGCCAAGGCTTTATCAGTAGCTGCATCAATCGAACCACCGGCAAAAATTGGAATATTGGCAGTCACTTGCCCCATAAATTCGGTTGAATTAGTCGCCCAGTTGTATTGACGACTACCGCTCAAATTAATTTGTGGATGATATTGACTCCGCGCTACACCAACATTGGCGACAGCAGCTTCGACATTAGATTTGGCGCTCGCCAAACTAGGATGTTGTTGGTCAACAATAGTCAAAGCTTCTTCCAAGCTACTCGGCAAACGACCTTTAAAATCATCAACACCGACCGGCTGTTCAGGTAAAACATCTGGCCAAAAGCGATTTAAACGTTCACCAGCTTGTTTCACCTCAGCAGTGCGCGAAGTCACCGCGATTTTGGCATTATCTAAACGCACTTGCGCCTGCATTAAATCAATTCGTCTACCTGGATCAAGATCGGTAATTTTTTTAATCCCATCATACAAACCTTGGTGAGTATCCAAGTTATCTTTCGCCAATTTCAACAACTCTTTAGATTTTGCCCACTGTAAATAGGTTTCAGCGGAGGCTGCGACAATCTCGTCTTGAGTGCCAATCAATTGATTATCGGCCGCTGCTGCCAAACTTTCAGCCCGCTCGACTTCCGACTGAATTTTCATACCCGACCAGATATTCATATTTAAAGTTGGGGTAAAAATTTCACGACTAGCTCTACCGCCCGACTCATAACGATTAGCCGATGCCTGTAAACCAACTTGTGGCATATGTTGACCAAAAGCACGATCCACCTCATGGTCAGCCGATTCGGCGGTAAATTTAGCCGCACTAATTGAAGGATAATCAACCACAGCGCGATTAATGGTTTCAGTTAATGACTGAGCCGCTAATTGTTCTGAGACAGCGAACGCAAGCGCGGTAAAAGCTAATAGGTTAATGTTTTTTGTTTTCATAATTAATCCTTAATACAAATCTAATTTGGTTTTAATCTTTATCAACGCGTTATGCAGAGCATAAGATCCGCTCACACCGCGACAAATTCGGCCCACATCGCGTTCAAACAATCGCCAAAATCTTTGGCATATTGCTCCACATCCCAAGCCGGACGATTCAATAATTGCGCGCGCAAACCCCGCTTCAATTTCAACAATGCTTGACGATCAGCAGCCATTTGCTGAGCAATCCGCACATAATCAGCATCAGTATCCGCCACCCAATCGCCCAAACCTGCGGCAGTCATAAAACTGGCCCCCATTCTGGAAACAAAGTGATTACCGGCTTTAACCACTACCGGCACCCCCATCCACATTGCCTGTAAAGTCGTAGTACCGCCGTTATAAGGCACTGGGTCTAGCGCAATATCGACATCGGCATATTCAGCCATCATGTCGCTTAAGCCCACCGGACCGCGAAACTCCAATCGACTAGGATCAATGCCCTCTGCCACAAATCGTTCAGTAAAGGCTTTAATCGCACTTTCATCTTTAAAGCTCGGCGCTTTTAACAACAACCTTGAACCAGACACCGCTTTCAACACTGCCGCCCATAACCTCACCGTATGCGAGGTCAACTTCGGCAGGTTGTTGAACGAACCAAAAGTCAAAGGTCGTTCCGCACACGATGGCGGATACTCAGGAAAGGGATAATCCACTTCAGGCGAATAACAAAACACCGTATTCGGTAAACGCATCAATTTTTCCGAATACAAAGACTCATGACCTACGGGTGCCACCACGCCATCAGCAATCATCCAATCGATATTCGGCACCCCCGTTGAACAGGGATAACCCAAAAATGTCGCCTGAACCGGTGCAACCCGTTGAGCAATCAAATTCATCCGATGCATACTGGTGTGGCCCGACAAATCCAACAAAATATCAATTTGATCGCGCTCAATACGCCGTGCCAACTGTAAATCGCTCCAATTGGTCACCTCAAGCCAATGCGAAACACGCTGTTTAGCCAACTGGGTTTGGTCATCGTAAGAAACGCCGGTGAAATACACCGTCAACTCAAACTGCTGTTTATTCAAGCGCGCCAAAATTGGCTGCATAAAAATATTGACCGGATGCTGATGATGAAAATCGGCGCTAATCAAGCCCACTTTCAAGCGACGATTCAAACTGCGATCATTTTTAAAAGAATCGACGGTTCTGGCGTTCTGACCCAAAGGGGCAAACAACTCAACATGCAAATCGGCCACTTCCTGAGCCGACAACTGATCGCTATACAAAGCACTCATTGCCGCGCTGGAACGCATCAGCGAATGAGGCCCCTCTTGTTCAGCCAACTGCCGATACAAAGCCAAAGCTTGATCAACATCGCCAATTCGCCCTGCCACCGAAGCACGCATCGACAAAGCGCCGGGTTGCGGGGCAATCGCCTCCGCTTTTTCAAGCTCACACAAAGCCTCTTCCAGCTGCCAACTTTCCACATACGAATGCGCCAAATTCCAATGCGCCAATGCACTATCAGGATGCAATTCGACATTACGTTTCAAGACATCTTGCGCTTCCTGCCACAAATTGAACCGAAACGACAATTCCGCCAAACGCACTAAGGTCGCCTCTTCGGTTGCACTACTGGCGCGTTCAAAAGCCCGATGTGCGTCATCGGTCATCCCCAAACGCATCATCACATTGCCTAAATCAATCTGCATTTCAGCGCGCTCGTTATCCGACAAAGGCGCTTTATCCAATCGCGACACCAATAACGCCTGACGCATAGACTCCATCGCCCGCGCCGCATCACCGCGTTCCAAGCGATATTTCGCCATCCACCAATGAATTAATCGGGTTTTTTCTGCGCCACCAAACACCAATCCCCAATGATATTCCGCAGCGGCCGCATCAAACTGTCCACTATCCTCAAGTATCCGAGCCAAAGAAATATGCCCCTCATAACGCTGAGGATTCACCGCAATCGCCCGTTTATAACTCATCATCGCCTGATCAATCATGCCCTGCTTGCGGCACATATTGCCCGCTTCCAACCAGCCGCTAAAATTCTCGGGAAACGCCCGCAACAAACGTTCAAACGCCTGCCGAGCGCTGGTCTGATCACCACGATTGATTTGGCAACGCGCTATCTGCAACAACGCGAAATCAAACTGCGGCTCAAGGCTTACTACCTGCTGATATAAGCTTTCAGCGTCCTGCCATAAACCGGCACGAAACTGGGTATTGGCTTGTTTGAATAACGCAACTGCCGCTGCCGAAAGTTGTTTCTCGGCATTCTGCATTTCAGTATCCGCTACCTGTTTATCGTTCATAAACCATCTGTTCCACTACAAAAAACCAAAAAATTTTAACCGTCAAAATACCCCCCTTTCATAGGGAGAATCACCCTAACCTTAAAGCCAACGGTGCATTGCTTTCGCGAATGCACCCAACGCCTTAGGATGCGGAAACGGTTATTCCATGCTCGATCAACAACTGTGCAGCACCTAAGTTATAGCCATCGTAAGCGTGACCATTAATGGTGATAAAGTTAGCTGGCAGGGTTTGTGCCCAGCTGGTCAGATCACTCAAGACCACCTTGTCACCGGCATCACCGGTCACCATCAACTGGTTACGATACACCGTAGCCGCCAAGTTACCGGAGCTACTGTTGCCCGCGTTCCAGACGTTGGCACTGGTGAAGTTCTCCAATAGGTCATGCACATTCAGCTTCAGGGTGTTGTTGCCGGAACCGGTCAGGTCGATTTTTTCCATGTTCTGCATGGCCACCGACTTGATGTTGGCTAGGTCGAGCATGAGATCGGCACCGTCCAACTTCAGGGTGTCGATACCACCACCACCATCGATGCGTTCCACAGCCTGAGTATCACCAGCCAAGGACAATTTAGCGATGTTATCGGCATTGACCACAATAGTGTCATTACCCATGCCGCCATACAGAACATCAGCACCGCCTGCACCAATCAAGGTGTCATTACCCAAACCACCCACCAGCTGGTTGTTACCGCTGGTGCCAGTCAAAGTATCTGCTCCGGAGGTACCAATCTGATCACCATTGGATACTTGGAACACCGTGGCTTGCGTATTGCTCACGCCACCGTAAACCACGTAGGTCTTGCCGTTGTCGGTCAAGGTGGTGTCCCCCTTATAGTCACCGATGATGACGTCATCAAAACCGTCGCCGTTGATGTCGCCTCCACCGCTCACCGCATTGCCCATGAATTCGCTGGCATAGGGGTTGACGATGCGGAAGCCCTCACTACCATCCAGGCTGGTGATCTGCACCGTGCCGGTGCCGGTCTTGCCAAACACAATGTAGGCCGCACCGGACGACGCTGCAGTGACGCCATTGTTGACATAGCTGGCGTTGGGGTGGGTGACGATGATATCGCCCAAACCGTCACCGTTGAAGTCACCCGCGCTGCTGACCGCATAGGCACCGTTGTTAGTGGTGTCCAGGCCCAGGTTGATGGCAAAGCCACCCACACCCGCCTCGATGGACGAGACGTTGACCGGGTCGTTGTTGGTCTTGCCAAACACCACCCAGGCCGCGCCCTTGTTGGTGGAGGTTCCCACCAGACCCTGGGTCGACTGCAACAACACATCGGCCAAGCCGTCGCCGTTGACGTCGCTCACACCGGCCACGTCCATGCCCGCATAGCCTTCACCAATGATGCGGAAGCCTCGGCCGTTGGCCGCTGCGGTCAGTGCGCTGACGTCGATGGAATTGTTGGTGGCTTTTCCGTACAACACGAACACACTGCCCCCAGTGGCGGCAGCGGCTCCCGTGTACCAAGCCCCCAGCACCAAATCACTGTAACCGTCACCGTTGATGTCACCACTGCTCACGCTCGACAATGCCGGTGTGGCCGACGTGTCGATGTTGGTGTCGGCGGTGATCATAAAGCCGTTGCTGTTGTTGGCGCCAATCGCAGGCAAGTTGCTGACCTCCACAGCCGCACCGGAGGCCTTGCCATAGATCACATAAGCACGTCCATCGCGTGCGCCATATGTGGGGTTGGCCACCACAACGTCGTCTAGGCCATCGCCGTTGACGTCGCCTGCATTGCTCACACTCCAGCCAGCCGATGTTGTGCCGGTGGTGTTGATTTTGAAGCCCAGCGAGCTGGCCGAGGCAGTCAGGTTGGTGGCTGCTGTCAGTGCCGTCAAGTTGACCGCCGTGGTGCTGGTCTTGCCGAACACCACATAAGTGGCGCTGGAGGTCCCAGCACTGCCCAGCTCCTGCGGATACCAACCCGAACCCACAGCATAGTTGGCAGCGTTGGCCACCACCAAGTCAGCCAGACCGTCACCGTTGACGTCACCACCACCAGTCACAGTGAAACCACTGTATTCGTTGACCGCCGTCCCGGTGATCACAAAACCCAAGGTGTTGCCCACCACCGTCAAACTTGACAAGGCAATAGGGCTGGCCATTTTGCTGGCACCGAACACCACATAGCTGCGGCCCGCGTAACTGGCACCGCCAGGCGCGCCGACGATCAAATCGTCATAGCCATCGCCGTTGACGTCGCCGGCATTGGAAACCGCATAACCCGCATAGTTGTAGTTGGCCTCACCTTGCAGCACAAAGCCGTAATTGGCTTCGTTCGGCAGCATGTCAAAGGCGTACTTCACACCGGTGACCGTGCTGGCGGCGCTGATTGCGGTGCCCGACACGCCATCGGCCTTGAACTGCTGCACCGACACATTGAAGGTGCCCATGCCCTGTGCATTCACCACCGCGTAAGGCACCGTGATGGTGGTAGGTGTATTGATCGCCACTGCGGCAGTGAACTTGTAGGTGTACTCCTGATCGCCCCAGGTGATCTTGATCCAGTCGCCAGCGGCAGCCGCGGTCTTGAGCACCACGTTGACCTGCACACCATCGAGCGCAGCGCTGCGGTAAATGACGTTGGTGTTGACCACCTCGCTCAAGCCAGTCATGGCGCTGGTCGTGGCGGAACCCAAGGCAGCGATGATCGGTGCGTTGAGCGGTGGCGTGGTCGGGGTGACACTGAAGTCCACCACCGCGCTGGTGACACCCACAGCCGAAATGGCCACGCCTGTGCCATCAAAGACTTGAGCAGTCAGGCCCACCGTGTCTTTGGTGCCAGCAGCCGTGGCGGCCACCAGCACCGAGGTGGGCACACTGACCCGCGCATAGCCGTTGGCCACATCGGCCGCGGTGAGGGTGTAGGGCACAGCCGCCTGGCTTTCCCAATTCACGCGCACCGTGTCACCCGCATTGGCCCCAGTGCCAGTCAGCGACACCAGCACGGGTGTGCCTGCCACACTGGTGGTGTTGTTCAGGCTGCCCGCGTCTTGTGCTTCAGGCAAAGACAGGAAGCCAAAGCTGGAGATCAAATCGGCTTCAGGCAAAGTCAAAGTCGGCACCACCAGCATCGTCGGCAGCACCTGCACGCCCTGCTTGACCAGCACCTGGCTGCGCGTGGTGGCATTGGTGTAGACGTCGTACACGCCGGCACTGGTCGCACTGCCTGCGTAGGTCACGCTGCCGGTTTCTTTGACGAAGTCAGCGCCCAAGCGCAGCTTGTCGCTGCTGGTGCCGTCGACCACCACTTGCTGGTAGCTGACCGAGCCGTCAAAGCCGGTCACGGTGCCCGACAAAGTCCAACCGTTGGCAGTGCTGCACTGGTTGAAGTCGGTCAACAGGTTCACATCCAGGCCCGATTCGATCTGCAGCGTGCCACCGGTGCCCGCCAAGTCAAAACGCTCGACGTTTTCAACCAAGGTGCGTGCGCTTTGCAAGCTCACCACCATCGACTCGGCAAACTGGATCGTGTCCAGCCCGTTGCCACCGTCGATGTGGGCGATCTTTTGCGTGTCATTACCCACGCGGATCGACAGGTTGCGCACGTTGTCGGTGTTGAGCACGAACACATCGTTGCCCTGACCACCCAACAGCACATCGGCACCACCGGCACCGATGACCGTGTCATTGCCCTGACCAGCCACGATCTGGTTGTTGCCCGCTGTGCCGGTCAGGGTTTCGGCCGCACCGGTGCCAATTAGATCACCGTTGCTGGACTGGAACACCATGGGGTTCAGGATGCTCGGGCCGCCATAAATGATGTAGCTCACACCACCTGCCGTGGTGCCCGAGGCCTGTCCCGCGCCCCCCGCACTGCTGCTGATGGCGTTGGGCGAAGACACGATCAGATCGGCAAAGCCGTCGCCGTTGATGTCACCACCGCCCGAGATGCCGGTCAGCGCCTTGTCAGCCCCCAAGACACCGTCGATGCGGAAGCCTTCGGACACCTTCAAGTCGGTGAGGTTCACCGTGCCGAAGCTGGTTTTGCCATAAATCAGGTAACCACCGCCACTGACGGCACCATTGAGCGTCATGGCTGTTTGACCGATCACGATGTCGTCCAGCCCGTCACCGTTGAAGTCGCCCACCACTTTGGCTTGGTCGAAAACAGCGGCTGTACCCGTGGTGTTGCCCAGAATCATAAATCCGTTGCTGCTGGTGCCGGTGCTCAGCTCGGTCATGTTGTAAGTGGCCGTGGTGCTCTTGCCGAAGTTAACATACACAACGGACCCACTGGTGGACATGACCATGTCGGCCCTGCCATCACCGTTGATGTCGCCTGTCCCGATCATCTTGCCCTGGAAGCCAGCCAAACCGGTGATTGAATACATATTGGTCGCACTCAGGCCTGTGGCACTGCCGAAGTAGATTTCG
Source organism: uncultured Pseudomonadota bacterium (assembly GCA_903918375.1). GTDB lineage: Bacteria > Pseudomonadota > Gammaproteobacteria > Methylococcales > Methylomonadaceae > Methylomonas. Next base: position 19,666 of record CAIXED010000011.1, on the reverse strand, counting down.
GCTCGCGTTGGCATGTTCGGGTCTTGCGAGGACGTGGCGCGCAGAATCAAGTCACCGTAGCCATCACCGTTGACATCAGCTCCTTGTGCAAAGTCGTTGTACAGATAGTCTCCGCTGGTCAGCAAGAAATCATAGGTTGCCGCATTGACCGTCATAGCAGTGGCATCGGCACTGCCGTATTTCACCTCAAACTGTCGCCAAGTCGCGATGGCGGAGGTTGAACTGCCCCAATCGTCAATGCCATCACCGTTCAAGTCGCCCAGGTTGTTCAAGCCACCGTAGCCTGCCGTGACTTTCAGACCATTGCTGTTGGCCGTGGTGGTCAGGCTGCTGACTTGCACAGTCGCGGTGTTGCCAGACTTGCCATAGACGATGTAACTGTCAAAGCCACCGCCACTTGACGAAGAAATGCTGATGTCATCCAAACCATCGCCGTTGAAATCACCGTGGTCCAAGATCAAGCTGATTGAATTTGCAGAAGTCAATCCTGCGATCATGAAGCCTTGGGTCGAGCCACCTAAAGCAATCGCCGAGAGGTCCACGTTTTGCGGGGCTGAGCTGCCAAACACCACAAAAGCCGCAGCGCTGGCACTGTAGGTGGATTGGCCAGCGCCAATCACCATATCGTCATAGCCGTCGCCGTTCACGTCGCCAACCATCACCATACCAGGCGGAGTCGCTGTACCCTTGGCGCCGATGTTGTCACTGGGGCGGCCGTTGATGCGGTAGCCAAAGTTGTCACCCGGCACACCGCCGGTGTTGGCCAGCGGCAAGTCAAAGAAGTAGATCGAATTGAGCGTGGCCGAGTTGGCGGACAACGATGTGTTGGCCACGGTGAGCTTGGCGCTCACCGTCAGATCGCCAAAGCTTTGGGCGCTGATCAGGCTGTAAGGCACGGTGACATCGACGTATTTGTTGGCGACGTCGTTCGCGCTCAAGGTCACGGTGCTGGTGGTCACGCCGTCCCAAGACAGGGTCATCACGTCGCCTGCGCCCACGGGCACAGACCCCGTGCCGTTAGGCAACTGCACGCGCACCACGGTGCCGGTGCTGCCAGTGGGCGAGCTGGCTTCGCTGTAGTACAGACGGTTGTCCACCGTGCCAGCGGTGGCGCTGAAGGTGGTGCTGTTGCGGTCGTACAGTGCTTCTTGCACACCGGTCAGGCTGCTGCTGTTGCCCACGCCTGTCGTTGCCCACGCTGTGGCGTTGATGGTCGGCGGGGTTGGCAAGATGCTGATTTCAGAGCTGCTGACATCGCTGCGGCTCAGGCTGCCCCCCCCGTTGGCGATGGTGGATGTGACGTCGACGTTGTAGACACCTGCACGGGTGAACACGCCCGCAGGAATGCCATCGCCACCGCCCAGCGTCCAGATGCCGGTGGTTTTGTCGTAGCTCAGCTCGGTGTTGACACTCAAACCGGTGCCACCCGTGCCGGTGGTCACGTTGCCGGCACCCACGGTCAGTGCGTAGGTGGCCAAGGCGGTGCCTGTGGCGTTTTTGAGCACCACGGTCAAAGCGTCACCTGTTTGCAGGTGGATGGTGTTGCTCAGATTGTCGATCTTGTTGGCCACACCGGTGATGGTGGGGATCAAGGTGGTGATGTTGTATTGGCTGACCACGGTTGGCACATCGGGCGGTGCGATGTTGACGACCACGCCGTTGTTGTTGTCGGTGCCGGTGTTGGCGGTGATGTCGGTCACGCTGGCCGTGATGGCGTAGGTGTTGCCGTGGTTGAGCAGCTTGGCGTCGGCGTCGCTCAGGGTGTAGGTCCAGGTGTTGACCCCAGCTGAACCTGTCACCACGGTGGTGGTGTACGTCTTGCCGTTGAGCGTCAGGGTGACGGTGCTGCCGCTTTCAGCGTCGGTCGTGCCGCTGATGACGGGCGTCGTCGTCACTGTGTTGTTGAGCGTGTAAGTGGTGCTGTCAAAACCACGCTCACCAATGCTGAACGTGCCGTTGAGCGGCGCTGCAGGCGCTACCGTAGTGGTAACCGCGTCCCCGGCCACGCTGACGATGGTGATGGTGGCTGCGGTGTCGATGGTCACCGGCACGGCCATGGGGCCGATAATGGTACCCGCCGCATTGGTACTGGTGATGCTCAGGTTTTGCACGCCTGCCGCCAATGTTGCGCTGGGCTTGACCGCCCAGGTGCCGTCAGACAACACGACGGTGGTGCCGATCACCGTGGTGCCGTTGGCCGCGTACAGCTTGATGGTGCTGCCCGGTGTGCCCAAACCACTGAAGGTGGGCGTGGTGTTATTGGTAATGTTGTCACCCACCAAACCGCTGTCGCTGGCCGGAGCCAAGCCACCGGTGAGCACAGGCAAGTTGGTGTTGATGGTCAGTTCGCTGGTAGTAGCGTCGCTGCGGGTGTTGCCCGCAAGGTCGGTAGTGGTGGCGGTGACAGCGTAGCTGCCGTTGCTGAAGATGCCCAGCGTGCCGCTCGCCGGTGTGGCAGTTGCGGTGTTCAGACTCCAGGTGCCGTTGCTACCCACGGTGACGTTGTAGGTCGCGCCGTTAACAGTGACTTGCAGCGTCTCACCCGCTGCCAGCAAGGCAGTGCCGGTGATGGTGGGGTGGATGTTGCCGGTGGTCAGCGCGTCCACAGTCGGCGCTGCAGGCAAGGTGGTGTCCACCGTCACGGGCACGGTGGCTGGTGCACTGGTGTTGCCAGCGGCGTCGGTAGCGGTTACGGTGAGGTTGTTAAGGCCTTGGTTCAGGTTGGCGCTGGGCGTGATACTCCAGTTGCCGCTGCCGTCAGCAGTAACGGTGCCCAATAAAGTAGTCCCGTCTGCAGCATAAAGTTTGACGACCGCATTAGGCTCAGCGGTACCAACTATGGCTGGACGCACCAAGCTGGTGACGTTGTCGGTATTGCTAACGCCGGTATCGCTGGCTGCGGCAACGTCACCCACTGGGGCTGCTGGCGCAGTTTTGTCAACGATCAAGCTTGTGCTGTTGTTGCCTGTCAAACCGTATTGGTTGGTCACACTGGCCGAGACCGTTTGTGTACCATTGGCAATCGCTGCCACAGCGGTTCCCGGTACGTTAACCGTGAAACTGCCGTCCACTTGAACTAGTGCGGTGTAGTTGACGCTGTTGATGGTGACCGTCACAGTCGCGCCTACCGGTGCATCGGTTGTACCGGTGATTGGTAAGGTTTGAGTGCTTTCTGCTGCATTGAGCGTTCCACCGCTGATGGTATTCAGTGTGATAGTCGGTGTTGCGGCAGTAATATGTAGCTCGGTGCTAGTGATGTCGGTTTTGGTGACGCCGCCTGCTGTAGCACTAACGCTGACATCATAATCACCCAAAGCTGTGATGTTGCCTGTTGGGATCGCTAAGCTCCACTGCCCGCCTACACTGTAAGTCAAACCACTTGGGCTGCTGGTACTGCCAATAATCAAAGTGTAGGTGACGTTGTTGACGGTGACCGTAAGGATGTCACCAGCATCCAAGTCAATGAAGGAACTGTTGCCAGCATCTTTTTGAGCATGACCAATGATGGTTGGCGTTAAGCTACCGGTGAATTTCTCGACCACGGTCGGAATGTCTGGCGCAGCGATGTTGACCACTAGACTGTTATTGGTATCCGCTGCACTGTTACCGGCTAAATCGCTGACCATTGCGGTAATCGCGTAGCTGCTGCCATGTTTTAGAGCAATAGCATCGGCGTCTGACAAGGTGTAGGCCCAACTACCACCGTTTTGAACGCTGGTAGTGTAGGTCTGGCCATTTAAGGTGAAGGTAACAGTTTGCCCAACTTCAGCGTCGGTAGTGCCACTAATGACCAGAGGCCTTGCAACCGTGTTGCTGTTAAGCGGACCACGTTCAAGCGCATCAAAAGTGCCGTTTTGCGAACCACTGACAGTATCACTGGCAATGCTGGTGACACTGATAACCGGTGCAGTGGCATCGACAGTCAGTGCGTGTGTGACTTGAGTCGCAGCAACCCCTACGGCATTGGTCACATCAGCTGTCAGACTATAGCTGCCATCAACTGGGATATCGGCTGATGGAATATTGAGGGTGTAAGTACCCCCTGCTTGGACAGTGGCAGTGTAGGTGTGTAAGACACCGCTGCCGCTCATCATCTTGACGGTGACGGTTTGACCAACTTCAACGTAAGTAGTGGTACCGCTAACTGCAACAGCACCGGCTTTTTCTGCAGCGTTGATAATGTTATCGCCAGCTACGTTAGCAATTGTGATAACTGGGGTATTAGCAGCTAGGGTAAAGCCATCGACGACTGCGCTACCTGTGTTACCCGCAGCGTCGGTCAGGGTTGAGCTGGTTGTCCAAGTGCCATCAAGATAGCTTGCACCACCGCCTTGCAGTGTAGTTTGCGGCACGGTCTGAGTAATCGTGAATGGACCATTACCCGTTGCAGTGCCACCCTGTGCAGAAGGTAGATCAGTAGCCAGTAAGGTATAAGTCAAAGTACTGGTCGAGCCGTTAGGCGCTGTCACTACAGTGGTAATGACATCGCCCACTTTGGCAGCGGCTGGAACGGTAATGCTCATTTGCACACCATCAGCCGCTTCGACTGAACTGACCCTGTTTGCAGCTTCAGGAATAGCAACACTGATTGATCCAGCAGTTGTATCAATAGTGACAGGTACGCTAGTCGGTGCACTGACATTACCGGCTGAATCAGTCGCGGTGACTGATACATTGGAGGTGCCGTCTGCTAATGCTTGAGTTGGCGTCACACTCCAAGTGCCATTCAGCGCAACCACGACAGTCAACACTTCATTAGTCCCTGGCATGGTGACGGTGATGGTGTCACCGGCTGTACCTGTGCCGCTAATGGTTGGTGTAGTGTCGCTAGTAATGTTGTCGGTGTTGCTGACACCGGTATCACTAGCCGCAGCCACATCAGCAGCTGGCGCTGCAGGTGCAGAGGTGTCGATAGTGACTGGAACCAAAGTCGCTGTGCTGACGTTACCGGCTGGATCAGTCGCAGTGACTGATACGTTAGCGGTGCCGTCTGCTAATGCTTGAGTTGGTGTCACGCTCCAAGTGCCATTGGCAGCAACCACGGCAGTCAACACTTCATTAGTAGCTGGCATAGTGACGGTGATAGTGTCACCGGCTGTGCCTGTGCCGCTAATGGTTGGGGTGTTATCGCTGGTAATGTTATCAGTGTTGCTGACGCCAGTATCACTAGCCGCTGCTACATCGGCAACAAGCGCAGATGGCGCACTGGTATCGATAGTGACTGGAACAATAGAAGGTGCGCTGACACGATTTTGTGGATCTGTGGCAGTCATCACTAAGTTGTTCAAGCCATCTGGCAAGCTGGTCGTTGGGGTAATACTCCAATTACCATTTTGGTCAACTATCGCTGTACCTAACAAAGTAGTGCCGTCGGCGGCATACAACTTGATAGTGTTACCTGGAGTACCAGTACCGACGATCTCTGGCGTGTTGTCGTTAGTGATGTTGTCAGTATTGCTAATTCCGCTATCACTTGATGCCGCGACATCGCCCACTGGAGATGCAGGCAAAGAAGTGTCGATAGTCAATTCGCCAGTGCTGGTATCGCTAGTTGTGTTACCAGCAAGATCGGTAGTAGTCGCAGTGACTGAATAGCTTTGACCATTGGCGAACACACCTAGCGTACCGCTGACCGGTGTCGCAGTGCCAGTGTCTAATGCCCAGCTACCATTGCTACCCACGGTAACGTTATAAGTCGCGCCATTGACGGTGACTTGCAAACTTTCGCCAGCGGCTAAAGTCGCGGTGCCGGTAATGGTCGGCGTCAGGTCAGCAGTGATTACGGGTGTCACCACCGGTGTTGCTGGTGGTGTGGTGTCGATAGTCAATTCGCTGCTACTCACGTCGCTGGTGGTATTACCTGCTAGATCGGTGGTAGTGGCGGTGACTGAATAGCTTTGACCATTGACGAATGCACCTAGCGTACCGCTAACCGGTGTGGCGCTACCGGTGTCTAGGCTCCAAGTACCATTGTTAGCGACTGTCACATTGTAAGTCGCGCCATTCACTGTCACTTGCAAGCTTTCGCCGGCAGCCAAAGTCGCAGTACCGCTGATGGTTGGGGTGGTGTCGTTTGTAGTAAGCGCTGTAACAACTGGCGCAGCTGGCGGCGTGGTGTCGATAGTCACCGGCACCAAGGTGGCTGGGCTGACGTTACCGGCTGGATCAGTAGCGATAACCGAAACGTTAGCTGTACCGTCTGCTAATGCTTGAGTTGGCGTCACACTCCAACTGCCATTAGCCGCAACTACTGCGGTTAATACTTCACCAGTACCAGGCATGGTGACGGTGATGGTGTCACCGGCTGTACCTGTGCCGCTAATGGTTGGCGTGTTGTCGCTGGTGATGTTGTCGGTGTTGCTGACGCCGGTATCACTAGCCGCCGCCATATCAGCAGCTGGCGCTGCGGGTGCTGTGGTATCGATAGTGACTGGAACCAAGGTCGCAGGGCTGACGTTACCGGCTGTGTCAGTCGCGGTGACTGAAACGTTGGCAGTGCCGTCTGCTAATGCTTGAGTTGGTGTCACACTCCAAGTGCCATTCAGCGCAACCACGACAGTCAACACTTCATTAGTCCCTGGCATGGTGACGGTGATGGTGTCACCGGCTGTACCTGTGCCGCTAATGGTTGGTGTAGTGTCGCTAGTAATATTGTCGGTGTTGCTGACACCGGTGTCACTAGCCGCAGCCACATCAGCAGCTGGCGCTGCAGGTGCAGATGTGTCGATAGTGACTGGAACCAAAGTCGCTGTGCTGACGTTACCGGCTGGATCAGTCGCAGTGACTGATACGTTAGCGGTGCCGTCTGCTAATGCTTGAGTTGGTGTCACGCTCCAAGTGCCATTAGCCGCAACCACGGCGGTCAACACTTCATTAGTACCTGGCATAGTGACGGTGATGGTGTCACCTGCTGTACCTGTACCGCTAATGGTTGGCGTGGTGTCGTTGGTAATATTGTCAGTGTTACTAACGCCAGTATCACTAGCGGCGGCAACATCGGCAACTGGCGCAGTAGGCGCTGTCGTGTCGATGGTGACAGGCATAGTACCTGGTGCACTGGTGTTACCAACTGGATCGGTAGCTGTGACTTGTAGATTATTCAAACCTTGAGGCAAAGCATTGGTAGGAGTAATAGCCCAACTACCATCCGTAGCCACCACTGCAGAACCCAATAAGGTTGTGCCATCTGGTGCATATAACTTGATGACATCCCCTGCTGTGCCATTACCAACGATGGTTGGCGTTGTGTCGCTAGTGATGTTGTCGGTATTACTGATACCGCTGTCGCTAGTGGCTGCCACATCAGCAATAGGTGTAGTCGGTGCTTGGGCATCGACTACTTGAGTGTCGAACAAATGGTTGGTGGTATCGATGGCTTTAACCACAGTACCATCAGCCAAAGGTGTGCCAGAGGTTGCAGTCCAGTTACCATTCACATCAACCAAAACTAGCAGTGGAGCACCGCTAGCATCGCGAATCGGAGTGCCATCAGTCAATGTCAAAGCAATGGAATCGCCCGGCTTGCCTGTACCGGTAATCAAAATACCGTTGGTGGCGTTGATGTTAGGGACATTGTTATCGACAGTCGAAGTGGTTGGCTGGCTGAGATTGCCCGCGACATCGGTCTGGGTCGCTGATAGTGCATCGCCATTTAGCAGTGTGGAACTTGGGGTAATACTCCAAGTTCCATCAGCTGCAACAATGGCAGTACCAATCACCGTGTTAGTGGTGGTATCGGTCAAGGTAACGGTAGCGCCTGCTTCACCAGTGCCAGTAATCTGGCCTACACCATTAGTTGGGTCAATCACTGGAGTAGCAACTACTGTGTCAATCATAACCGGCAACATAGCTGGCAAGCTGGTGTTACCGGCAGGATCGGTGGCAGTAATGCTGAACTCAACTAAACCATTAGGCTGAACAACCGTGGTTTGGAAGCTCCAAGTGCCGTTGCCAGTAACCAAGGCGGTACCCAGCACACGACCTTTAACATCCATCACGGTAATCGTGTCACCAGCGACACCAGTACCGCTCAGTAACGGCGTGTTGTCGTTGGTGATGTTATCGCTAGTCAAACCGCTGTTGCTAGTGGCATCAAGCGTAGCTACTGGCGGAATCGGTGCTGTGGTATCGATAGTGACCGGTACCAGCGTCGCAGTGCTGACGTTGCCTTGTGGGTCGGTCGCAGTAACGCTGACATTGGCTGTGCCATCGGCCAAGGGCTGAGTTGGGGTCACGCTCCAAGTACCATCGGCTGCAACCACGGCAGTTAACACTTCATTGCTACCCGGCATAGTGACCGTAATCGTATCACCCGGGGTAGCACTGCCACCGCTGATGGTTGGGGTATTGTCGCTAGTGATGTTATCGGTGTTGCTGCTACCGGTATCACTCAGCGCCGCTACGTCGGCAGCTGGCGCATTCGGTGCGACAGTGTCAATGGTGACTGGGACGGTTGTAAAGGCGCTGACGTTGCCCGCAGGATCGGTGGCGTTAACCTTAAAGTTGTTCAATCCATCTGGTTGAGCAGCAATCGGAGTTATCGACCAAGTGCCATTCGCGGCAACCACCACAGAACCCAATAATGTTGTGCCATTAGGTGCATAGAGTTTGATGGTATCGCCAACAACACCGGTGCCGGTGATGGTAGGTGTGTTGTCGTTGGTGATGCTATCGCCAGCAATACCACTATCGCTAGCGGCTGCCAATGCGGCCACGGGAGCGGCTGAAGCGGTGGTGTCGATAGTAATCGGTAACGCAGCTGGTGCACTGGTGTTGCCCGCTGGATCGGTGGCCGTCACACTGAGATTGTTAACACCTTGTGGCAGCGGATTAACCGGTGTCGCGTTCCAGTTGCCGTTGACGTCAACCACCGCTGAGGCAATCACGTTGCCATTAGGATCTTTGATGGTGATGGTGTCACCAACAGTACCTGTACCGCTTAAGGTTGGGGTGTTGTCGTTGGTGGTGCTATCGCCTTGTACACCGGTGTCGCTACTTGGATCTAGTAAAGCGGTCGGAGCGGCTGGAGCGCTGGTGTCGATAGTGACATTGACCGTAGCTGGCGCACTGGTGTTACCGGCAGGATCGGTGGCCGTCACTTGTAAGGCACTAGGCCCTTCGGGTAGCGCATTGCTTGGTGTGATAGACCAGTTACCGGCAGCATCAACTACCGCAGTACCCAACAACGTCGTACCATCGGCTGCATAGAGTCGCATAGTATCGCCCGGGGTACCGGTGCCAATGATTTCTGGGGTAGTGTCACGGGTGATATTGTCAGTATTGCTCACACCGGTGTCGCTGGAGGCCGCTACATCGCCCGCTGGAATCGATGGTGCTGTGGTATCGAATAATAATTCGTTGGTCGTAATATCGCTGGTTTGGTTGTTGGCCAAATCGGTAATCGTGGCGGTGACGGGATAGCGGGTGCCATTTACAAATGCCCCTAAACTACCACTAACCGGTATAGCAGAGCCCGTATCCAGACTCCACGTACCGTTGTTTGCAACCGCAACATTATAGCTTGCACCGTTGACAGTGACTTTTAAGGTTTCACCGGCTAACAGGTTGGCAGTACCAGTGATCACTGGCGTGCTGTCATTGGTCACCAATGCGTCGACCGTTGGTGTTGATGGCGCCATGTTATCAAACAGCACTTCGTTAGTGGTGGCGTCGCTAGTGGCGTTACCGGCCAAGTCGATAACGGTGGCGGTGACGGGATAATTAATATTAGCAACGAAAGCACTAAAAGTACCGCTAACCGGTGTGGCAGTGCCCGTGTCCAGACTCCAATTGCCACCGACGGCAACAGTAACGTTATAGGTCGCACCGTTGATAAACACTTGTAAGGTTTCCCCCACCGCTAATATGGCAGTGCCGGTCAATACGGGGGTGCTGTCATTAGTAATCAGGGAATTGACGGTAGGCGCAACTGGAGCTGTAGTGTCAATGGTGACAGGGACAGTGGTCGGAGCGCTGATGTTACCTGCCGGATCAGTGGCAGTAACAGTGACATTGGCGGTGCCATCCGCTAGAGCCTGAGTTGGGGTCACACTCCAACTACCATCAGCCGCAACTACCGTAGTCAACACTTGATTAGTGCCAGGCATAGTCACGGTAATGGTATCACCTGGGTTAGCATTGCCGCCGCTGATAGTCGGTGTGTTGTCCGAGGTGATATTGTCGGTATTGCTACTACCGGTGTCGCTGGTAGCGGCCACGTCTGCCAAAGGTGCAGACGGTGCTGTAGTGTCGATAGTCACAGGCACGGTTGTTGGTGCTGAGGTGTTACCGGCTGGATCGGTAGCGGTCACGATGACATTTTGTAGACCATCTGGTAAGGGATTGGTCGGAGTAACATTCCAAATACCGTTAGACGGCACGATCACAGTTTGTACTTCACCACCTGGGAAAGTTACAGTGATGGTATCACCAGCAACCGCTGTACCACTGATGGTTGGCGTGTTGTCTTTAGTAATATTGTCGCTATTGCTGATGCCGGTATCACTAACAGCGGCGACATCAGCCAATGGTGCGGCAGGTGCTGCAGTGTCAATGGTGATTGCCAATGGCGCGGCAGGACCTTCGTTACCCGCTGGGTCGGTAGCAGTAATCGTCAGATTATTCAGGCCCTCAGCAAGTGGCGTAGTTGTTGCACTCCAATTACCATTGGCATCAACAATCGCGGTGGCAATCGGGTTTCTCTGTGAATCATAGACAGTAATGGTATCGCCAGGCGTACCTGTGCCAACTAGGGTTGGCGTGTTGTCATTGGTTAACTTGTCGCTATTGCTAACACCGGTATCGCTAGCCGGTGCCAAGTCAACTGCTGCTGGCGCTAAAGGCGCAGTAGTATCTATGCGTAACGGTAACTGTGTTTCTGGGCTGGTATTGCCCGCTGGATCAGTGGCTGTCACAACAACCGTGTTTAGACCTTCACTTAATGGCTGTGTCGGGGTTACAGTCCAAGTACCATCGGCAGCAACTATGGCCGTTAACACTTCACCGGTTGGGAAAGTGACGGTAATGGTATCGCCTGCTGTTCCTGTACCGCTAATAGACGGCGTAGTGTCTTTAGTAATGCTATCAGCCAACACACCGGTATCGCTGCTGGTCGCTAAAACCGCTGCTGGCGCACTAGGTGGGGTGGTATCTAACACAAAGCCACCAGCCCGAGCTGGGCCAGTGTTACCGGCCATATCAGTGAGTGTGGTGCTAGTGGTCCATGCGCCATCGACAATCAAAGCACTGGTCGGGATCAATTGAGTAATGGTGCCTGCTGCAACATCTGCCACCGTCAACACGGTGTTCAAAGTCAGAGTGGTATTGTCAGGCAAGGTAACAATAGTGGTCACCACGTCACCTACCGCCGCATCACCAGGCAAGCTGATGTCGAGCGGGGTGCCGCCGTTGCTGGCTGCTTCTGCGGCGTTTACGCCATTGCTTGCCTCTGGCAACACGACACTCGGTGCACCTGGGGCTTGGGTGTCGAGCAAGAAACCACCGGCTTGCGGTGCACTGCTGTTACCAACAGGATCGGTGATGGTCGTCGAAGTCGTCCAATGACCATCGACAGTTAATTCGCTGGCAGCAATCAACTGGGTAATGGTGCCGGCTGTGATGTCAGCCGTGGTCAATAGATGGTTAAGCACTAACACAGTGCCATCGGCTTTGGTCACCACGGTTGTCACCACATCCCCTGCCGCTGTATCTTGAGGCAAAGTAATCTCAAGCGGTGTACCGCCAGCACTGATGGCTTCAGCGGCGTTAACACCGCTAGTCGATTCCGGCAAGACCACGGCTGGTGTGCTAGGCGCAGTGGTGTCAATTAACAGCGTTTCACTGTCGCTACCGGTTAATCCAAATAAGTTAGTGACACTGACACTAGGATGAAGCGTGCCATCAGCCAAACCGCTAATCACCGAACCTGGGACGGGAATACTAAACGTATTAGCACCGCCGTTAACACCTGCTTGAACAATCGCGGTACGGGTAACACCGTCCAAACCGGTCAGGGTAACTGTTGAGCCAACTTGGGCATCGGTAGTACCGGTTAATACAAGCGGTTGATTTTGCTCTTGTGCATTGATGACACTAACACCACTCGCATCAGGCGAAATGGGGTTAAGGGTGATGGTTGGCGGGGTTGTATCGAGGATCAGCTCGCCTGTGCTAATGTCGTTACGAATCGGCAATCCTGCGGCGGTGACACCAACAGCCACGTCATAAGTATGGTCATCTTGTAGAGCAAAATTTGCAGCGGTGGCGGTATCTAAACTCCAAGCCTTTGTCACTGGATCGTAGCTAACACCAGCGCAATTGGTGCCATTAGGCTGACTAGAATCAATCGTCGCGTTAACGGTTACACCGTTAAGAGTAAAACTAATAATGTCGCCATCGGCCAATGCAATCGGATTGCCAACAGCCAATTTTTGAGCGGTACCGGTTATCAGCGGTGTGGTGGTGCCAGCATATTGTTGGTCAATAGTAGGCACATCGGGCGGCGCGATATTAACAACTAAGTGGTTGTTGGTATCAGGCACCGCTGGATTACCCGCCACATCGCTGACATTGACCCTAATATCGTAACTATTGCCATGCACCAAGGCTTTGGCATCGTTCTGAGTCAGGGTGATAGACCAAGTACCACCGCTTTGTACCGTGGTGGTGTAGACCACGTTATTAAGCAATACTGTCACGGTTTGACCCACTTCAGCATCGGTGGTGCCGCTGATCACAGGTAGTGTGGTCACTGTATTGCTTAACTGATAGGTATTAGGGTCAAAGCCACGCTCAACACCATCAAACAAACCATCACCGGCACTGCCAACCGCATCGCCAGCGACATGATCGATAGCAATAACCGGAGCCACAGTATCGAACAACAAACCTTGGGTTTGCTGAACCGCAGGTGTGCCAGCGCTATTGCTAACATCGCCTTTGACGCTATAACTGCCATCGGCTGGTAAATCAGCTTGCGGAATATTCAAGGCAAATGTGCCATCCGCTTTGACGGTGGTGAAGTAAGTGCCAATGACATTATTACTGCTATCGACCAAAGTAATAGTGACAGCTTGCCCTAGTTCGGCACTGGTGCTTCCTGATACAGGCAGATCTCCGGCTTTTTCAGCGGCATTAACGATGTTGTCACCAGCAATAGTGTCGATGATCAAGCTAGGCGCATTGGCGGCAAGACGGAAGCTGTCTGGTTGCGGCGCACTGACGTTACCTGCTGCATCGGTAAGGGTGGTCGATGTGTTCCAAGTACCATCCAAGTAGTTTCCTGCGACAGGACCGCCCAATTCTGCATTAGTCACGGTTTCGACAATAATGCCAACGGTAATCATGGCTTGAGTCAGCACAGTAGTACGGGTAATGCTGCCGCCATTGTTAGGCAAAGTGATGACAGTCGTAACGACGTCACCCACTGCCGCATCTTGCGGCAAGGTAATTCTTAACGCCACTCCATCCAGTGCTTCAGCATTACTAACACCGTTAGCGGCATCTGGAATTTGCACACCCGGTGTAGACGGCGCATTATCAACGATGAGATGGAAAACACCGGAAGACTGAATCACAGCACTGCCATTCTGAACTTTAGCTTCATAGGCGTAAGGACCATCGACCAATGGCGCGGTGGTGCCATCTTGGAAGCTCCAGCTATTGCCATTGACAATCGCATTACCCACAAAAACCCCTTCGCGATAAATCGCCAAGGTTTCACCAGCAGCTAATGGCGCACCTAAACTACCGGTTAACTGAGGGGTGGTATCGTTGGTGTAAGCGCCATCGCTCAACAAGCCGGTGCGAGGACCTTGATTGTCAATAGCACCGGTAATCAATAAAGCGCCTGTATCAACTACACCTACACCTGGACCGCTGGTATAGCCTGCTGGGTCTGTTGCGGTGGCAGTAATAGTCGCATTGTCTGCAAGCGGAACCAATGGCAGTAGTGTCCAATAACCACCCGAGCCTACCGGACCAACAGTACCAATGATATTACCTGCCCCGTCTCGCACAGTAACAGTAGTGCCCGGCTCAGCGGTACCCGTAATAATCTGCCCATTACTTGGTGCAATCACTGGCGCATCTGGGATAGCCGTATCGAGCAAAAAGCTACGCAAGCTTGGCGCGCTACTGTTGCCCAATGAATTAATCAATGTCGATGAAACTTGATATAGCCCATCTATCGGTAACTCCGCTGGCCCCATAAGCTGAGTAATTTGACCGGCAGTTATGTCAGCCGAACTTAGAACATGAGTTAATGTGAGCGTTGAACCATTCGGCAACGTAATCAAGCTCTTAATGACATCACCCGCTACCGCATTGGCAGGTAGGCTAACGTCAATCGGCACACCGCCATCGGAGGCTTTTTCTGCTGCATCAACATAACCATCGCTCGCTTCAGGAATAACGATAACCACAGCATTAGGATCTGTCACGCCAGCCCCCGGACCGGAAGCGTTGCCAGCGGCATCAACCGCAGTGGCTTTGAGATTGGTACCACTAATCAATGGTTTCTCAGGCGTCAAACTCCAAAAACCTAAGGCATCAGCTACCGCAGTGCCAATGACATTACCCGCCATATCTTTGACCGTCACCGTGGTAGCGGGGTCAGCACTACCAGTAATAACGTTACCGTTACCAATGTCGATAACTGGCACATTAGGCGCGGCATTATTGACAGGCGCACTTAACGCATCAGTACCGACTACTTTGACGGGTGTATCGAGAGAAGGCTGGGGGCTTAGCGAGGTCAAACTAAAATGACCTGTAGCATCAACCACGGTTTGCTGGGTGCTACCGTCCGGCAATGTGACAGTTAAGGTAACACCTGGCAAGGCAGTACCGCTAACCACAAGACAGCCATTGCTATCGAGGTCTTGCGCGGTAACGACAATATCACCCAATAATTGACGGTTTAATACGGTATCAGAACCACCCACAGCTGAATTGAAAGTAGGCGCAGCGCTGGTTTTAAGATTAGTCAAGGCTTGAGCTCGCCCTTGATCCACCAAGGTGGCACCAGCGGTTGTCAAAGTCGAGCCATTTAAGTTGGCCGCCAATAAATCCAGCGAGGTTGCCATGTTGCCCGCGTTAAGACTGTCCAGACCGGAAAGTTTAGTCAAGGCAATACCGTATTTTTCAGCATTGCTAAGGCCATTAGTCGGATCAAAACTGGCGCTGTTGGTGGTGGTAACATTACCAGTCAGCTCCACACCGCTCAGACCAAAGGCACTGGCTACGTTGTTGTTGGCTGTTTGAGCTGCCGTGACGCTAACGGCTGCATTACTTGACACCCCCGCTTGGCGAACCGCTAACTCGGTTAATGGGGTGATGTTAATAATTAAATGAGCATCGGGACCAATAACACCAAACAAGGTCTGCCCTACTTCAGCGATACCCAATGCACGCAGTTCAGCGTTTAAGCTTTTGTTGGCAGCTGTCGCCTCATCAATGTAATTGGCATTAGTCGTATTAGTGTCTACTACTTTGAGTAATACAACGCCACGGTAATCACCGCGTGAAAGCGAATTGATTGTATAAGTACCGTCACTTTGAATAACCGTGTTACCCAATAAATTGCCATTTTGATCGTAAGCTTCAAGAGAAACGCCGTCGTAAACAGGGCCAGCCGCTACAGAACCGGTAATAATCAAATCGCCAACAATAGGTGTCGTATCTAATTCTGCAGCTAAACTATCATTAGGCCCAAAGCCTTGTGGCCACATTTTTGCCAATATCGAAGAATAAAAATTCGTCGATTGGGATGTTGAACCAGCTGCACCATCATAATTTAGTAACCATTCTGAGCGGCTATTGGATAACTGCCAAGTTAAGTCATTAAAAGCGGGTGAACAGGGAATAATCTGTGAATCCGTTGTGAATAATTCGGTTTGGGTATTTTCATCCGCTTGATAAACCGGCAATTGTTCGCTCAACCAACTGTCACTGTAAAAATCAAGTAATTCCAATACCTGTTTCTTACCCACTTTAACTATCAGCGAATTGCCTTTCTTTTTTAAACTTAGATTTGCTGGCTGCTGCAAACTGTCTGCATAAACAATTCTGTAATTGACACCAGCCTCGGCTTCTAGCTTGATCATTGCTTTAGAAAGCAATTGTTCGTGAACACGATTACCTACTGATAACCTGATCAATTTAAAAGCGACAGGATTCTGATTTAATTGTTTTAATTTCATAGGAGACAGCCTTAGAGAATGTTTGTCAGCAATTTGGACGAAATCTTGCTTTTCAAAGCAATACGTCAACCTCGTCCTTTTACTCTTTTTAACTTTTTACGTATTTTACAAAAAAAATCAATATTGCAAATCCTACGCTCGCAGGAATATCTCGAAAATTTCATATCGACTCACGAGTTGAAAACACATCTCTAATCAGCCTATCTTCTACGCTAGAAATAAGCTCGAAACTAATATCGATAAATCAAGGACATACAAAAAATCACTAAAGCAACGACATGCTTTAACGGTTTGAATTGTAAAAAGACACCGGCGAAGACAAGCACTGTCGCTACGAAAAGCTGCCTGATGGAAGTTATTAGGCATCGATACGCCTAACACCTAGATTGATTAGAATCAGAAGATTAATAGATATGGCTAGACAGCCTATCAATTGGCTTGCAATTGGAGCGACGATGTTTAGTTAGTTAACCAACCATTAATCTGTTCCACATCACTACGCTGCAAACTACCGCTCCACAGTTTCAACGCCACCCACTGCTTGACATATTCATAACGCGATTTACTCAGCTCAAAATACGATTTCAGCAAATCTTTTTTCACTTCCAGCAAATCCACAATGGTAATCACCCCCAATTGGTAATTTTTTGACTGGCCTTCGGTGACTTTTTCACGGGCATCAACTTCTTTCGCTGTCGAAGCCATCCGCGCATAGCTGGTTTTTAATTGCAGATAAGCGGTGCGAATTTCGCGTTCAATTTCACGGAGTTTTTCATTCCGTTTTTCTAACGACACATGGTATTTAGCGATGGCGCTATCCACCCCCGCTTCAATCCCGCCACCGGAAAAAATCGGCACGCTGACTTGCACGCCCACCGTGCCAACTTCATAACGCGAATTAAGACGATTATCGTAACCACTGTTATCAGCATAAGTTTCGGACAGTTGTAAGGAAAACTGCGGTAAATGCCCTGCTCGCTGGCTATCGACTTGTTTATCAGCCGCTTCCAAACCATAGGACATTGCCCGCAACGACGGATGCTTGGTCATCGCCTCTTCGACCACTTGCGTCACCTCAAAACTAGGCTGTGGCACCACTTGCAGATTTAACGGCTTCACATCAGTCACCAAGCGCCCCGCCATTTCATGCAATTTTTCCAAAGCAATCTCATGGTCGCCTTGAATTTGGATTTCCTCGGTGAGCAAGGTTTGGTAATAGGCTTCGACTTCATATAAATCGGTGATCCGTTTTAATTGCAACTCGCTCATCCGTTTAATCCGCTTACTATCGCTCTCGGTTAGATTTTTTTCGCCTTGGATATAGTGCAATTTATCTTCTTGCTCCAAAACCTGAAAATAGCGCTCCACCAAATCGGCAACCAAACTCATCCGCGCTGCATCCAGCTCAAACTCGGATTGTAAAACCACCGAATCCGCGCCTTGCCATTGCAAAAAAGACGGTAAATCAAACAAGGATTGCTTGGCTTGAATAATGCCACGCGTACCGGGATAGTCGCTGGTATGGTCGCCTAAGCCAGTACTTGAAGGCTGGGTCATTTTATTCCACGACTTGGTGCCGACCGCCGACACTTGTGGCAACAACTTACTTAAGGCCAAATCCTTTTGCGCTTTGGCTTGTTCAATTGAAAACTCATAGCCTTTGACAATCGGATGACTGGACACGGTCAGATCGTACAAATCTAATAAGTTATCTGCTCTAAGCACCGACGGATTTAATAACAAAGCCAATAGCAACCAAGGCATGATTCAATCCTCAATAAAAGAGCGGGAAAAACTATCGGTCAACGGTCTGGTCAAGTATTGCAACAAGGTACGCTGACCGGTATTGATTAACACTTCCGCTGGCATCCCCGGCATCAAATCGAAACCTTTGTCGTGTAGCTCGGCCAAACCTTGTGGATCAACATCAACCCGACCTAAATAATACGGTTGGCTGTCAGGCTTTTTCTCATCAACAATCCGATCCGCCGACACCGAAATCAACTTACCTTCCACCTTGGGCGTATCTCGACTTTTAAAGGCAGTAAAACGAATCTCCGCCACCTGCCCAACTTGCACTTGGTCAATGTCATTCAAAGCAATCTGCGCTTCGACAATCAATTTTTCATTCTGCGGCACGATGTCGAGAATCCGACCGCCGGGTGGAATCACCGCACCGATGGTATGCACCGCCAAACCAAGCACCATGCCATTTTCCGGTGCGGTGACGACGGTACGTTTCACCGTGGCTTCTAAGGATTGAATCTTCTCGCGCAGCTCAAACAATTGCGATTGCACTTCTGCCAACTCTTTAGTCACCTCGCGCTGTAACTCTTTCTCCAACTGCAACACCTTCAACTCGGTTTCGCTAATCTCTAAAGAAGTCGCGGCGCTATCGGCTTGCAAAGCCCCCAATTGACCTTGGTGATCGGACAAACTGCGCTCCAACTCGCGGACTTTTTGTTTTTCGGTGTAGCCTTCTTTTAATAAGGTTTGAAAATCATTCAATTCACGCTGAAACGAATCAATCAAACTTTGATGACTGGCTTTTTGGGCATTAAGGCCTTTGATTTTGGCTTTTAATTGTTCAATCTGCCGCCGATAGACCGCGACTTCGTTTTCATGAGCCGTGCGGCGGACAAAATAGGTTTGGTTTTGCACCCGAATCGCATCGCGAACTCGGTCATCATCAAAATCCAGCAAGGCTTGCGGATAATCGATTTTTGCCGCTAATTTTTCTTGAGCGATTAAGCGACTTTCGCGGGCCATATCAATAAAGTATTGACCGCGCAAAACCTCTAATTGGGCGCGGGACTGGGTGTCATCGAGTTCAACCAAGACTTGGTCTTTAATGACGTTATCGCCATCGCGCACCAAAATCGCGGCAATAATCCCGCCTTCTAAATGCTGAACACTTTTGCGATACGATTCGACGGCAATCGAGCCGGGTGCTAAGGCGGCGCTGTTCAAAGGCGCTAAAGCCGCCCAAGCACCAAACACCCCAAACACCCAAAAAATCACCCACAAACCCAAGCGACGAAAAGGCACATCATCACCTTTCGCCAAATGTTTTTGCATTATTTTCAGCCAGTTAAACATGGGTATTCCTTTTGTTCCCATTAATGAGGGGGTATAAACTCAGCGTTACGGAAGTCGGTTATCAATCACTCCAACGTCGTTGGTGGTGGGCTTGTCGAATCATGAATAGAAGCAAGCACCTTACCCCGTCCTTCGACAAGCTCAGGACGAACGGTGAGGGTTAATTCAAAGCTATCATCCCAAGTTTTGATAGCGAACCACCGTAACTTTGGAGCCAACGGCAAACCTAACAAACCATCAGAAAGCTGGGTCACTCACCACTCCCGACTCCGTTCGTGGTGAGCTTGTCGAACCATGAATGGAAGCAAGCACCTTGCCCCGTCCTTCGACAAGCTCAGGACGAACGGTGAGGGTTAATTCAAAGCTAT
>CAIXED010000010.1 GCA_903918375.1 uncultured Pseudomonadota bacterium | reverse complement strand
TGATAGTGTGGCAGGTTGCCATGTGAAAGTAGGTCATCGCCAAGCTCTTATATCAAAAAAGCCCTCCTAGCAATAGGCGGGCTTTTTTTTTGACTAAGAATTTAGCGATTTTTAGCTAATTATGGTGCATTTTTTGCTTATAAAGAAATTCAAAAATTAAATCGCGTAAACACATTACGCGATTTAATCAATTTCTATGGTTTATGCCCGAGACATAAACTTTCCAGTATCAGTGTTAATTTTAATTAACTCACCAGATTCAATATATTCAGGAACCTGAATTTCAAGATCGGTCGTTAATCGTGCTGTTTTAGTTCGATTTGTTGCACTCGCACTTTTCATTGCTGGTGGTGTTTCAACAATTTGCAAAGTAATTGCCGCAGGTAATTCAATACCAATTGCCGAATCATCCATCAAAAGCATCACCAAACCTTCCATGCCCTCAGTTAGATATTCAATTTGTTCTTCAATATCCTCAGCCGATAAAGTGTATTGTTCGTAAGTTTCAACATTCATAAAAACATAACTTTCGCCATCTTGATATGAATACTGGACAGCTGCGCGCGAACAATCAGCGGTTTTTAGCATATCATCGCTTTTATAGGTTTCATCCAGTTTTTGCTTGGTTTTCATATGGGCAAAGCGCACTTTATATAAAGTCGTTGCCCCGCGCGAAGTTGGATTACGAACATCAATTTTTTTCACCACATAAGGTTCACCATTAATTTCAATCGCAGAACCTTGTTTTAATTCATTTGCCTTTGGCACCTTATTTCCTCATTGATTTAATAATAACTAAACAGTTTGCCATTGCTGATTAATAAGACCTTGCAATGGCTGATATTGATTTTTATAAAGCATTTTTCGACAGTCTTTAATCCAAAAACCTAAATAAACATATTCAAGATTTAAGGATTTTGCGTATTCAATTTGCCACAATACGGCAAATACTCCAGGGCTATGCTGAGCAAATATAGGATCAAAAAAGGTATAAACCGCTGATAAGGCATTATCTAAAACATCAACTATCGCAACTGCAGCTAATTTATGGTTAATCCTAAATTCTACAAACCAAGTGTTACACCAATGACTACTCAAAAACTCAATATATTCTTGTTCGCTAATCGGTTGATTATCAGCTCTATCGTGCCGTTCGGCTTGATAGCGTTGATATAACTGAAAATGCTCAGCCTCAAATTTAGCGGGTTTAATCGTTACTTGTGTGTCTTGATTTCTTTGCCAACAGCGTTTTTGTTTGCGATCAGCCTGAAAATCAGCGACAGCAATCCGACTTGGGACACACGCTTGGCATGAGGGGCAATGTGGCGCGTAGACTTGATCACCACTGCGCCGGAAACCTTGTTCAATTAAGCGCGAATAAATCAGCGTGTCTAAAACAAATGCTTCAGATACCACCACTGATTGCGCGATTTTGTCATCGAGATAACTGCATTCGTGCAGATTTGATAACCATAATGGTACGGAAATCATGGCTGCCAAGCCTCTGGATTGGGCGATTGATAGCAAAATTTATCAAGTAAATTGCGAAAAGCCGAACGAGAAATTTCCTCTGCACCTAAACTTAATAAATGCTCACTGGTGACCTGACAATCAATTAATTTATAACCCCAAGTTTTTAATTGCTGAACCAAATTTACAAACACCACTTTGGAGGCATCGGTACGACGATGAAACATCGATTCGCCAAAAAACACCTTGCCAATCGCCACACCATACAAACCACCGACCAACTCGCCGTTTTGCCAGGCTTCAACACTATGCGCCACACCTTGTTGATGCAAGGTTTGATAAGCCGATAGCATATCCGCGCTAATCCAAGTCCCAGCGCCATCGGTTCTGGGTTCGGCACACGCTTGCATGACATCAAGAAAAGCACTGTCCAAACGGATTTCAAATAATTGTTTACGCAAGGTTTTATTTAAACTGCGCGAGATATTAATCCGATCAGGATATACCACTAAACGTGGATCAGGTGACCACCACAAAATCGGTTCACCCGGGTTGTACCAAGGGAAAATGCCTTGCCGATACGCATTAATCAAACGAGTTGCTGACAAGCAGCCGCCAAAGGCTAAAAGACCATTAGGGTCTGTTAATGCCTTACGCAACTCTGGAAACCGCTGGTCCGGCTTAGTTGGGTCAAGCTGAGTGAGTTGCATACAAAAGGTAGGGAAGTTGAATCGCGCTAACCAGACAGGTTAGCGCGAATAAAGATTAGTCGTTTAATTCGTCTAAAAACTTTTCAGCATCGAGTGCCGCCATACAACCTGCACCGGCTGATGTAATCGCCTGTTTATAATGCGAGTCCATCACATCACCCGCCGCAAAAACCCCAGCAACACTGGTTGCAGTCGCATTACCTTTGATGCCGCTGTTAACCACGATATAACCGTGATCCATTTCTAATTGGCCAGCAAAAATATCAGTATTGGGTGTATGACCAATCGCAATAAATACACCATGTACATCAATTTCCTTTATGCTACCGTCATCAACATTTTTGATTCGTAAGCCGGTGACGCCCATGTCATCGCCCAACACTTCATCTAGCTGATGGTTCCATTCAATACGCACATTGCCGGTTTTAGATTTTTCAATCAATTTGTCTGACAAGATTTTTTCAGAGCGGAATTTATCGCGGCGATGAACCACGATTACTTCAGAAGCAATATTTGATAAATACAAGGCTTCTTCAACTGCGGTATTACCGCCACCAATCACCGCCACCGGTTTATTGCGATAGAAAAAACCATCGCATGTCGCACAAGCCGAAACCCCTTTGCCTTTAAAGGCTTCTTCAGAAGGTAAGCCCAAATATTTTGCCGACGCGCCAGTGGCAATAATTAAAGCGTCGCAAGTGTAAACGCCAGCATCACCGGTTAAAGTGAACGGGCGTTTTGATAAATCAGTAGTGTGGATATGATCAAAAATAATTTCAGTCGCAAAGCGCTCAGCATGTAAGCGCATTCTTTCCATTAATTCTGGACCTTGTACACCATCAACATCACCAGGCCAGTTATCAACTTCGGTAGTTGTCGTTAATTGACCGCCTTGCTGCATACCGGTAATCATCACAGGATTAAGGTTAGCGCGAGCTGCATAAACCGCCGCTGTGTAACCGGCAGGGCCGGAACCTAAAATTAAGAGTTTGCAATGTTTTGTAGCAGCCATGATTGATGTCCGATTAATTTAGAAAGATGTGAAAATTATACGGACAATTGAACAGTGATTAAACTGATTCGAGTGAGATTTCAGCCATTTCATGCGAATTATCACCTTTATCATCTATAATCTTGTTTTTTAGAGCTTTATTGAGAGCCTTTACTCATGGTTGCTGTTGTTGAAGAAAAATCGAAGCGAGGTTATCGCGAGATTGTATTTTTAGGGCTTTCTAGCTTCGCGCTGTTCTTTTTAATTGCCTTGATTACCTTTAATCTGGAAGATCCCAGTTGGAATCACAGTACATCCTATAAATCCATTCATAACGCTTGTGGATTGTATGGCGCATGGTTAGCTGATTTCATGTTGAGTTTTTTGGGAGTCATGGCCTACCTGATTCCGATGATGATTTTTTGGTATGGCTATTTGCTATTTACACCAGATGATCAAGCCTTAACTCGTGCGCAAATTGCTATTCGTGCTACTGGCTTTGTCGCGACGATGATTGCGGGGTCGGCGATATTTTTCCTGCATTTTCATTTCCTTAGAACCAAATTGCATTTGCCAGACAGCCCTGGCGGGATTGTCGGTCGTGAGGTCGGTGATACTTTGGTGCATTTATTAGGTAATTCCGGTTCGACATTATTTCTACAATTATTGTTTATGGCAGGCATCACGCTATTAACCGGATTATCTTGGTTAGCTGTGATGAATTCGGTTGGAAAATGGACCTTAACCCTGTTTTCTTTTGCTGGTGAACAGGCGGCTAGTGGCGCTCAGCGCTATCGTAATGACGAACAACCAAGCGCAAGTCCTGCCGCGCGGGTTGAAATTAGAAAGCCAAAGCCAGTGATCGCTGATGACGATGATGAGCAGGAAGTAGAAGAAAAACCTAAAAAATCCAAGTTACAAATTCTTAAAACCGTTGAACAGCCAGTTTTACAAGAGCCTGAGGTATTTAAACCGGTTCGTAAAAAAGACACCAAAGAGACAGAAAACTTTGACGATGATAAGTTTTTGAATGCTCTACCGTCCTTATCATTACTCGATAAACGTGAAATTAAAGTCAAACGCTATTCCAAAACTGAGTTGCAAGAGCTTTCAAGACGGGTAGAGGAAGTTTTAAAAGATTTTGGTATTTCGGTTGAAGTTGAAGCAGTGTTACCCGGTCCAGTGATTACCCGTTTTGAATTGCGTCTAGCCGCTGGTGTTAAAGGCAGTCGAATTACTGGCTTAGCCAAAGATTTGGCGCGTGGGTTATCGGTGACCAGTGTCCGTGTCGTTGAAATTATTGAAGGCAAGTCAGTGATTGGTTTAGAGATTCCTAACCAAGAACGTGAAATGGTTTCGCTACGGGACTTATTAGTATCCGATGAATTTGAAGGTGCCAAATCTAAACTCAGTATCGCGATGGGCAAAGATATTTCTGGTACACCGGTGGTGGCTGATTTAGGCAAAATGCCTCATGCTCTGGTTGCTGGTACCACCGGCTCTGGTAAATCGGTGGCGATTAATACCATGATTCTGAGCTTGCTATACAAAGCCAAGCCAGATGAAGTGCGCTTAATCATGATCGACCCAAAAATGTTGGAATTGTCAGTTTACGAAGGCATTCCGCATTTATTGACGCCGGTTGTGACCGACATGAAGGATGCCCAAAATGCGCTACGTTGGGCGGTTGCTGAAATGGAGCGTCGCTATAAATTGATGTCGAAAGTCGGTGTCAGAAACTTAGCCGGCTACAACCATGCGGTGACAGAGGCGGAAGCTAATGGCAAACCGATTCGTGATCCATTATTCAGACCAGAAACGCCTGTCGCACTAGAAGATTACCCAACATTGACCACCTTACCCAGTATCGTGATTGTGATCGACGAGTTAGCCGACATGATGATGGTGGTTGGTAAAAAAGTTGAAGAACTGATTGCCCGTTTAGCGCAAAAAGCCCGTGCTGCTGGTATCCATTTAGTATTGGCAACTCAGCGACCTTCAGTGGATGTCTTAACCGGTTTGATTAAAGCCAACGTACCAACTCGTATTTCATTCCAAGTATCATCACGCATCGATTCGCGAACCATTATTGACCAAGGTGGCGCAGAAGCGTTGTTGGGGAATGGTGATATGTTGTTCTTACCATCCGGCACCAGTATTCCTTTACGTGCTCACGGGGCTTTTGTCGATGATCATGAAGTGCATCGGGTGGTTGAGTTCTTGAAAAAAACCGGTCCGACTAATTATTTGGATGAGATTACTCAAGAGCGTTCTGATACTGGTGAAATTGCCAGCGCCGATGGTGAAGGTGCAGAAATGGATAGTTTGTATGATGAAGCTGTGGCGTTTGTTACCGACTCGCGTAAAGCCTCAATTTCCAGCGTTCAACGCCGATTTAAAATTGGCTATAACCGCGCCGCGCGGATTATCGAAGACATGGAAAATGCCGGTGTGGTTTCGCCAGCAGAAAGCAATGGCTCGCGCGAAGTGTTAGCGCCACCACCAAGATGATCACAGCTGACCAAGTTGTTGCCAGTTTACTCGCGGTGGCAGGCGTATCTAGTCTAATTGCCAGCTGGTTAAGTTTCACCAAGCCCGTCGAAAAGCCGGTTAAAGTCATGTTATTTGTTGGCTATTTCTGGCTCTCGGCTTTTTTACAACTCTTATTGCTGGCCGCTATTTATTACGCTTGGCAGCATTTCTAAACTTATGACATTTTCATTTGAACTGATTGGTTACGCGGCGGCGACTTTAACCACCGTGTCTTTTTTACCGCAAGCGATTATGACCATCAAAACCCGCGATACCGAATCCTTATCGATGGGCATGTATAGCTTATTTGCGGCAGGGGTTTTGTTATGGCTGATTTACGGGATTTATTTAGACAATCAAGCCATCATCATTGCCAATGCGATTACTTTCGTTTTGGCGGCGATTATCCTCGGCTTCAAAATTTTCAACACGCTAAGCAACCGATATAAAAAACATGAAAAATAAAGACAGACGTAAGGGCGTGGTTTTGGTTTTAACCGGCGAAGGCAAAGGTAAATCGTCCAGCGCTTTTGGGATGGTATTCCGCGCCGCGGGTTGGGGCATGCGAGTTTGCGTGATCCAATTTATTAAAGGTCAATGGCAAACCGGCGAACAAAAAGCCGCCACTCATTTTGAGAATATCGAATGGCACGCTTTGGGAGATGGTTTTACTTGGGATACTAAAAATCCGGAACAAGATATTCAAACCACCCGTGATATTTGGGCTTTGTGCCAAGAAAAAATTCGTTCCGGTTTATATGATTTAGTAGTTTTGGATGAAATTAACTACTGCTGTGGCTATAACTGGCTGAGTGGTGAGGAAATCGCTGAGTTCATTAAAAATGAAAAACCGGCTTGGATGCATTTAGTTTTAACTGGCCGTAATGCGCCTGCCGAAGTGATTGAAGTCGCCAATACCGTGACAGAAATGCAGCTAATCAAGCACGCCTATCAGCAAGGAATTAAGGCTGAGCAAGGCGTGGAATTTTAAGGCTGAAAAATTAGCACTATTCTGGCAAAATTAGCCTTTTTTAAACTTGAAGAAATCAAACACTATGCAACAAGCTACACAACTGATTGAACAGTATTACCAAGCATTTAACAATGGCGATATGGACACTTTCCTAAGCTTGCTAACTGACGATGTAGTACACGACATCAATCAGGGTGACCGTGAGCAAGGTAAAGAAGCGTTCACCAAATTTATGCAAAGAATGAATCACCATTATCGTGAGCAATTAGAAAACATCGTTGTGATGGCGAATGCTGACGGTTCACGCGCAGCGGCAGAATTTGTGGTTTTGGGCGAATACCTAAATACAGACGAAGGTTTGCCAGAAGCAAAAGGCCAAACTTACCGTTTACCAGCGGGCGCTTTTTTTGATATTCGTGATGGCAAAGTGGCGCGCGTTACCAATTATTACAATCTTGGTGATTGGATTGAGCAAGTCGATCCACAATAAGTGCAAGGCTTTTATTGCTGGGGTTAATCGTTTCGCATAGAATCCAAGCTGAGAGCATGGATTTTTCGAAAAATAACTATAAATTTAGGAGAGCAAAATGGGCGAATTAAAAAAAGTAGGTTTAGCGCTTGTTGGTGCAATGATCGTTGGCTTTATTATGGTTGGCATGAGTAAGCAACAAAGTAATGAAGAAAAAGAATCAGCTGCACAAATTAGAACCTTGGTCGCTATGCAAGAAATGGCCAACCAAAAATGTCCTAAATTGATCTTAGATCGCACCGGTACACAAGTTTACTTCCCATCTAAAACCGATACCGATAAAACCACTTATGTGACGATGGAATGGGTTGGCGAATCAGATTCTAATTTCAAAACTGCATCTTGCACACTGAAACTAGCTATTGGTGGTGTGTCTAAATTAGTGATTGATGACAAAGTTTTAATCGACAAATAATTCATTTATCGAAACAAACTTAACTAGCAGTAATCGATGATTTACAGATTATTTAATTTGTAAATCATCGCTCCAAATTTTCTTATTTCAGTAACGATCATCAAATAATGTTACTGAAGCCAAAAGCAAACTCGCTATCAAAAATTCGTTTGGACAGGCTTGAGTTTTGTCCTTCGAGCCATGTAGAGCTACAAAATCTTCAGACAGGCTCTACGCAATAACATTTAGAAGCAGACATAGGTAAACAAATGGCAAAGACTGTCTATAAAGGCATTTTAAAAACTTGGAAAGACGACAGAGGTTTTGGTTTTATTAAGCCAGAACATGACGATAAAGATATTTTTGTACACATCTCCTCTTTAAAAGGCATGGCACGCCGACCGGTGCGCGGTGATGTATTGTTTTATGAAGTCGTGAAAGAAGCAGGCGGTAAGTCGAAAGCGGTGAATGTCAGTATTGAAGGGGTAGAAGTCGTTAAACCTGCTAAACAATCAAATACCTTATGGTTGGTATTAGCGGCAATTGGCTTAATCGCTGCCGCGACAGTGGCTTACTTTAGCTTCTCAGCTCCAATTCAACCTTAAACGAGATAAGCATGGAATTGCTCAATCATTTAATCGATATTTTATTGCACATCGATAAATATTTAGACGGCTTAGTCGCTGATTACGGCTTATTGATTTATGGTGTTTTGTTTTTAGTAATTTTCATTGAAACGGGCCTAATCGTGATGCCGTTTTTGCCTGGTGATTCGTTGTTATTTGCAACCGGTGCTTTGGTAGCGATGGATACCCTGAATTTATACTGGGTGCTCGGTTTGTTAATCAGCGCCGCTATTTTGGGTGATACCTTAAACTATTGGATAGGTCGCAGTATTGGCCAGCGAGCGCATAGTCTAAGTTGGGTTAATCAACAACATTTGGATAAAGCGCAGGACTTTTATCAAACCTA
Organism: uncultured Pseudomonadota bacterium; assembly: GCA_903918375.1. Lineage (GTDB taxonomy): Bacteria > Pseudomonadota > Gammaproteobacteria > Methylococcales > Methylomonadaceae > Methylomonas. The sequence goes on along the minus strand of CAIXED010000010.1, from coordinate 9,187 downwards.
TGGCCCGAAAACCATCGTTCTAGCTCGATTTGTGCCGATTGTGCGTTCCTTTGCACCGTTTGTAGCGGGTGTTGGCGAAATGTCTTATGCCAAATTTATTAGTTTTAATATTATTGGTGGCGTGGCTTGGGTGTTAGTTTGTGGTGGTGCTGGTTACTTCTTTGGCAATATCCCCCAAGTTAAACAACATTTTGAACTGGTTATCTTGGCCATTATTGTGATTTCATTTTTGCCGATTCTGATTGAATTATTCAAAGCCCGTCGTAAATCCCAAGCCTAAGATGAATATGAGCGATTCCCAAAAATGGTTTGTTTTAGCCTTTACCGCTTTATTGGGTTGGTTAATCTATCGTTTAGCGCCAATCCTAATGCCATTTGTATTTGCTGGTGTCTTGGCTTATTTGGGTGATCCTTTAGTCGATAGACTGGAAACCTATCGTTATCAAGATAAACAATTAAATCGCACCATGGCGGTGATGGTGGTGTTTTCGGGGATTATTTTAATCATCGCCACTTTATTGATTATCGTCATTCCTACCATCGAATTACAAATTAGCGAATTTATCGACAAATTACCGGCATCTTTAGCTTGGTTTAATCATTCGGTAGTACCGGTTTTACAAAAATATTTAGGCCGCAGTATTCGGCCAGTACAAACCGATCAATTATTAGTGCTAATTAAAAATTACTGGCAAAAAGCCGGTGGTGCAGATGAAAGCCTAATTTTGTCGGTTTCTCATTCTGGCGCGATGATTATCGGTTGGGTGATGAATTTATTATTAATCCCAGTGATTACCTTTTATTTATTACGCGACTGGGATGATTTAATGGTGAAAATCCATAATCTATTTCCTCGTCGATTTGCCGACACCGTCGGTAAATTAGCCACCGAAGCAGACAATGTCTTATCGGCCTTTATGCGCGGTCAGTTTTATGTCATGTTGGCGATGAGTGTGATTTACACTCTAGGCTTATGGATGATTGACTTAGAGTTGGCCTTATTGATTGGTGCATTAGCGGGATTAATCAGTTTCGTGCCTTATATGGGGGTGATTACCGGCATTACCTTGGCGGGAATTGCGGCTTTATTACAATTTCAAAATGTCATGCATTTAGTGCCAGTTTTGATTGTTTTTGGGGTAGGACATAGCTTGGAAGGTATGTTATTGACGCCTTGGTTGGTTGGTAACAAAATCGGCTTGCATCCGGTGGTGGTGATTTTTTCCGTATTAGCCGGCGGTCAATTATTTGGATTTTTAGGGGTTTTATTAGCCTTGCCGGTTGCGTCGGTAATTATGGTATTAATACGCCATATTCATGAACTTTACACCGATAGCCATTTTTATAGCCGCTAACGCTTAGCGGTAAGCAGTACATCTTTCCATGCTTGGAAAGTTCGATAATAACTAAGAGGAATCTCACATGGCTTTAACCGACGCATTAGTAGCAGAAATTAAATTTTTAGCACTGTTTAATCTGGAATCGCACCAAGAAGGCGTAAAAGTCCATGGTAGTGCCGATCCACAGCTGATTGCCGCCGCAGAACGTTTATTTGATAAAGGCGTGATTACCCAAAAAGATGGCGGTTATTTAACCGATTTAGGTGTGGAATTAGCAGAACATGTACAAAGAGCTTTGATTATTTTACAAGGCCCGAAATAAGCTGATCCGTTCGCTGAGCGGAGTCGAAGCGAAAACAGGCTTCGGCTTTGCTCAGTCAGCGGCTGAAAATATTTATAAACCCAACTCAAACAACCATTTCACCGAACAATAAACAATCAAAGCCATAAAACCGCTATACAGCAAAAATCGCAGCGGTTGTTTTAAGGTTTGTCGCCAAAAGCCCGTATGTTCGCCTTGCCGCTTTAATTGTCGATATAAAGCCCTCTGCTCAGTGGCCCGTTGATACTGATATTCGTCAAATAAAGGCTGAGCAACATCCAAGTCCTCTTCGTTGTGCAACCAAATAGCCGGCATCGACACCCCCCAATTGCCATCATTGGTTTCGTAAAATTCAATCTCATGTTCAGCGAGCAAAGCCCGAACATCATCGGCTTCATCTTGCGGCACACCGCGTAAATTAAAAAATAAAATCGCCATAAATTAATGCTGACAAACAGGGCAAAAATAACTGGCACGCTGGCCAATTTTTAAATGTTGAATCGGCTCGCCGCAGTCAATACAGGCTTGATCACGTCGGCCATAAACCCGCAAAGCCTGTTGAAAATAACCAGGCTTACCTTCGGCATTGGTAAAGTCGCGCAAGGTAGTGCCGCCTTGTTCAATGGCTTTTTGCAACACGGTTTTAATTGCTGTCGCCAAACGCTGATAGCCCATTAAATCAATCTCCCCCGCGGGTCGTTCAGGATGTAAACCGGCTAAAAACAGCGATTCACTGGCATAGATATTCCCCACGCCCACCACAATATGGCTATCCATAATCAAGGATTTAATCGGCAATCGCCGAGAACCTGCGCGTTGCTGTAAATACTCACCGCTAAAATCAGCCGATAAAGGCTCAGGCCCTAAAACCGCTAACAAAGGATGTTGGCTAGGTTGTTCCGCCCATAACGCCGCGCCAAACTTACGCGGATCGTTAAGCCTTAACACCGTGTCATCGGCAAAAACCAAATCAAGATGGTCATGTTTACCAACCGCTAACTCAGGATTAGTAATTCGCAGATTGCCGGACATCCCCAAATGCAATAACAAACTGCCGTTAGCGCAATTTAACAGCAGATATTTACCGCGTCGTTCGACACTTTGTAGGGTTTGGCCGATTAACAAGGCTGGCAAATTATCCGGCACCGGCCAACGCAATTTTGGCTGACGGACAATGACGTTTTTAAAGACTTTGCCAACGATATGCGGACTAATCCCGCGCCGACTGGTTTCAACCTCGGGTAATTCAGGCATGGCTTTACAGTTTTGATAAAAGGAAATTGGTTTCAGCTTGCAGCTTGCCACGGGCGAAGATTAATTTCCAACGACTACCGCCGCATTGTCGCCACAGCTGTGCCGAGCGTATCCCCGCTAACAACACGCTACGGATTTTATTGACAGTAAACGGTGAGCTTAGATATTGCTGATCGCCGATCACCATAATGCGCGGCTGCAAGGTGCTGATAGTTTGATGATAAATATCCGCAAAATTAGCCAAAACATTCTCATGCAAAATGCCAAAGTGTTCGGCCTGTGCTTGGGCGCGAATCATGCCGTCATAAATGGTTTTCTGCATTTCGGGGCGATTAGCCAATTGTTTTTGCAAATGCACTAATTGCCCTGCATAGCGGACTTGTTCAGGACTACTCAAGGCTTTGCTACTTAATTGCTGATCAAGCTGCAACAAGCCTTGTTTAATGCCGTCTAAGCCACCGTAAACATCCAGCACGCTGTCAGCATCGATTTTTAATAAGCTAGTTAAACTGGCATCAAAAGCGCGGCTGTCGCACAAGCCAGTGGTGGCTAATTGATTGACCAGCCAGCAAGCTTGGCTTAAACCGGCAAGGGCAATGGTTTGGTTATGTATAGACTGTAGAGACATGGTTAAAAACTAACAGGATTAATCGGCTTTAACAGGCAAGCCAGATTGAATCCAACCTTGAATGCCATTGCTTAAATGGTAAATATTTTTCTCGCCGTGCTGCGCCAATATGTCGCCAATTTTGCCACTGCGATTACCGGAACGGCAAACCAGAATCACCGGTTGCTCGGCAGATGACTTTAATTTCTGTAAATCCGACAACCATTTATCGGCATCAAACTTACCGTTGCTATCAAAACCTTGCAGCTTTTGACTATTAGGAATAACGCCCGAAGCTTGCCATTCAGCCGGTGTTCGCACATCAACAATCAAGGCATTCTGGCTTTGTTGCAGACTTTGTAACTGTTCAGGGTTAAGTTGCCCCAAGCCAACAGCGAATAATGGCGGACTGATTAATAAGCTTAAAACGAGAAAAATGGATTTCAGAGTCATCGATACACTAAAGATTAAGGTTACAAACGTCGCTTCGCTAGTTTACGAACTAAGAGGCATTGAACTATGATGAAGATTAGACTCGCCTTATATCATGTTCGGTAATTTTGCGTCGAGTCTATCTGATTCACTCAACCAGCTTTAAAAGGAGAATACCATGTCAGAAACCATCGTCCTGAATGTTACGGGTATGAAATGCGGCGGCTGCGAATCCAGCCTGACTAATAAATTATCAGCTTTAGAGGGCGTGTTATCGGTACAAGCCTCGCATCAGCAAAAACGAGTTGAAGTGGCCTACCAGCCTAGCCAAATTGATGCGGATGAGATTGAAGACGCGATTATCGACGCTGGTTTTAAAGTCGAAGACTAAGGCTTTTTATGAACACCACATCCCCAACATCAGAAACTATCCGATTATCTATCCTCGGTATGCGCTGTGCTGGCTGTATTGCCGCCGTTGAAACAGCATTGCAAGCAGTTGCGGGTGTGGAAACCGTCAGCGTTAATTTTGCCGATCATTCGGCCACCGTTACCGGTCAATTAGACGTTGATTTACTGAAACAAGCCCTGAAAGCCAGCGGCTACGATGCCGCCGTGATGGAAGGCTTGGAAGATCCCGAAGACGAACAAATCCAGCAACAACAGCATTATCGGCAGTTAATGATTAAAGCCAGTGTTGCTGGTGCTTTAGGTTTGTTTTTGATGCTGGGCGAACACAGTTTCCCAGCCATCAACACCGCGCAAGGGCGGGAATTTTGGCCATTTATTTCTTTGCTGACTTTGCTGGTACTGTTTTATTCCGGCGGCCATTTCTTTCAAAGCGCCTACAAATTAATCCAAGTCAAACAAGCCAATATGGATACGTTGATTTCATTAGGCACAGGCTCGGCTTGGCTGTATTCGACGGTGTTAATCGATTTTTCCCAGCAACTACCTTCGCTGTCTGCCCACGCCTATTTTGAAGCCTCGGCAGTGATTTTGGCGTTTATCAATTTAGGCAACGCCTTAGAAATAAGAGCGAGGGGAAAAACTTCAGAGGCAATTCGGGCTTTATTAGGCTTACAGCCCAGAACCGCCCGTGTGGTGCGTGATGGTCAAGAAATTGATATTGCCATCGACCAAGTTGGCTTAGGCGAAACCTTGCGCGTCAGACCGGGCGAAAAAATCCCCGTCGATGGTGTAGTGTTAGACGGTCATTCTCATGTTGATGAGGCGATGCTAACCGGTGAAGCGATGCCGGTTGAGAAAACCCTCGGTGCTAAAGTGGCCGCTGGCACCATCAATCAACAAGGCAGTTTCTTATTCACCGCCACCCGCATTGGTCGCGACACCGCGCTGGCGCAGATTATCCAAAGCGTTCGCCAGGCGCAAAATAGCAAACCGGCATTAGCCAAATTAGCCGACAAAATCTCAGCGGTTTTTGTACCCACGGTAGTCGCGATTGCCGCGCTGACCTTTTTAGTCTGGTTAATCATTGGCCCCGAACCGGCTTTAGGCTATGCCTTTGTCACCTCAATGACGGTTTTAGTGATTGCCTGTCCTTGCGCCTTAGGCTTGGCGACACCGATTTCGGTGATGGTCGCGGTCGGTCGCGCTGCGCAAATGGGCATATTGATCCGCCAAGGTGAAGCCTTACAAACCGCTGGCAAAATCAGTTGCTTAATTCTCGATAAAACTGGCACCGTCACCGCAGGCAAACCGGCATTAGCCGCAGTGGTAGCCTTGGCTGAACACAGTGAAAGCGAAGTTTTACATTACGCCGCCAGCTTAGAATCCGGTTCCGAACACCCTTTAGCCAGTGCAATTTTGGCGGCCGCTGCCGAGCAAAACTTAAAACTGCACAAAGTCAGAAAATTCCAAGCCATCAGCGGGCAGGGGATTAGTGGCCGAATTAACGACCAAGTTTGTTTATTCGGCAACCTAGCTTTAATGACCGCTAACGGCATTGATGTCGGCGCTCACCAAGCCCGCCTCGACCAACTCGCCAGCCAAGGCCAAACCCCGATGTTGTTAGCGGTAGCCGAACAATTAATCGGCATCGTCGCCGTTGCCGACCCGATTAAATCCGACTCTGCCCAAGCCGTTCAGCAATTACAACAGCGCGGGATTCGGCTGTTAATGGTCACTGGCGATAACCCGATCACCGCCCAAGCTATCGCCAAACAAGCCGGCATCAGCGAATTTCGCGCCCAAGTGCTACCGCAAGACAAAGCCGCGGTGGTTAAAGAATTACAAGCTCAAGGCGAAATTGTCGGTATGGTCGGCGACGGCATCAACGACGCCCCCGCCTTAGCCCAAGCCGATGTCGGTTTTGCTATCGGTACCGGCACCGATGTCGCGATAGAAAGCGCCGATATTGTCTTATTACAAGGCTCGTTATTGAAAATCGGCCAAGCGATCAGCCTGTCAAAATTGACAGTACGAAACATCCAGCAAAACTTGCTTGGCGCATTCTTCTACAACAGCATCGGCATTCCAGTCGCCGCAGGTTTGCTGTATCCGCTATTCGGAATTTTGCTTAATCCGATGTTAGCAGGAGCGGCAATGGCCATGTCATCGGTGACGGTGGTGAGTAATGCTAATCGGTTGCGGTGGGTTAAGTTGGATGAAAATTGAAAATGCTCGGTCGCAATAGGCTAATTTGCAATTAAATCCTTATCAAAGCAAGTAATTGATAACTATAAAATAATCGCTATATTTTTTAAAAAAGTATTGCGATATAATTTTTTAAGTTATTGCGATTGCTAAAGGAAGCGTTATGGGCCGAGCTAAAATACCTGAACACCAAAAGCTGGCCAAAGCGCTTGAAGCTTTGCATACCATCAATGGTTCCGATCAAGGTGTCATCAAAGGTAAGCAACTAAAACAAGCTGACCGTGAAACACTGCTACGCACCGGCTTCTTAAAAGAATTTTTTAAAGGTTGGTATTTTCTATCCGATCCAATGGCGGATCCTGGTGACACCACACCTTTTTTTGCCCATTATTTTGAGTTTTTATCGCGTTATTTATCAGAACGTTTCGATGAAAATTATTGCTTGTCAGCCGAGCAATCACTATTGCTACACGCACAAATCAACGTTGTGCCAGCACAAATTACTGTCATCGTCGATTGTAATGTGAATCAAAAAGTTGATTTATATGAAAACTACTCACTGTTTATCTATTCAATCAAGAACCCAATTCCAGCCGATTTAAAACAAACCGTCAGCGGAGTGCAATGCTATTCAGCGGCGGCTGCGTTGGTCTTGCTAAGCCCCAAGCATTACCAAACGCAAAGCCATGAAATTCAAATTGTCATGAACAAAATCGCTGATCCACTAGCGATTGCTCGCTTGGTCGATCATAACCAGCAAGGGGTTGCAAGATTGATTGGCGCTTATCGACAAGTTGGCAGAGTCGATTTTGCCGATGCGATTTTGAAGCAATTGACTGATCTAGGTTATTTAATCCGAGAAATCGATAAGCCATTTGATCAGCCGCTGGTTGTGCCGTTAACCGAGGTCAGAAACGCCTTGTACAGCCGAATCAAATTATTATTCGAACTATTTCGTGAGGATGTTTTGGCCGCAAAGCCCGAGATTCCGTTATTGTCGTTAGCCGAAACCGAGTATTTAGCCTCCATCGAAGCGATTAAAGTTGACGATGCTTACCACAGCTTATCCATCGAACGTTATCGCGTGACGCCCGATTTAATTCAGAAAATCGCCGACGGTGATTGGAATCCACAATCTGAGCAAGACAAACAACAACGCGACGCGATGGCCGCAAAAGGCTATTTGGAAGCCTTTAACTTGGTGAAACTGGCCGCTAACCAAGCCTATTTAAAACAGAAAACGGGTGCTGAATTATTTATTGAACAACATCAACGCTGGTTTGCTCAGCTATTCATGCCATCGGTGGAAGCCGGTTTATTAAAACGCCAAGACCTAATCGGCTATCGACGACATTTAGTGTATTTATCCGGCTCAAAACATATACCGCCACATTTTGAGCATATTTTGGATGGATTGGATGCGCTAAAAGAATGCTTACTTGCCGAACCTGATGCGTTTGTGAAGGCGGTCATGGTGCATTTTTTATTGGGTTATATCCATCCTTTTATGGATGGCAATGGCAGAACAGCGCGTTTCGCGATGAACGTGATGTTGGCCGAAGGTCATTATCCTTGGACCATTATTCCTGTGTCGTCGAGAGCGCCGTATATGCAAGCGCTTGAAAAAGCCAGTGTCGAAAAAAATATTAAGCCTTTCGCGCAGTTTATTTCAGACGCGATAAAAGTGGGATTTGATAAGGGGTTATATTGAGTTTGGTTATCCAGTGTATTTGTCACGATCCAGCATAAGTGCTTGTTGTTGCCGTTTTTGAAAATGCGGGTGGTTAAGGTTGTCATCGATGACTCCAAGCGTATGTGCGGTGTTGTGTGTATTTTGGGATTATCTGTGTTCAACCCTATAAGTTGGTAGGGCACAATAACAAACGAGCATTGCGCCGAATGTTGGGCTTCGATCATGGCGTAATACGCTGTCGCTATTACGCCCTACTTGCTAAAACCTAAATTGAGAAAAGACCTATGGCAAATGATTCCTATGCTGAATATGACCAGAAACCTGCTTCTGATCCTGATTACACCAAATGGCTCCGGCTAAGATTGCAAAATACCATTGAAAAATTGGATAGCGGCGAAATGAAAAGCTATTCAAGCGATACTGCTCGTGCGGTTGTGCAAGCACGACTTAAAGAGCGTTGTTCCGTAAATCTATTTTAATAATTATCAAAGCAAGTAATTGATAACTATGAAGTAATGGCTTTATTTTTTAAAAAAATATTGCGATATAAATTTTTAAGTTATTGCGATTGCTGGTGGTATTGTTTGTAAATTCACTGGACAAAGCCGTGTCTAGGTTACCCCGATACGATGTGCTAATAACCGCTTAGCAAAAAGTTAACATGTGTTGGGTTTAAGCTATATCTTTAGTGACAAGACTTGCTTATAAAAAATACATGTGAACTTTTTGAAAAGCGCTTAATGAATCACTTTATTGGATGCTGCTGACGCAAGGAGGCGCATCGTTCAGCACATATATGGACTCCTCTCCAATTGCAAGCCAAGTATTATCAAAATTAATGCTTTTAACAGAGATCAAGATTGCAGCCATATATTCGGTCTCTTGATGAAGGTGCTTAATTGACCTTCGGACCCTGATGAATC
>CAIXED010000009.1 GCA_903918375.1 uncultured Pseudomonadota bacterium | reverse complement strand
TGGCCTTCTAATTGTTAAATGTTTGTCTGCGTAGGGTGCATTCGCGATAGCAATGCACCGCTCGCGAACTCAAAGCCACGGCGGTTCGCTATCGCGGAACCGCCCTACTGCTTCAAAGCCTTGTTGATCAACTGATCTTCGAGGCTTTTTATTGCAAGGTGCTTTAAATAATGGCGTAGGCGCGAATAAGCGCAGCGTTTCGAGCAAATTGCTTATCGATAGCTACAAGCCTTCGCCGAAAACTCTGCGCTTATTTCGGCCTACGAGTCATTGCCACTCATAGGCTTGAATACCAAGATTTTGGCTGTTTTAAACCTAAACTTTATAAATATTTCAATGAAATCAATCCTTGTCCGACTGCTACTAAGCTGCTTGTTATTAACACCGTCTGTGGCTTGGTGTATGCAAATTTTTGTCAAAACCCTGACTGGCAAAACTATTACTTTAGATGTCGAAGCTTCTGACTCAATTGAAAATGTTAAGGCGAAAATTCAGGATAAAGAAGGCATACCGCCCGATCAACAACGCTTGATTTTTGCAGGCAAACAGCTTGAAGATGGTCGAACAATGGCTGATTACAATATTCAAAAAGAAAGCACGCTACATCTGATATTAAGGCTTAAAACCACTACCGATACCAATACCGATACATCGCTGGACTCAACTGTCCAGGCACAAATTGCAGCGCAAACTTTTGCGTTACAACGATTTAGTCATCAGCAAATTAATAACATTCAAGATCATTTAACCACGGTTAATCAATCAAATTTTGAATCGTCAAAGTTTTCTTTGTGGACCAGCGGCAATTTTGATTTTGGTTCATTTGATGCCAGCGGCAATAAAAATAAATTTAATTCACAAGGCACAACAGCAGGTATTGACTATCAATTGCGCACCGATTCTATAGTGGGTGTTGCGTTTGGTTACGGTAGCGACAGCACTAAAATTGATGATTTGGGTAGCCAAACTAAATCCCACCAAACTACCGGTAGTTTTTATGCTAGCTACCAACCGTTTAAAGATTGGTTTATTGATGGTTTAGCGGGGTATGGCGATGTTGCTTTTGATAATAGTCGCTACTCAACAACTGATAAGCAGTTAATTTTTGGTAACCGCACCGCTAATGTTGCGTTTGGCAGTTTGTCGGTCAGTAATCTGTTCCAAACAGGTGGCTTGAAAATAGCGCCGTCAATTGGCGGTAACATCATTTCTGGACAACTTAATGCTTATAGTGAAAATGGGGCGAGTAACTCAGCGCTTGGTTTTGAGCAAGCCAATGTCAGTTTTAAGTCTTTGTCTGGCGGAGTAAAAACCTCTTACGATTTTTATCTGGAATCAGGCACGATTACGCCAGCTTTGAAGATTCAATATTCACGCAGTTTCGACACTCATATTCTGCAATCCATTTACAACTTAAACACCCCCAGTCAGTTATATGCATTAAATAATCTTGGTATGCCGATTGATATGGGCTCATTTGATGCCAGTATTAGTTATAAAACCATCAAAGGGATTTATCTTAATGCTGGCTATTTGGGATCTTTGGGTTCCTCTACTTACCAGAATAACGCGATTAAAATTGGTTTGAGTTTAGGTTGGTAAAAGCGATATTTTTCTAAATGAGGGATGTATCCGGGTATCGGAAAAAAATTGCCAACATCCCCACAACTGCTGACCTATCAACACCAGTCCAACAAAAACCCAAGATGACTGGTGCTAACACAACATTTTCAAATTGCTTTAAGACGATATAAAAGCTGTAAAAAATCACCTTTAAGCATTAAACTTGCCCTCCCCCAACAAAAACCCACTTAAAAATTAAACACTTAGATAAAAACTAATTTTTTATCTGCAATTAATTCCTCATTCTTAAAAAACTGGCACAGCTTGTGCTTTGAATAACGTAACAGTTAATCAAAGCCGTAGCTGACAAGGATAGTTTTAAACGGCGATTTTTTTAAATCTCGAGGAGATTCTAATGAGCACACCTTTATCCACTTTTAATAAAGCTGAGCGAGAAACTAATTTTTTAAACTGGGAACCGGCCAATGTGCCATTAAACCCAGTCGCTAATGCGATAGCTGCAAATTCGCCCTATCCGGCTTTAGCTAATTTCAAATACACCGGCCAAACCAGCGACCACAAATTGGTTGATTATCTGGTCTTGGGTTTGGTGTCGATTTTAATTCACGCCACTGTCGTCGATCATTTTGAGCGTTTATCGTTAAGTGAAGCGATTATTCAGCCTGCCGAACAACCACCTAAGGTGATGATTTCGCTAAGCAGACCGCAACCAAAAACCATCGCCCCGCTACCTAAAGTGCAGGCCAAACCACCGACACCGAAAGTCGTCCCGTTAAAACCACAAAAGCCAAAACCGGTTGAAAAAGTGTTGGAACAAACACCTGCACCAGCTCCGGTGGTTGATTCGACGCCAAGCCCAGCGCCAGCCGTCTCATCGCCAGCACCTGTGGTGGAAGAAAAAATTACCGCGCCAGTGGCTGGTGCTGATTATTTACACAACCCTGCCCCTGAATATCCTGAAATTGCGATGGATAGAGGCTGGGAAGGCAAAGTGTTAATGAAGGTTCACGTCAAACCCGACGGCAAACCGGATGACGTGTCGGTGATTAAATCCAGCGGCCAGAAAATTCTGGACGATGCGGCAGTTAAAACTGTCAACAAATGGTCTTTCGTTCCAGCTATGCGTGGCAGTACGCCCATCGCTGGCTGGGTTACGGTTCCTATTACTTTTAATTTATCTTGAGGTTACAAAAATGGCTGATATAGCAACGGGTTTAATTGTTGATGGCACATTGGATGTTTTGATTGCATCGTCTGTGGTGACTTGGGGTTTGATTTTGATTAAAGGCATTCAACATGCGCGGATTTCTTATCACAATCGCCAATTTAATAAAGCCTTTTGGGGCGCTGCCAATATTCAAGCAGCGGCTCAACTGGAAAATCTGCAAGGCCCAGCGGCGCGGGTTGCTGGGATTGGTTTTGATACCTTGATTGAAACCGATAGCGGCGCAACGACCCATGATCTTGAGCACACTTGGGATAAACAAGAATTGTTAGATCGCCGTTTACGTCAACAGACCCAAAAAGAACGCGGTTCCTTAGAAAGCGGCTTGGCTGGCGACCATCGGCAGTATTTCACCGTTCGTCGGTCTATTCGGCACGGTTTGGGGGATTATGGGCGCTTTGACCAGCATTAGTAAATCCGGCTCAGCCAGTCTTGACGTGGTTGCTGGTCCAATTGGCGAAGCTTTAATCGCTACCGCAGTGGGTATTGCGGTTGCGGTACCTGCGGTAGTTGGTTACAACTTTTTCATCCGTCGTAATAAAGTGCAATTGGCATTCTTGGACGATTTCGCAATCGATTTCAGTCATTTAGCATTAAAAAATGCCTTTACCATCCAACGTCCATCTAAAGCATCTAGCAACCGCACTCAGGACAGAAAAACCAGCACAACTTCAACCCGATCAGTTGGTTTAAACATCGCGCAGGAGGCGCACGCTTAATGGCTTTTAAAACTCAAGATGACGGCGATGATGTGATGGGCGAAATCAACGTCACGCCTTTAGTTGACGTGATGTTGGTGTTATTGGTGGTTTTTATCGTCACCGCGCCTTTATTGACTCAAGCGGTGCATGTGAATTTACCTAAAACCGCTGAAACGGCGCCACCGGAAGAAAAAGCGGCGGTGTATTTAAGCGTCGATGCCCAAGGCAAAATCTTTATCGACAAACAGGAATATGCATTAGAAGTGGTGGAAAACGAGTTGAAAAACCGCAAAGCCGCTGACCCTGAATTGGCATTAAATCTGAATGCCGATGATGCTGTTCAATATGGCATTGTCGCGAAAGTGATGTCTTCGATTGAACGGGCGGGCGTTACCAAACTCGCAGTGCTTACTGCGCCGCAATAATCTTAGTTTGCTGTACAAATGAAGCGCATCTATCCCGATAGATGCGCTTCGCTATCGCTCAACAGATCCTATTTCTCAATCATTTTCGATACCAAGAGTCCAATGTCACCAACTCCAATTCAAAAACACTTGCTACCGTTAGTAGCAGCAATAAGCTTAATCACATCCGCTCATGCAACCGAAGTCACCTCATCCATTCCTGGCGTTGCCGACGCCGGCACAACAATCGAGTTTATTAAAGACGGTTTTGAGGGCACCGAAGGGCCAATTACCTTGCCCGACGGCAGTGCCTTGTTTACCGAAACCAAAGCCAATCGCATCACTCGAATCGCTGCAGATAACGGCATTTCCAGCTTTTTAGAAAACACCTGCGGCGCTAATGGCTTAGCCTTTGCCAGCAATGGTGATTTGTATGCCGTTCAACAAGCAGCTCCCGCCAAAGTCGCCATTATTTATCCCAAAGGCAGAGAAAAAGTCTTGGCTGAAAACTTTGCCGGCTCGCCCTTTCAACGTCTGAATGATTTGGTACTCGCTAAAAATGGCGGGGTTTATTTTACTGACATCGGCACTCGCCCTAGCCCAGAAAATCCCAATCCACCGCCATCAAAAGCCGGTTTGTTTTACATCAGCCCAACCGGACAATTAAAACAATTGGCTAACGACATTGAGCGTCCAAATGGTGTTCAACTTAGTCTGGATGAAAAAACCTTATTCGTTGCCAACACTTCTGGTGAATACATTCTGGCTTATGACATTGCCGCCGATGGTTCTATCAGCAATCAACGTGATTTCGCTAAATTACAAGGCTGGAGCGAAACTAATAATGTCTGGTCAAGCGGCGCTGATGGCTTGGCGCTCGATGCCGAAGGACGTTTGTATGTTGCCTCTAATGCCGGTGTTGAAGTGTTTGATGACGATGGTGACGCCTTAGGTGTTATCGCATTGCCACAAAAACCGCAAAATCTAGCTTTCGCGGGTAAAGACAAAAAAACTTTATACGTGGTCGGTCGCGGTGCCGCTTATAAAATCGCTTTGAAAACCGCCGGTTTTGCCGGTAGAGCCAAATAAAACTTAAACGGAGAGTTTCATGCCACAACAAACCGCTCAGGATTTTCACCCCGAAGCACTGAAAATATTTGATCAATACGTTCACGGTGATATTTCTCGCCGTGATTTTTTATCATCACTACCGAAATACGCATTGCTCGGTTTAAGTGCCGAAGCTTTACTAGAAGCATTAAACCCACGCTTTGCCGAAGCCCAACAAATTGCTGGCAACGATCCACGCATCAAAGCCAGTTACGTTGAATTTGCCTCCCCAAAAGGCAACGGCAAAGTGCGTGGTTATTTAGTCCAACCGGCTAATTTCAAAGGCAAATTGCCCACGGTATTAGTGATTCACGAAAACCGCGGCCTTAACCCCCATATCGAAGATATTGCCCGTCGCTTGGCTTTGGATAATTTCATCGCCTTTGCGCCCGATGCGCTGTTTACGCTAGGCGGCTACCCTGGTGATGAAGACAAAGCCCGCGAGTTGTTCCAAAAACTGGATAAAACTAAAACCCAAGCCGATTTCCTTGAAGCGGCAAACCATTTGAAAAAACTGCCACAAAACAACGGTAAAGTCGGTGCAGTCGGTTTCTGCTACGGCGGCGGTATCGTGAATTATCTAGCCACGCAATTGCCTGATTTAGCAGCCGGTGTACCGTTCTACGGCGCTCAACCGACTGCAGAAGATGCCGCCAAAATCAAAGCACCTTTGTTGATTCACTACGCGGGGATTGATGAGCGAATCAATGCCGGCTGGCCGGCTTATGAATCTGCTCTAAAACAAGCGGGGGTTAATTACGAAGCGCATACCTACCCCAATGTTCAACACGGTTTTAACAACGACACCACCCCACGCTACGACGCAGGTACTGCAAAACTGGCTTGGGACAGAACCGTTAGCTTTTTTAACGTTTATCTACGCGATTAAGCATGAAAGTCACCGTCACTATTTGGGATTGGCCTTTGCGGGTATTTCACTGGTTACTGGTGATAGCGGTGGTCGGAGCCTATGCCACCGGCAAACTGGGCGGCAACCTAACCGACTGGCATGGTCGTTTAGGTTGCTTAGTCTTGGGTTTATTAGTGTTTAGGCTAATTTGGGGCTTTCAAGGAATTATTGGCCTTGTTGAATCATCCGATAAACCGCCAAGCGATAAACTCATCAAATGGTTTTTATCTTTGATTTTTTCAAAGCCACGACAACATCTAATCGAATTTTTTAACTCATTGGCAATGAGCTTTGAGTAGTCCTAACAAAACCTGCGTATTGCTCGGACTACTTGGACAATTGGCTACGAGTGCTTAATTAGCCACTTTATGTCCACGCTGTCTTAAGCAACTGTTAAAAGCGCGTTTATATTGATCTTCCGCTTGTAAACCTTGTTTAGCACCACCGGCAAGCGCACCAGCACCAGCACCAATTGCAGCGCCAATACCGGCTTTACCACCGACCAATGCACCAATACCCGCTCCACCAGCGGCACCCAGCAAGCCGCCAACACCAGCACCGATTGCGGTTTCTGTAGCAGTTCCACCCGAAGCTTCCGAGGCTAAGGCTTCGCATTCTTTCATGTCTTGGTTTAATTGATTAGAACCCTGATTATTGCCATAGCTTTGGTTATTGCCAAAACTCTGATTGTTAAGGGTATTCTGGCTATTTTGATTATTGCCAAAACTTTGATTATTGTTGGTATCGACGGTTGGCTTCCAACCGGTTTGAGAAGCACAGCCAACTAATCCAGAAGAAATAAGCGCAGTAACAAGCAAGATTTTTTTCATAAACATTCCGTAACAGACAAATAAACGATGAGATTTAAAATTAATTGCGGTTAAACACTTTGTGAAAATCCATATCCAATTCATTTGGAAAACCACGCGCATCGGTTGGACGCAAATCGTTCATATCGGTATTGAAATCGTAAGATTGCTGCGCTCTTTGTTTAGATTGATGAACCCCTAATTGGCTATCGACTGAAGATTTAATCTCCATCATATGCCCTAAGGACTGCTGACCAATTTGCTGTATGCCGCCAATCACATTGCTGGAATTAGAGGTTGAGGCAACGTTCATTGAAGCAATGCCGGCAGTAAATGGGCCAGTCATACCGGCTTGAGCGGTTGCGCCAAACTGAGTAGCTGCGTGAGTAGCATCCAAAATCGCTTTGGGATCAATCATAAATAACTCCTAAGTAACAATAAGGTTTAAAAAACAAATTAGCTTTGGCAGCGGAAGGAATGTAATAACTCCGACCATAATGGTGAAGGCAAGGTGACGGCTTGCCATTCAATTTTGACGCTACCGATACCGGCTTGATAAACAGTCACGCGACGCTCTGCCGAGCCACCGTTTTGCTGTCCTGCATCAAAAAATTTAAACAGCGCCCAAGGCCCATCAAAATGTAAGGTTTCGGTGCGACCATCGACTGAGCGTAAATACAAGCGAATACTCAAATTAGCACTTTGCCCAGTCCAATCGACTCTAACAGGTGCAGTGCTGCCATGAGCGTAATGCAAATGCTGACCGGCGATATCTAATTGCGATTCAGCTAATTGCGGGTCCATTTCGATAAAGCGTAAAACCGCTGAAATCTTCATATGCCCCGATTGATCCAATAAATTAGAACGAATCTTGTCGGCAATTTCGTAGGAACGCAGAACCTCTGGATTAATTTGTGCACCACCTTCAACCCGTTTAACCGTCCACGGCGTGGTATAGGTATCGACATAGCTGGCTAACTGATCACGGAAATGGGTTGCCATCACCCCTTGTGGTCCAAATAGACGTTCAAAATCTTGAACCCCTGCTTCGGATTTAGCGCCACGCTGCATAGGATATAAACCGGTCATCGGTGCACAGACAGCATGAGCCGCACCCGCCGCATCGCGATTAATCAGGGTGGTCGATTGCTTAGCGGTCATACTGCTACCGTTGCTAATCAAATCCAACATGATGCCGCGCACCGGCTCTGGTTGTCTGGCGGCTTCGTTGCGTAAGCGAGAGAATGCATCTTGCTGTGGTGTAATTTGACCGGCTTGCATAGAACCATTAACAATCGCTAATTGCGTGGATAGCGGTTCAAACAAGCGTGACAGCGGATTGTTTTCGCCATTGCCGGTTTTGGTTAATTGCGTCGCCAAACGCCGTAAAGCATCAAAATGGTCTTCGACGACAAATTCTGGCAGCAATTTGTTTCGGGTATGTTCACCAGAAATTTCACCAACAATCGCCCGTTTGTTTTTCTCGATATTATGTTTTTGGCGATCAACCCAGCTATCGACATCACCATCATAATTGCCGGTTAACGACGTTTCGCGCCCTGCCACACGAATCAACTGTGCTAACGGTGACTGAATATCGATCATGGTACCCGCCAGTTGAGCAGCGTCATCCAAGCCTGTCACTTGGCGAATCGTGATGTCTTTTAGGAAGGTTTGCCAAAAGCGCACATAATCTTGCAAAAACTGATTACGAACCGCATCGGCGAGTTTTTCGACCGTTTTGTCGACTTCAAAAACATTACTTGAAAGCGGTTCATCACGTAATACCCAACTTTCTTCTTCCAACACTGCGCGGGTGCTTGTTTCGATTCTCGGTAAGAAGACATCGTTATAGCCAGCGCGAGTGTACCAACCGGAAATTGAGGCATCGGTAGCGACTAAGTTACTGCGTAAACGCAAACTAACAGACGAGCCATAACCCGCTGCGCGAGCCAAGGAAATATCGGTAATCTGGCTAGGTAAGCCTTGATCAATGATATGTTTTAAAACCCGAGTAATGGTTGGAATTTGCGCAGCTCTCGCTCTGGCTTGTTTAACCAAGGTAGTATCTTCGGGCGTCGCAGGTAAATCAGACATCGCAAATAAATTGCGGACATGAATCAATAAAGCTTGATGGTCGTCTTCATTGTATTGGCCGCCCGCAATGCTATCCCAACGCTCGTTAATCCAATGTTCAACATCAGCGATATTACGGCGGTCTTTGCGCGACATCATTAAATAGACTTTCAAGGTCAAATAAACATCGCCTGCACTACCGTTACTTTGATCAGTCAAGGTTTTATGCACTTGATTGTAAAACTCGGGCATTAAGGTTTTTTGCAAATGCCGATGATAAGTTTCACTCGCCACACTGGCTAAGCGCACATGCTCCAAATAAGGCGTGGTTGCGGCATCATTGGCGTTATCAGCCTGTGCCAGTGCGTAACGCATTTGTGCCGATATTTGTAGCAATTGGGTTTCAGATGATTTATCACCGACTTGATATTGTGCTAGTCGTTTACCTTCAGTAAATTGCGCTAAAACCCGTTCCAATTGATCGCGCTCAGCTAAATAACCCCAGCTCAACCAACCTAAACCGATTGTCGCTACCAACCCCACTAACGACCAACGCATGACACTGGCAAATCGCGAGCGCCATGACTGGCCTGTTTTGGACAAAGTGGCTGATTTTTCGCTGATTAATTGTCTAACTAAAGGCTGCCAAAGTGCGCCTAGTGAAAGTAGGCCGGACGCTTGTATACCTTGAACATCTTCGATTTCCAATACAGAACCAAACCAAACACCTCGTAAATCACAACTTTTTTCATCTTCGAGAGGGGCGACGATTTCAAGTAATAAATCCAGTAAAGGCTTGCGCAGTTGGCTCAAGGCTTCAACAAATTGCAACTGTTGATGATTGTCTGCAACGCTACCAACGGTTGGTGAAGCAAATAACACTTGTTGTTGAACGCGGTGTTCCAATTCAATTAAAGCGGTTTGCCAGCGACTTTCCAGAAGTAAACCATCATCTTTATGGCTGCCATACGGTAAAGCAAAACCGATGCCACTCGCCCATTGCTCAACATTCATCAGCTTTAATACTGACATAGCGCCATCCAGCTTATCTAAGCCGGTTAAGGCGATATAAACTTGCGGTTGTTTGGCATAAACCTCGCGCACTGTGACAATGTTGTTGCGTAATGCAGCGGCAAAACGCTTTCTGTCTTCTAAGCTCAAGGCTAACAAATTGGCTAAATCGACAGTCACCACCAAAGCATTAATGACTGTTTCACGTTGTAATCGCTTCAATCCATGGAGTAATTGTTGCCAGACTGATTTAGGATTTTCGTTATAGCTTTCGCTTATCCATTGGCCATTGGTATCAATCCAGACCGCATCACTCGCTAACCAAAACTCAAACTCGCTGGCACTACCGCTATCAATCCGCCGCTGACTGAGTCGGTCGGCGTGTAAGCTTGATTGTTTGACCGCTTGGGCAATCAAGCTGGATTTACCGCTACCTTGTGCGCCTAATACCATGAAAAATGGCATAAATTGGCGATATTCACGTAACAGCTGACCTTTCAAGCGCAATAAACTACGACGCGGCAGTTTCAACCATCTGGCCTGTAATTGCCGCTCTAACTCTTTAATTCGCTCGGTGATAAAGTTTGAGGCTTTAACCGATGGTGCTGGTTTTATTTGCTTGGTTCCCAACACCAAGCTTGACCATAGTCGAACCAGTAACGGCCAAAAGCCCCACAACAAAAAACCAGCAACCAAAATTTCTCTGACGATTAACCAACCTAAAGGCCGATAAACACCAATCGAAATTAAAGGTCCAACCCACCAAATCGCCGCCGCCACTAACAGGGCAATTAAAATCCGAAACGTTGTTTTCATCATAGTTTTTGTTCTTGTCTAACCGATGCTGGAATAGCAACATCTTTGGGTAATTGAGTGTGGGGATTCACTTTCCATAACACATCAACCCGTCGATTACGTTCATAAGCCGCTTGGTTTTTGGCGGTATCCACCGGATCGGTATCACCACGGCCAGAGAAATTGATTTCTCGGGTCACAGCATCAATCGGCGCATGAGAGCCGCCTGCTTGTGCAGTTTGGCGTAACTCGTTAGCAACCACTTGAGCACGGGCTTCTGAAAGCTGTTGATTATTGCTAAAGCGACCTTTGATTGGCTGGGCATCGGTATGACCAATCACTTCCAAATCACCCGGTTTATTAGCAAATGCCAAGCCTAATCGTTCAATGTTATGCATAAACTCGCGTCGGAACTGCGCTTGTCCGACATCAAAAGCCCCATCACTTCTAAACACTAATAACCAGCCATCAGGATGTTTATAAGCACTCAACCAACCTTCTGAGACTAAATCAGGTATCGGTTGCGGCAAGGTTTCTGCCATGTTGATGGTACTCACCGGCGGTGTCCAAGCTGCCAAGGCTTGACGTATCGGACGACCACGCGAATCCAAATCAAAACTGGCAATTAAATAGGCCAATAAACCAACAGCCAACACTGATGCCGTTGCTTTACCAGCAGTCCACCAGCGTTTGCGTATCATCGGCCCTGCTTTCTGCTCCAAACCCAATGCCGCAGGCACACGGTTTTGCCAGATTTTGGCGTGTAATTGGGAGCGTAAATCTTGTAGCAAGACATCACCGCGCTCATTGAGGTGATAACGCCCATAGAAACCCAAGGCTAAAATCATTTCATAGAGCAATAGCAAATCAATCGGTGGTCTGGGATCGTGCATCCACTTTTCCAGATTAAGAAAGACGTTTTCGCCTCCCCAAGCATCACCGTGAAATTCAACCAATAGACTGCGATCACCGTCATAGGGGGTTTGCTGCATTTGTCTAGCAATGTCACCTACGGTTTCATCAAGATAAGTACATAACAAATAAGAGGCTTCGTTGAGCAACTCCCATTCGCAACCCGACTTTGACAAACGCTCACGAAATAAACGCACCTCTAGTGCTAATTGCGCTCTAAAGCCGGTTTGATTGTTTTGGCGGTTTGATAAATAACGTCTTAAGCACAGCAAAGCTGGCATGGCATGGCTAACAAACGGATTTTGCCAGTCGGCATATTGCTGTGTAGGTCGCAATACTTTATTGGCAGTATTGCTTGATTGCCACGCTGGTGAAGCGCCTAACCATGACTCAGTTTTGCTTTGGCTCTGCTGGCTATTGCTCGGTTCAACTGCGCTAGGCATTGGCTGATAAAGGTCTGCCGTGCGTTGATTGGCTGAATGCTCAGGCATCACCTGACTTAAAACTCTATCGACATTCGATACCGTCGATGACATGCCTAACGCTTGAGTCACCGAGGATGGACTGAGTGAACCAGTCATATTCGAAACACCGAAACGCCCTAATCCCGATGCTAAATCATTTAAAGGTTTCATCTGAACTTACCTGTTTGCTCAACTAATACCATCATGCGATTTTGCCTTCTCGCAATCCCCAAGCTTCAAAACGTAAATCTGGAAAGCCGCCCACTATCCGTAAAGCAATTGCTGAACCAGATAAGGTTGCAGCCCAAAACGGATCAGTCGATTCAACTTCAAAATAGACACTTTGTGCGTAATACGGCACTTGTCTTGGAGGATTCGCTAAAGGAATTAAACGCGCACCGGGTAACTGTAAATCGACCAGTTTTTGGATTTGTTCTACTGGCCCCAATTTCAATTGTTGTGGCAGCAAGGTGCGTAATTGCTCAGCAGGTAGCGAAGCGCTGAAAGCAAAAATCAGTTTTTGTAACTTCCATTGTCTATCGGTCACAGCCACATAAACTTGGTCGCCGCGTTCTTCAAATCTCAACGGTAATACAGGGGTTTCAATCACACGCGCTAACGCACGTCTTAATGTAGTTGCCAAAGGTTCAAAGCAGCTTTGCAAATCGTTATGTTGATAGCCAAACTGTAAATCCATCAGCTCCTCATCAACCCCAGGCAACACGCTTAATCTGCCCAATAATCCCACCAATTCCAGATACAACATCGAAGGTGGTAAGGGTTCATAGGCATCTAAATGACCTAAACGCATTCGGTATTCAGCCAGTGCTTGGCGTAATAACATTTCAACTAAATCCGCCAAACCACCACCACTGGCTAAAACCCGCAAACTGGCAGAACCGGCCAAACGCACTCTTAAAATACTTTGCAATTCATCATGCAAAGAACGCAAAGTGTCATGAGCTCTAGCATCTAATAAAGGTGGTACAAATCGACTATCTAACATCACCATTTGCTGACTGCTACGCCCTGCTACTTTGGCGATAGGCAACGCCACTTCGTCGCTACGCAATTGTGATAACCAGCATAATCGCGTCGCCAATTGTCCAGTGTACATAGTCAATTTACGCGGCACGCCAAAACTATCCAATCCAGTATTGATGTCTTGTACCTCGGTTTCTACCGCCAAATAGCGTGCTGATGCTGAGCTTTCGCCAAACGCCATTTCAGCACCACCATTACGAGCAGCTGGCAAAGCTAGACAAATAACATCACCCGCTTGAGCGCTAGCGGTTTCTAGTGGCGTAGGCAGTGGGTCATGGGCGGGTAAGTTAAACGGTGTACCATCAGGAAATACCCCTCGAGCACGACGAATGCCAATCCGCCCTAATCCCAAACTATCTTCATCGACTTCTAAAGCACTAAAGCCCCAGAAATAATGCGAAGTTTGCTCCAAGCGCATAGCCACTTGATGAGCGATATGTCTTTCCATTTGCTGAAAATGTTGAACTTCAATCAACATGCCGTCGTTCCATGCGACTGGACCACAAAATGGCGTACTCATAATTATTTTTTCTCGGACGAATAGTGAACAGAAAGGCCATCAAGCTGGTTGGCTTGGGCATTTGAACCGCCTTTGCAGCTCATAGTTTGATCATTGGGACGAACAGCAAGTCCATCATAGATACAGTGAGCATCAAGCCAAACTGCCAGATTAGTGGCTGGCGAATTACTTTTAATTCGCATCCTTAATGGTTCGTAATCAACAGCGCGCTCGGCAAAATCCGTATCAACAACCAACCATAAATCGTAATCAGTGCTTAAAGTAAAACTGATTTGTTGTAATTGGTCTGGCACCATAATCCGCCGTTCGCTAGCAATAATGTTGGCGTCTTGCATGGGTGTCAGACAGGCTGATGACTCAGCTCTCAATCCCGGTGACCAGGTAGCATCTTTGGCAAGATAAAGACAGGTTTGAACCGATCTTGCCGAACCACCAGTGGACTGATTAAGTCGATGGGCACCGACTAAAGTGACATAGACGCTACGCTCTTTAACCGCGTTAAATTGCGATGCATTAGGATTTGAATTATCCATTTCAGAATTACCCGACATTCTGCTGGACTTACCTAACATGCCACAGCCAGAAATCGAAACTAAAGCGGTGATCAGTAATGTGTTTAAAATTTTATTTTTCATGATCACGACAGACATAAAAGAATACTTTGACTAGGGCTGACTCGTGTACCAGCCGTATTACGTGAATTAGGCAAATTGACATTGGTCTGTTTTGTGGCCGGTGAACCGTTAATAATGTAATTACTAACCCCAGTCACATGTTGGGACATGGCGATAAAGGTCCCCGAAGCAACACCGCCCATATTCCCAGGCTCGTCACCATGAGTAATCGGGATAATGGTGTTCATGTTATGTGCGTTACCACCTTGAATAAACAAATTGAATACATTGGGCGCGGCCTCTGAACCATTAGCAATATTGGTATAAGACACCGGCTGTCCCACAGGTGGCGTCTTACAAACATCAGCAGGCGCAATGTCTTGGCCACCGGTTTGGCAATTAGCAAACATAATTCAGCATCCTTTTATTGATGATTTTTTTCATTCCGCTCAACCCATGTGAATTTGAGCGGCGTCTATTTTTAATAACGATTTGGCTTTTAGATTCGCCATTCCGGCATGAATACCTAAATGACGCTCAGCCTTTAAAGCCACAGAACCGGCATAAGTTGTATCAGTACCGCTAATGTGGCTTTGACGATTAGCCGCTGCTTGAATCAATACATTGGCTTCGGCTCTAATTTCTTCGGCTTTGAACTGCAATTGTTCGGCAACATTGAAGCTCACTTGTTGCGCATTGATGCTGACCGCTTGAGTACCGAAATCTAATTGCAAAGCTTGTTGTGGTGTATCGCGCTCCAATATCGCCAAAACCCAGCACTGCGCCTGAGTTTGCAAGACTTGAACCAAATCGCCCGCTTGCGGTTGTATCAGACAACTTAAAGCCGCCTTGACTGGATAAAGATCACCATGACTATCTTCAAAACCCAACCAATCACTATCCGCTAGTGTTTGCAAACGGCATACCCTGATTCGCTCTGAATGTTGCTCGCCACCACTGACCAAGCGTTTTAGCTCTTGTTCGGCAGGATTAATATTGGCTGTCTGAGGTTTGGATTGATACAGCAAAACCTCGGTGGCTTGATAATTGACTCGCTGTGTATTCATGGCAAATCTCCTTTGACACCCGGCTGTACCCTATTCCACCATTCGCTATCATCCACTTCAGCATCATCACTAAATCGAGCGCCAGCAATATTAGCGACCTGCCATAAAGCTTCGGGTTGTTCGAATAAACAACCATTCTGGCAATCGGCATTAGCTAATTCGACCTGATTAAGCACTGCACCACGGGCATCAATACCGGTTAATATCGCCTCGATCAGAATCACCGAATCCAAATGGGCATTTCGTAAGGACACTCTTGGCGCAAACAGTCTGCTCAAATCACAATTCAATAACTTCGAGCCATCAAACATCGCTTGTGGCATTTTGACTTCGCGCATAACAACATGGGTTAAATGCGATTGATTAAATCCAACCAAAGCTAATTGGCTGTTTAAAATTTGAGTGTTTTCAACTTGGCTGAGTGCCCATGAAGATTGAGGTAAATCACAATGATCGATGACCATATTGGTGATCTGACAATCGGTCCAACGTAGGTTTTTGCCATGAGATTCGCTTAAGCGCACATGCTGAGCTTGCAGCCGACTTAGCAAAAATCTTTCAATTTCGCTCTGTTGAATTGAAACGTCAGTCAATTGCCCGCCATCACAAGACACATCAAGCCAACGACTATTTTGAATCGTGATTCGTTCTAAAACGCAATCAGCGATTAGGCCACGTTTATTCTGAGTCTGAGTAAAAGCGAAGTGCTGTCCATTGACTTCCATCCAAACCGGATGCTCAAGGCTGCATTGTTGATAACTGAAATCATTGGCAACACAAGCAACCATCTGACTATCGATTAATGTCGAATTTTGCCATTCAATACTTTGTAAACCGCTATCCTGCCAACTAACATCGGACATCAGACAGTTGATAAATTTGATCTGCTTAAACTGGCAATTCACAAAATGCACATGAGTGAATTGACAATTAATCCAATCCATATCAGTAAACTGACAATCAACAAATGTTTCGCTAACCACAGACAAATCAACACAACGGCCAGTGAATTGTTGATTGCGAACCATCTTGACCACTGGACTATTTTCAACAACGGCTTGAACTGATTCCATCATGCCTGTCTCCTTGGCAAATCAACTCGCCCAGATTCTAAGTTGCCATGCCAATCTGCTGAATTAGTTTGATGGATCCATGAAGCTTGAACTTTAATTAAATTACAGTTATGAACCCAACTATTTCGGAAATCAGCGTTATAGAGCAGAGATTCTTTCAATGAACTCGATTCGAACACTGCATGACTAAAATTTGCTTGCATCAGCTGAGCGCCATTCAAAACTGATTTAAACCAATCCGAACCAGACGCTTGAATGCCTTGAGCATTAAATTCCGTCAAACTGCAAAAACGCATGGTTATTTGATCCGCTATCACCTTAATCATCGAGCTGGTAGACAACAAACAATTGTCAAATGTAGCAGCCACTAATCGGGTATTTAAGGCCATCACCAAACCTTGGGTACGGCAACTTTGCCAGCTACTTTGTGATAAATCTGAATCGGTAAAACTGGCTTTATCCAATCGACAACGATTCAGTTTCATAGCCATTAGCTGAGAATCGATAACCGCTAAGCTTTCAGCAATTAAAGCCTGCCATCGCCAATTAATCGCATTCATCTTGATAAAAGTGACATCATTCCATTCGAGATTTTCACAATAACCTTCATTACCATGACTCTCTTCAACAACGATCTTTTCCCACTGCCCACCACAAGCACCGAAAGCGGTTAGTGAGCAAGCTTGGATATATAGGTCAGACCAATTGCAGTTATCCCAAAAACTGCGTTCCAAATTGCTACGATTGACAGTCCCTTTAACCCAAGTTAAATCAACCCATTGCGAATCAATCAAACTGCAATCGTTAAAGGTAACATCCTCAAACTGACAAGCTTGCCAATGACTACGATCTAGTTGGCATTGCTCAAATCGCACTTGTTTAAACTGCCAATCTTTCAACGCCAAACTGCTTAAATCTTCACCGCGAATCGTGAGGTTTTCGATTAATTTCGGTTCTGCTGTAATAAAGGTCTGACGCCATTGACCATCGCTTGTTGGCGGCTCTGGTAACACTGGCAATTGCGGGGCAAGCTGATTCGCACTAAATTTTTCATACTCAGCCTTGGTTTGGCTAATTTCCAAATTTTGTTGTTCAACACGTTCTCGTAATTGTTGATAACTGAAAGGTGGTAAATCAGGCGAGCGTTCGGCAACATCTTTGATTAACTCCCAAGTCCAACCCGCACTTATATCAGGTAGCAATTTAAGGTTAGCGATAGCGTCCAAATCTAGCGCGTCATCATCGAAGCGTTTAACAACTAATTCATTAATGCCATCAATATCGATCGCTTGATGGCAATCTTTTAATGCCGCAACGACAATATCCAAATTATCATCTAGCGGATTGTCACGTTCCGCTTTGCCATGCCACCACATAACGCCGATCCCTTGGTCAGGTAAAAACCAAACAGTTTGTTGTGCTAAAGCCAAAGGTAGCAAGTCAGCACTGCCGTGTTTTCTGATCAACATCTGCACTTGCAAGCTAGGTAGCTGATTGCTAAAGCCCCGCCCATCAGCACCAAAACCTTGCAAGCAATAAGCCGCTCCAGTCGGCCAAACTGCATCGTTAAGCCACTGATCCGGCGCTGCTTGCTGGAAATATCGCAAATCCAGATTGTCTGGCCAGCCCATGTGGGAACCGTTGTTTGCTATTTCTTCTACTGTTTCAGCAAACACGGGCATCCACTGATGCCGCTCTGACCAAGTCACATCAATAGCTTCCATACTGGACAGTGGATAAGGGAATTGCTGATTTCCCTCAATTCTCTGCAATAAAACCGGTTGATTAGATTCAATCCCTAGCGGGTTTTGTTGATTATCACCTTGAGCCGCATGTCGATGATTGATAGCTAATTTGGCAAAACCTTGTTCATACTCAAGCGCTGACAATGGCATACGACAATTAAGCCGTTTTTGCACGCCCGCAAGCTCTGCACTACAAGACCATTCAATAGCCTGCTCGCGACGATCAAAGGGTAATTGGCTTTTTGTATGCCCTGCCAACAACCATTCAGCATGACGCTTAGGCATCGCTAGTTCATTCAATGCAACCGATAGTGGGGCTTTTTGTAAAGCATCCCAAACCGATAACTCATTTAAAATTATTCGTGGATCATCTAAACGAAAACCAACACCAACACTAATACCCAAAAAGGCTTGTTGGCCAATTTGCGTAGCAGCGTTTTGAATAATTAATGTTTCAGGCTTAACTGTTCGCATAACGATTACTTTTTAATTTCCAATCCATTTTGCATTTTTAGCTTGCCGTTTTTAATTTCTGTATTAATGTTTTTAATTTCTGTACCAATATTTTGAATAACTAATGCACGAGTACTCATATCTGTACCCACTGTCGTATTTCGCATACCAAAGGTAGCGGTGGCAGTTCCGGTAGTAGCGGTAGATACTCCCGTTATATTTGTAGTAACCCCAATCGTCGTCGTGTTGACACCAACCATTGTGGTGTTGACACCAATCATCGTGGTATTAACCCCAACCACATTAGTCGCAGCCCCAGTAATCGTTGTCGCAACACCATTAAAAGTGGTGTTAACACCGTTAAAAGTGGTATTGATGCCGTTGAAGGTACTGTTGACACCATTAAACGTCGTATTAACACCATTGAAAGTAGTATTGATACCGTTATGGGTTGTATTCATACCGTTTTGAGTCATATTGATACCGTTAAATGTCATCGCGACATCACGATAGGCAATCGCCAAACCGATGTGTTTAATGTCAACAGCGATATAGGTAACGGCATTTTTGGTGGTTGTGGTGGTAGTGGCAGCAACCTTGGTATTAAGATCTTGGGCAACCGAGATAGAGCTATTACGTTCAACGGTGCTTTGTAAATCCCGTTCTGCATGCAGCATCACCCGCTCAGCCCCTCTGGTATCATCAAAGGTTAATTGACTAGCGTGGTAATACTGACCGTGTCTAAGCGAACGCGAGACGATACCGGTATAACGAATCTCTTTAGGTAAATCATAAGGGGTTGGATTGTCACCGTTATAGACGATGCCGGTGACCAAGGGACGATCCAAATCACCATCAACATAGGTAATCAACACTTCCTGACCAACTCTTGGCATGGCAATCACACCCCAGCCTTTCCCCGCCCAAGCTTGTGATACGCGAATCCAGCAAGAGGCATCTTCTTCAACGGTTTTGTATCTATCCCAATGAAAATGCACCCGAATTCGACCCAGTTTATCGGTATGAACTTCGGAATCGGTAGGCCCAACCACGGTCGCGCTGTGAATACCAGCGACTATCGGCTTTGGCGTGACGCAGAGCGGATGAAATATTTGGTCATCGGCTAATGCTAAAAAGCTACAAACAACATTCAGCCCTTGTAACGAGGTACTATCTGGGCCATCTTGAATAAACGCCAATTCACTCGCAACGACAAAAAAGCGACGATTACGGTTCTGATCGGGATGGCCTTCCAAAGTAAAGGCTTTACCTGTGGTTAAACCACGAGCATTACTTTGACCTTGTAAAAGATGCGATTCGGCTTGATAAGCCTCCAAACGTAAGCGAGCTAACCATTCGCCACGCGCAGTGTCACGATAGCCGGCGGCATAATCGTAATGTTCTAAGGTAATGCCAGCCAATGTTTGTTGCGCGACTTGAGCATCACTATCGAGTCGATTACTCGGCACATGGTAGTCAAAGTCCCGCAAAGCGACGTTATTCGGTCTAATCCGCCGAGTACGTTGTAAACGCTGAATACCTTCGCGACCTGGTATCGCGCGATTTTCTTCACCATCGGGTAAAAATCGCATAGTGCTATAAGGCTCTTCAAGGTCATCAAATCGTTGGGCATCGGATAAAACCACAACGTGACGCTCGGCTTCATGTTCGACCCAAAAATAGATACCCTCGTCTTCTAACAGGCGCTTGATAAACTGCAAATCAGTTTCACGATACTGGACGCAGTATTCGCGCGAATCATAATTTTGCTGTAAGTCAAAGCGATAATCGGTGCGGTGATGATTAACAAATACCTGCTCAACAATTTGCGGCACGGTCAAATTTTGAAACACTCGACAATTTTGATTTTCACCTAGAAACGATAGCCAGCTCGATAAGTCCAGTGAATAGGTATATTTTTCACCCATTTGTCCACTGTCATAACCCGCAAAAACATGGGTATGAAAGGTTCTAATCAGACCTTCACCCAAATCAATATCAATAGAAACCGTGTCGCCTAATAAGCCATCTAAATCCAAATCAGGATTAGGTGAAACTAGCTCTAGTTGATAACTAGGCTCTTGCGAAAATTTTTCCTGTGCTTTTAAACTTAACGCGATGCAATCTTGAT
Source organism: uncultured Pseudomonadota bacterium (assembly GCA_903918375.1). Classification (GTDB taxonomy): domain Bacteria; phylum Pseudomonadota; class Gammaproteobacteria; order Methylococcales; family Methylomonadaceae; genus Methylomonas. Next base: position 15,041 of record CAIXED010000009.1, on the reverse strand, counting down.
CAAGCAAGGCGCTACGCAATTGAATTAAGCGCATACGGCCTCCGTGGTTTGATCGTCAGTATCAATAGAAATGTCTTCACCAAAAGACAAGAACAGGGTTTGATCCGCTGACACTCTGACAATCGGTAAACTCTCACCAGCCGCTCTAGCATTCAGCACCGCTTGAGCAATTGCCGGTACCACTTGTTGACGCAGCATGTCGCGAATCGCACGACCACTGGCCGGATGTTTAGCCACCGCATTCGCAATCCACTCGGCAACATTGTCATCCACTTGCAAAGTCGTGCCGTTATCAGCCAAGCGCTGACTTAGCTCGGCAATCGCTTGTAGCGCGATATGGCTTAGTGCCGGAATATCTAACGGTCTGAATGGCACAATTTGCATCCGCGCCAATAAAGCCGGTGCAAAACGGCTTTGCAGACGTTCACGCGTCAAGACTTCCAAGCGGCCTTGAGTAATCTCTGGATTCGCTAAGCAAGCTGCTTCAATTTCGGCATCACCCAAATTACTGGTTAACAAAATCAAGCAATTGCGGAAACTAATCCGGCGCCCTTCGCCATCTTCCATCCAGCCTTGGTCAAAAGCTTGATAAAAAATTTCGTGAATATCGCTATGGGCACGGTCAAATTCATCTAACAACAAAACCGAGTAAGGTCTTTGTCTGACGGCTTCAGTCATCCGCCCGCCTTTACCGTAGCCAACATAGCCAGGAGGCGCGCCTTTTAAAGTTGAAACGGTATGGGCTTCATGGAATTCATTCATATTGAACTGAATCAAATTCGCTGCACCGCCAAACAATAATTCAGACAAAGCCGCAGCGGTTTGACTTTTACCCGTCCCCGTTGGGCCTGCTAACATCAAAACCCCTAAAGGCCGATGCGGCTCATTTAAGCCGGCACGCGAAACTTGCAAGGTTTTAGCAATGGCATGTAAGGCATCAGCTTGTCCATAAATTCGCGCTTGTAATTCCGACTCTAAAGCCACAATCCGCTGGGCGTCATCGTTATCAAGCTGGGTACTAGGTACGCCAGTCCAATCAGACAGCACTTCAGCAATCGCTTGTTCATCCACCCAAGGTTTCACCCATTGCATCGTGTTATCGGTATCAAACGGGGTTAAGTCGATAAAATCTTGTTGATCACCGCTGTTATTGGCTCTAGCAAAATCGGCTAACCATTGATTAACCTGTAAGCGCTGTTTTTCCACCGTTGCTTCAACGGCTAACACTTGCTGGTTTAAATCTAGGCGTTGTTGTTGCAAATCTTCATCATCAGGCACCGATAAGCCCATACGTCTATCATTAGCTCGCCAATGCAAGGCTTGATCGACTGTCAAAATTTGCTGTCCCAAGCGTTCTAATTCGCTAGGTGCGGTACTTTGGCTCATGGCTACTCGTGCACAAGCGGTATCCAGCAAACTAATCGCTTTATCAGGCAACTGCCGACCCGGTAAATGCCGACGCGACAAACTCACCGCTGCGGCTAATGCGGTATCGGAAATATGAACGCCATGATGTTTAGCAAACTTGGGTGCAATCACTCGCAGCATAGACAAGGCACGATTATCATCTGGCTCATCAATCGCAACCGATTGAAAACGACGGGTTAAAGCAGCATCTGGCTCAATAAACTGTTTGTATTCCGACCAAGTGGTTGCGGCGACCATTCGCAATTGACCACGCGCCAACATCGGTTTAATTAAATTCACCGCGTCACCAGTTCCGGCACTGCCACCGGCACCAATCAAGGTATGAGCTTCGTCACAGAACAAAATAATCGGATCAGGCGAAGCAATCACCGCATCCATCACTGAACGCAATCTTTGTTCAAACTCGCCGCGCGCACTCGCACCGGCTTGTAAACGAGTAATATCTAAAGCCCAGACTTTGGCCTGACTTAATCCCGCTGGCACCAAGCCCGCTTCAATTCTTTGCGCCAAGGCTTCAACCACCGCGGTTTTACCCACCCCAGCCTCACCGACCAAAATCGGATTGTTCTGCCGTCTGCGTAGCAAAATATCGATCACCGAACGTAATTCATCATCACGCCCCACCACCGGATCGAGTTCGCCACGTTTGACTTGATCGCTTAAACAGGTTGCCCAATTAGCCAGCGCTGATGACTGATCGCCTTGCTCGGTAATACTGGCGCTAGCCACAGAAGTGGTTAACGCGGCTTCATTAGCCTCAGGCCATTGCGCGGCTAAACTTTCATAACGCTCAATGATTTGGTCAACATTAATCCCAGCCAGTACCGCTGAATCCAATTGGTGAAACCAGCGACGAGTGGAATCGTCATCTAACCAAGCCAGTAATAAATGTCCAGAACGCACTTTGGCAGCCGGTGCTACTACCTGACTCCAAGTAATCGCCGGCGCCACGCTGCGCTCTAAAACCGGTGATAAATCCCGCAAAGAATCGCCCGACTCTCTGACCCGACTTAAACTGTTTTCGATACGATGTTGAACAACTGATAAATTGCAACCCAATTCCGATAGCAACAAAGCAATATCGCTAGTGCTATGGCGTAATAAACTCAACGCCCAATGATCCAGATCAACAAACGCATGGCGTCGCGACCGACCTAGTGCAGTGGCATCAATTAATGTCGAGTATGGCGTTTGGCCTAAGCGAGCAAATAAACGTTCTCTATTCATAAAGACTCTTGAAATGGTTCATGGACGGTCAAAGTTTTAATTTGATAATCAGGATGCAACCAGCTATCGACACCGATTTGCATGTTGCCAATTCGACCTGCGAGTTCTGGTCTGGTTTTCACCAACACTTTCACCACCGGTTGAATCTGACCTTCGGCATAATCATTAACCACAGCGACTAAGGCTCTAATCGCTTTGGCACGTTTTTGCCAATTTTTAAATTCGCTAGCATCAATCGGCCCTATCAGGACATCCAGCGCTAATTGAGCATCCCAAACGCGAGAGCCCAAACGCCATTGGCCTAATTGCTTTTGATTACTATCGGTGGTTGGCACTGGAATCCAGCGACCACTGCGAGGTTTGACTTGTAAATTGATAGCAAAGTAGTTTTGCAACAAACGTTGCAAGGCTGGTAGCGGACGTTGTCGTGACAAATACAAGCCCGGAAAACTACGTCGGCAGGCTTGGGCATGTCTATCATCAGCAGCCAAACTTTGTGGCAGGCTAACCGCGTTGGCTAACGAGGTAACGCGTTTTAAAAACGCATTATTCACCCGCTCGGAAGCCAGTACCGGGTGCATTGCTGACCATGCGCTATAGTGCAACCAAGTTAAATTAGCCGACAGCATGTTTAAAAAGCTCACAAAGCTTTTTTCATGCAAGCCATGTTCGGTGATATGAATCGGCAATGGGCCATAAGGCGCGAACAAACCAAAATGCCGATAAGCTACTTGCAGCTCAAATTGATCATCATCACCAAAATCGGGGTAAACCAAATTAACCGCTGACACTTCACTGGCCGCGAAACTGAGTTTGGCTTCTTGTTCCAGTTTCAGCCATGAAGGTCTGCGCTGATAGCTACGACTACGCTTGCTGGCTTTGACGGTTTTTTCAGTATCAAATTGATGACTCAACAGCTCAACATGCCGCATCAATTCAAAAAAAGACTTATCAGCCGATAAGCGTTGCAACTGAGCGACACTCATCGCAACACTCCGTCGGCATCAATAGTGTTGCTGTGACGACTAACCGATTGGCCATCTAGCAGTAATTCGACGTCGATACCTTCATTCAAATTCACCGACTGGCTCAAGGCTTGTGCCAGTATTCTGGCAAATAACCAACCACCGTTATCGGCATGTCTGGAATCACTGACATCGAGCTGCACCTGAGTTGCTCTCACCCAAGCCATCGGCACTGAGCGCCCTGCTCTCGCAAAACCGGCTTTTAAATTTAGACTGCGAATACTGTCCAAGCGTTGTTTGTCTAAAGCGTTATCAGCTTGCGCGGCTAACATGACAAATTGCATCAGCCTAGCTGTGACGTCTTGGCGGCTTTGGTTAGCAATCGATAATAAGTTCTGACCTAATTGCGAAGCCGCATCCCAACAGGCTTCCACAGTTGGACTACGTCTGGCCATGCTTGGCATAAATAAGCATTCGATTCGACTCACTGCGCCAGTTTCAGCTAATTGCAAATCGGCATCTAACAAGGCTTGCAAGCGCCAACCGCGATCACTCACCAAGCCTTTGCTTAAAATCGTATTTAATGATTCAAGTAATGCACTATCAGCCGATGACGACAAACTCACCGTGTCATAACTGGCTAATTGATCACTGTTATTGTTTTTTGAACCCTCGGCATAGCTGACCACTTCGCGTTGCAGGCTAAACCGCAATGGCGCTTGCTCACCGTCATAACCACCGGTTTCTAACACTGGGCTAGCGTTCATTAACTGGCCATCACGCTTAACCACCGATACTTCGGTTAATTGCCATAAGTGATAGTTTTCAGGTCGCATCCGATCAACCGGTAGCCATTGCTCGGTTTTGCTATGGTCATAGGCAACAGGGTCCAAGCGTTTTGGATACAAATTGATTACCGGTGTCGCAAACAAGCGGAATTGCTGAATGTCTATGTCACCGACTAATTCGACGGGTAGCCGTTTCAATGAAAACAACAAATCGAAAGAGCGAGCATGAGGGGCTTGCTTGGCAATCTGGTTTAAAACATCTAACTCCATGCCCAAGCAATTGCTGGGTTGAGCAAAATATTCACGCAATAAACGTAAGCCGGGTAATCCACCTAAATCAGGTGGCAATAAGGCTTCCTGGTCTTTAATCCCCGACATTTGCAAACCAGACAAAGGCAAGTTCAACACTTGTTCGCCTTGATCGGTGCGAACCACGGCAAACCATGCGCGGGTATCGACCATGAACGTACGATGCAATTGATAGGCTCTAGGTAAATCCCCCGCCAAGCTCAAATGCAATAATTGGTTTTGTTGGGATTTAGGCTGAATTAACTGATTAACCGTTGTGGTGCCTTCCAGTTGGAAACGCAGGCGAATCACGGCTTGTCCAGCGGCAAGACTGTTTGATAGTGAAGCCGGAATATCCAACAAACTCCGGTTACATTCGACATCGGCCAATTTCAATGGCAACAAGGTCACATCGCGAGCGGTGCTAAATTGCACCGGTTGAGTACGGCCGGGAATCCGAGCGTTAATAATGCTGCCACGCTGAATAGTGGTGCCGCGATGTGCTTCGGGCGAACTAAAGTCAGGATGAAAGGCAAAGCTGGTCATCGACGGTGTGGCGCTCATGTATAAAGGCACCACACGCGCTAAAGTTTGCTGAGCAAATTCCGCACATTCGCGATCTAATCGGGTATGAACACGCGCGGTTAAATAAGCGACGCCTTCTAACAATCGCTCAACAAACGGGTCGGTGACGGCATCAGGATGCAAGCCCAATTCGGATGCAACCTGTGGATGTTCCTTAGCGAATCGGGCTCCCGAATCGCGCAGGTGTCTAAGTTCTTCGTTGTAATGATCCAAAAACTTCATGGTCTTAACCTAGGATCATCGCTCATAAAGACTAAATGAATCACTCATATAGTCCAAAGCTAAACGTAAAAATAAGGGTGTACCTTCGGCTTTCAGGACACCGTTAATATCAAAGTACAAAACTTGTCGCGTCACACTGTCAGTATCAATTCTGGACTGCACACGAATCGTAGTAGCTATCAGTCGTGGCTCAAATTTGACCAAGGTATCGCGAACATACAACGCAATATAATCAGGGTCGATACGACTGGTGGCTAGTAATTGCAGCGAAGGATTGCCATAATTGAACACTGAGCGCGCAATGAAGCTGTCAGAGGGCAAATCAAGACGAGCGCCACGTATTGCACAATTCATCAGCCAAACCAAGTCTCGGCCAATACTATCGCGAGTAGTATCGTGCTTATGCTTAGTTGATAATTTGGAAAATAACTGTGGCGTCGCCATGATTTACTCGATTAGCTTCTAATAATTATTATTAGACTGGTGCATTCAGTTTTAAGTCGTAGCCGGCTTTAATCACTGCGCCCATTGTGCCGTCATTGCGTTGCTCACGATATTCAATCTCGATACGCGCAAAGTTGATTTTGATTTCATCAACTGGCAACACGTTGTCAACATCAGCACTACCAGTGCCGAAAGTACTTTGCATATTTCCCAAAGTTTTAAATGAAGACACCAAGCCGTTGCTAAAGCTAACAATCATAAAATCTTGTTGGCCTTTGCCTGATTTTCTGCAAATCAATTTAGCTTGTGGAATGTGTTCGCCAGTTGCGCACATCAAAAACAGTTTTGGTGAAGCTTTGTTTGAAACCATGCGGAATTCGAAATCTTTCATTTCGACTTTACCTGCACCACCACCGCTACCAAAACCCCAGCGACCAGAGTTTTCTTCTGCCCACTGCCAGCTTTGCAATTGAATCAAACCTGGATATTGACTATCTGGCGACTCACCTTCAACGCCATCGATTTTCAAAAAGTAATCGACTAATGCAACTGCCATTTTTTACTCCTTAACAAATAAAGTATTTTTGTGAAAAACCGTGTAATTAAAATCTTCCAACTGAGTGTTCTAGGCTTTATGACGACGACTCTTGTTTAGCCGACGGCAATTTAGAAACTAAGCGAAGGGACACGGTGAGACCCTCCAACTGGAAATGGGGTCGCAAGAAGAATTGCGCGCGGTAATAGCCAGGATTTTCAGGAATCTCATCCACGACAACTTCGGCCGCAGACAATGGTCTTCTGGATTTAGTCGCTTCACTGGAAATGCTTGGATCACCATCAACGTAATTCATCAGCCATTCATTCAACCAACGCTGGGTGTCGTCGCGTGATTTGAATGAACCAATCTTGTCGCGAACAATACATTTCAAATAATGCGCAAAGCGACAAGAAGCAAAGATATAAGGCAAGCGTGAAGATAAGTTGGCGTTTGCAGTCGCATCGTCATCTTCATAAACCGCTGGCTTATGCAAAGTTTTAGCGCCAATAAATGCAGCCATATCGGAGTTTTTGCGATAAACCAATGGCATAAAACCGGCTTCGGATAATTCGTGTTCACGACGATCTGAAATCGCTGTTTCAGTTGGGCAATGCAATTCATCTTCGCCACGGCCTGTTGGCAAGACGAATTTAGGTAAAACCTCTACTGCGCCACCCGATTCGACACCGCGAATTTTGGTACACCAGCCGTAATGACGGAAGGCACGGGTAATATTAGCTCCCATTGCATAGGCTGAATTTGCCCAGCAAAAATCTTCCGAACGATTGTGATCGACCAACTCTTCAAAACCAAACTCTTCAACCGTGTGGGTTTTTGCACCGTAAGGAACACGGGCTAAAAATCTTGGCATGGTCAAAGCCACATAACGCGAATCATTACTTTCGCGCAGACGGCGCCATGAGCCGTATTCAGCTGCGGTAAAAATTTTCGATAATTCACGAGGATTGGCTAATTCAGTCCAGCTATCCATTTGCAACACGCTAGGCGCGGCAGCCGCGATAAATGGTGTATGAGCAGCAGCAGCAATTTTCGACATTTCCGTTAACAAGGCGACGTCTTGCATGCTGTGGTCGAATTCATAATCACCGATTAAACAACCATAAGGTTCGCCACCGAATTGACCGTATTCTTGCTCGTAGATTTTTTTGAAAATCGGACTTTGATCCCAAACGATGCCTTTGTAACGACGCAAAGTCTTACTTAATTCACCTTTTGAAATATTCAACATGCGAATTTTAAGATTGGCATTAGAGTCGGTATTGCTTACCAAATAATACAAACCGCGCCAAGAACCCTCTAATTTTTGGAATCTGGGGTTATGCATTACCACCGTCAATTGCTGCGAAATCTTTCTATCCAATTCCGCCACCATTTGCTCAATGGTTTGAACCACGTCTTCATGGACCACCACCTTGCTTTTTCTGGAGTAATTGAGCAAGGTTGAAACGGCGGTTTGGACTGCATCTGCCGCCTCGTTGGTACGTGGACGGAATGAGCGTTGGAGAATGTCTTTAAGCTCGTTGTCTTGTGTGTCTTCAAAAACGTTGACAACCGGCGTTGCCGCCACTTGTTGTTGTAGATTGGCACTCATTCTGCAATACCTTCTTGATGATCGGCTTCATTGATAGGTTCTGGGGCTGGCTGACTTACAGCACCGCCACTTTGTCTTTTCAACAGCTCTTCGATAATGTCTTCGGCAGCCGCTTTACCATCCATATAGGTAATCAACTCTTTTAATTGGCTTCTTGCTTCTAGCAAAACCGCTAACTCTGGAATCCGTTTGGCAATTTGCGCGGGTTCAAATGACTCCATTGAATCGAAAGTCAAATTGACGTCAATCAGTGTGTCATCACCGGTTTCAAGCTGATTAGGAACAAAAAAACTTAAAGACGGTGCGATGCTAGCCATCCGTTCATCAAAATTTTCAACATCAATTTCAACGAAACGACGATCTTCAACCGCTCCCAACACTTCGGTGTTATCGCCAGATAAATCAGCCAAAACCCCTGCTACGAAAGGCAATTCGACTTTTTTCTGCGAACCGTATAACTCAACGTCATACTCGATTTGAACCCGGGGAGCACGACTCTCACCGATAAATTTTTGTGCGTCATTTTGACGAGACATGTTTATCTTCCTTTTTAGTAAGCGGCAATCAAGATGCCTGAGGTTTATCAATACGTGCGATTAAGCTACTGGCCTCGGGGTAAAGCTCGGCCATAATTTCTTCAAAATTAGCCCCCATCATTCGCTGTACTCGATTTAATAGAATCGGAGCGGGATGACTGGGTTCATGGTTTTTGAAATAATCAATAATTAGATCTAAAAGTTGAGACATTTCTTCTCTGGAGGTCGGCACTTTATTATCAAATTCGACAATGTTTTCAGTTCCTTGCGATATAACTGCCGTTTTAACCGATTTATTTAAACTATTACCAAAACTCAAAACTGCTTTAGATAAAACATCTATTACTTGGTTAAAATCATAATCCAGATAGTTATCATCCTCAGCCAGTGCCTCAGCAATTTTAGACAAATTATCAATTGATATATTTATGCTATTAACTATATCTTTTGCATTTTTTAAAGACGCAGAAACCTCTGGCGAATCAATTAAATCAGCCACAGTATATGTCGCATTTTTATCAATCAATGCCGCTCGCAATCCAAATATAAATTGCTGACCGGCAAGCCAAGCTAATGAAATAGCATGAATTTCTCTAGGCGATTCATCATCCATTGCCGCTGGGAAGATACGATTTTTAGGCAAAAGCATGATTTCAGTGATAATAGAAATCCCTTCAACAAGCCCTTGCAAACCCTGCTGTACAAGGCTTGCTCGCAAAAACCAAATAGCAACTCGCAAATCAGGTGAAGTGCTTAGCAAATGACGCGAAACAGTTTCAACCACACTCCATTGAAAAGGTTGCTCGCCTTTTCTTAATGGACCTTCACCTTGAGAATCATAAGCACTAATCATGCTATCTATTCTCTGAAAATCCTCAGTAAACTCAATATCTGAAAACTCTTTATTCTCAGAATAAAACACCAACTTAAGCTCAGGATTCATAAAAAACAAAGTGATATAAGATTATTAGTTATTTTACGAATAAAATATTACAGAATGATTACAAATAAAAACGATATTTTTAGATAAACATATCAAAATACGATTAAATGTTAAATAATATTAAATAATTAACATTAATTAACAAAAAATTCTCGTTAACTGTTTTTACAAGCTCATAAAAATCAATTACCGAGAATTTTTTGTAAGAGATGTAAATGATTGCAAGCCTAGATTGACAGGCGATGGAATTGGAAGTGATTCGTAAATGAAATCGAATAAGAAATTGATTTAGATATGGATTTTTTAAGACTATGCTCCGACCCACGCAACACGCAGGCCAGAGCAAAGTAATTTTTACAACAGACTCATGCATTCACAGATGATGATTACATGATTTATTCCCTCAACTTACATGACCAGCATTCAGCATAGCTTGATCAATCAGTAATTGTGCAGCCGCACCATTAACAGCATCATAGACTGCATAGGTGTGACCATTATCAATGACCGAAGCCCCTTTGCTCGCCCAATCAACTAAGTTGACATCAGCACTATCATTGGCATCACCCTTCAATATCAACTGGTGAACACCATCGGTAGTGGGCACTGCCAAGACATCATTCAAAGTTAACTTAACGGTGTTAGCTGAAGCATCAGCGGACATATCAATCCGAGTTGGCTTATCAGCATCAGCTACTTTGGACAAGTCAATGGTGTTATCAAGCTCAACTTTGAACCAAGCATCAACTACCTGATGAGTAGCGCCATCAGTATTTGTATAAGACGCAGAGCCTACCAACAAGTTACCATTTTGCTTAACATTGGAATTATCGGGATTAAGGTTAATGCTAGCGATATGTTGGTCCGCTAAAGTGCTTAACTCGCCTGCTTCAGTCACCCCATCACTATTGGCATCTACCCAAACCTTCAGTTTGCCAAATACAGCATCAGCACTATCAATCTTGCCGTCATTATTACTGTCGTATTGCGACAGCGCTTGCCAACCGTCTTGAGCCTTACCGCCATTCAACAGTTTGGTGTTATTACCAAACAACTCCAATCCATTATTAATTTGACCATCACCATTTAAGTCCAAAGCCAGTAAACCATCATGCTTATCAACCCAGCCTACCGACTGATTAAACCCTGCACCTTGCAAGTCGAACTCCACACCTTCAGTCGATGCAACCGTTTGGACACCATCACCATTCAAATCCAAAACTAACGGACTAATAGTAGAAAAACCAGATTCGATGCCTTGGGTACTGGCTCTTAGCATACCTTTCATAGTGATAGTTTGGCCTTGGTAGGTCATATCAGCACGGTAGAAACCGGAATAACTGCTAGTAGATAAATCCCCCCAGCTATAGTTATTAGTGCTGCCATCAACTGTAAAACTAGTAAATACATTATTATTTTGGTAGATAACAACTCTAGCACCGACTAAAGCACTGTTGAACGTAATGTACATAGTAAAATTAGTCGTTACACCGGAACCATTTGACCATGATCCGCTCGACCCAAGCCCCCAACCAGCAGCATCTTGACTAAAACGGGTATCAACGTTGAAAGTCGATTGACCACCTGTACCATTATTTCCAGCAACATCGGTGTAACTGAGGTTAGCCACAGTAATATGATCGCTAGTGGTATTGGTATTGGATACTGGAGTATAGGTCGCTGTCCATTGGGTAGCGTTAACTTGTCTCAAACCCGACAAAGCACCGTGTGTTACCGAAATATCCGAAGCAGTAAAACTAGTAGCGTCAATAGCTTCAGAAAACTTGAATGTCACCGTGGATGTCTGACCATTAGCAAGATTAGTGTTTGACATACTGACAGCGACAGTAGGTGCCTTGGTATCAATTACAAAGTTAGCGCTACTATTGCCAACCCCATTGTTATATGACAAATCCGTATAGCTATTATTAGCAACACTAATAATATTGCTTGTATCTTCAATATTATTGGTCGGTGTAAATATCGCTGTCCAAACTTTGGGGTCTGTGGTGGATTGCACTGGCGCACTAATAGTGCCTTGTGCACCAGCAATACTAATGTCTGCCGAATCAAAATTAAGCACTCTTTCACTAAAGGTGAACGTCACCAAACCGGTTGCCCCCATCTTCAGCGTACTTTTATCCAACGTGATATTAAGCGTAGGCGCAGTCGTATCTGGATAGGTGTTGGTCTGCATAGTGACGTTGTTATTAGCATCAGCACCATCAGCATTAACATTACCAGCTAGATCAGTAAACTTTTTACTAGCAACGCTAATCACACCATTGATCGTACTGTTGGCATATGGTGTAAAAATCGCTGTGTAGACTTTGGGGTCGGTGCTACTTTGCGTCAGCTCACTTAAATCACCACCACTTACAGCAATATCACCGTCCGTACCATCCCAAACAAAATTCCTTGATACTTCACTAAGGGTGAAGGTTATCTTTGCAGTTTGGACAGATGACGTGGTTGGATCGTAGACCAATTTGGTTTTATCGCTAGTAATCGCAATCGTCGGGGCAACCGTGTCTACAGTGAATGTCAGAGCTGGACTTAAATCACTAATATTGCCAGCAGTATCGACTAATTTATAAGCAATAGTATGAACCCCATCCTTAATTACTGAAGTTGGTATCACTAAAGTATTGCCATTAGCGTCTTTTGATATAGCGGCATTAACCAGAACATTATCAATGACTATTTTCACATTAACGGCATCAGCAGGCAGTACTCCCAAACTGAATGTTGGCGTGGTTCTCGCAGTGATGTTGTCAGTATTACTAACACCAGTATCCGTTGCTGCAGTCATATCGGCAGCAATAGTAGGTGTAGGAATTTTTTGCGTATCAATAACCAGTTTTTGATTGGTCGCAGCTTTAATAATATTGCCGGCTTTATCAACAATCGCTGCATTAATGGTGTAGTTTCCATCCGCTAAAACAGCAGTTTCTTTGCTCAGCGTCCAAACACCATTTACAGGTGTTACATACTCTTCAGCAACTTTTTTACCCATTACATCAACAATACTGACTCTAACTTTATCGCCTATTGCAACACCAGTATTGACAAAGCCTTGCACGCTACCGCTAACCAAGATCGCGTTATCACTAGTAATAAAGTCATTAGAACTAACCCCAGTATCCTGAGTAATTGATGTCGTCGCGATAGTCGCTTTCTCGTTTGGATCAGGAGTGACCGGATCAATGCCTTTGGTATCAATTACTAAGGCATGATCGGCAGCGGCTTTGACTAGGTTACCCGCTTTATCGACAATCGCCGCTTTTATGGTGTAGCTACCATCGACTAAAGCACTGGTTTCTTTACTCAACGTCCATTTACCATTAACTGGCGTCACGTATTCAACCGCCACTACTACATTGCTGCTATTGACGATCTGCACACGGATGGTGTCACCCGCGGCCGCACCAGTGCTGACAAAGTTAGTCACCGTGCCACTGACTAACAAGGCAGTATCGCTAGTGATAAAGTCAGTCGAGCTTGAGCCTGTGTCTTCGGTAATCGCGGTAATTGCTAAGCTGGCGTTGGCATTTGGATCGGGCTTCACCGGATCAATACCTTTCGTATCAATCACCAAAGCTTGATCGGTTGCCGCTTTGACCAGATTACCGGCTTTATCAACAATCGCGGCTTTGATGATGTAATTACCATCCGCCAAAATAGAAGTTTCTTTGCTCAGTGTCCAAATGCCATTTACAGGCGTGACATATTCTTTAGCAACTTCTTTATTGTTACTGTCAACTATCGTCACCCGAATCGTGTCACCCGTTGCCAAACCGGTGCTAACAAAGCCTTGCACGGTACCACTTACCAAGATGGCGGTATCGTTAGTTACAAAGTCAGACGCGCTTGAACCGGTATCCTCGGTGATTTTGGTGATAGCCAAAGTCGCTTTCTCATTTGGATCGGGCTTCACCGGATCAATACCTTTCGTATCAATCACTAGCGCTTGATCCGTTGCCGCTTTGACCAGATTACCGGCTTTATCAACAATCGCGGCTTTGATGATGTAATTACCATCCGCCAAAATAAAAGTTTCTTTGCTCAGTGTCCAAATGCCATTTACAGGCGTGACATATTCTTTAGCGACTTCCTTGTTATTACTGTCAACTATCGTCACTCGAATCGTGTCACCCGTCGCCAAACCGGTCCCAACAAAGCCTTGCACGGTACCACTCACCAAGATGGCAGTATCGTTAGTCACAAAGTCAGACGCGCTTGAGCCGGTATCTTCGGTGATCTTGGTGATAGCCAAAGTCGCTTTCTCGTTTGGATCCGGCTTCACCGGATCAATCCCTTGGGTGTCAATCACCAATGTTTGATTCGCACCCGCTTTGACGATGTTGCCGGCTTTATCGACAATCGCTGCTTTAATCGTGTAATTACCATCCGCCAAAATAGAAGTTTCTTTGCTGAGGGTCCAAATGCCATTTACAGGCGTGACATATTCTTTAGCGACTTCTCTGTTATTACTGTCAACTATCGTCACCCGAATCGTGTCACCCGTTGCCAAACCGGTGCTAACAAAGCCTTGCACGGTACCACTCACCAAGATAGCAGTATCGTTAGTCACAAAGTCAGATGAGCTTGAGCCGGTATCTTCGGTAATCGCCGTAATTGCTAAGCTGGCGTTAGCATTTGGATCGGGCTTCAGCGGATCAACCCCTTGGGTATCAATCACCAGCGTTTGATCCGCTGCCGCTTTGACGATGTTACCGGCTTTATCGACAATCGCCGCTTTAATGGTGTAGTTGCCATCAGCCAAGGCGACAGTTTCCTTGCTTAAAGACCAAATACCATTGACCTCTGTTACAAATACCGGTTTGACATATTCTTTGGCCACTTCTTTATTATTGCTGTCAAAAATTGTCACCCGTATCGAGTCACCCGCGGCCGCGCCGGTGCTCACAAAGCCTTGCACGGTACCGCTGACTAATAACGCAGTATCGTTGGTGACAAAGTCAGTCGAGCTAGAACCAGTGTCTTCAGTAATCGCGGTGATCGCTAAGCTGGCATTGCCGTTCGGATCAGGATTGACCGGATCGATGCCTTGGGTGTCGATCACTAAGGCTTGATTCGCCGCTGCTTTGACGATGTTACCGGCTTTATCAACAATCGCCGCTTTAATGGTGTAATTACCATCGGCTAAAGCGCTGGTTTCACGGCTCAACGTCCAACGGCCATTAACCGGCGTCACATATTCCACCGCCACTACCGCATTGCTGCTGTTGACGATTTGCACACGGATGGTGTCGCCCGCTGCTGCACCGGTGCTGACAAAGTTAGTCACGGTACCGCTGACGAATAAGGCGGTATCGTTGGTGACAAAGTCAGTCGAGCTGGAACCGGTGTCTTCGGTAATCGCTGTGATCGCTAAGCTAGCGTTGCCGTTCGGATCAGGATTGACCGGATCGATGCCTTGGGTGTCGATCACTAAGGCTTGA